>JAZNNA010000021.1:0-13286 GCA_045580065.1 Eubacteriales bacterium
GTCGATCTTGGTGTCCTTTGCGTGCACGTGATAGATCGCGCCCTGCAGCGCGCGGATCGCCGCCACGGGATCAATGCCCTGCCAGACGAGGTGCGAGGGGTCGAAATTCGCGCCGATCACGTCACCGACCGCCTCACGCAGACGAAGCAACGTCTTGGGGTTATACACGCAAAAGCCGGGATGCATCTCAAACGCGATACGCGTGACGCCGTGCGCCTTGGCGAAGGCCGCCGTCTCGCGCCAGTACGGAATAAGCACCTCGTTCCACTGATAATCCAGCACGCCAAGGAAATCCTCGGGCCAGGGGCAGGTCGCCCAGTTGGGGGTTTTATCCTCGGGTGAGCCGCCGGGGCAGCCGGAAAAGGTGATCACAGTATCAATACCAAGCTTTTCGGCAAGCAGCACGGCATCGCAAAAGTCGCTGTGGAACTTTTGTGCGATCTTTTTATCGGGATGCACGGGGTTGCCGTGTACCGAGAGCGCGCACACCTCGATATGATGCTTTTTAAAGGTGTTTTTCCACTTGGAAAGCGCCTTTTCGTCTGCAAGAAGGAGCTTAGGATCGCAATGTGCTTTGCCGGGGTATCCGCCGCAGCCGATCTCAACACTTTCAATGCCAAGCTTTTCAAATTTTGCAAGTGCCTCGTCGAGCGAGAGCGAGCCAAACAGGTTTGTAAGTACACTAAGCTTCATAATTTTTTACTCCTTTACGGGATTTAACATAATCATATCATTCTTTTCCCTTTTTTGCAAGTAGAAAAACAAAAAAACATAAAAGGAGTGCCGTAGCGGCACTCCTTTTATGTTTAAGGCAATCAGATCTTTTCCTTAACCTTAGAAGCCTTACCCATACGGTCACGCAGGTAGTAAAGCTTTGCACGGCGAACCTTACCAACACGGGTAATTTCAACCTTTGCAACGTTAGGAGAATGCAGGGGGAAGGTCTTTTCCACGCCTACACCGTAGGAAATACGTCTTACGGTAAAGGTCTCGGAAATGCCGCCACCGTGCTTAGCGATAACGGTACCCTCGAAAAGCTGAATTCTCTCCTTGGTGCCCTCCACGATCTTGTTGTGGATGCGAACGGTGTCACCAATGCGGATCACCGGCACCTCTGCCTTCAATTGCTCGTTTGTAAAAGCCTGAATCAAGTTCATTTTATGGCCTCCTTTAAAATCCGGATGTTCATGCAGAGCTGCGCAGCGGACCACCCTTATATTCCGTGTTCACACACGAAGGGTATTATACCACAAACAAAAATAAATTGCAATAGTTTTTTCAAATTTTTTTGCGATATTCTTTTCTTTTTTTCAGATCCTTCAGCAGTATCACACCCCTTTTTCCAAAAAAGAGCGCCGCCCGTAAGATAAGGCGCCACAAAACAAGCAAAGAAAAAAGCAAAATAAGCGATGCTGTGATCCGGTGACCAAGCGCATAAAGAATGGCCGCTGTAAGCATCAGCGCAAGCGCCGGTAAAAGATACGCGCTCTGCCGCGAAAAGAAAAGAAATCGGCGCGTATGCCATAGACGAACCAAAAGCAGCAAGGCATAAGAAATTGCTGTGGAAAGCGCTGCTCCAAGCGCCGCGTGGCGCGGTATCAGCAAAAAATTGAGTGCAAGATTGCAAACGGCCGCCACAAACGAGGTATACAGCGACGAGCGTGTGGAAAGCTTTAAGGTGTATATACTGTCCAGAAAGCTTGCAAGTCCGCCGCAAAGCGCGGCAAATAAAAGCAGCGGCAGCAGGGCCGCGGCGCTTTCGTATTCGCTTGAAAGAAGCAAGCGGACAAGAGGCCCTGATACAAGGATCAACCCTCCTGCAAGCAGGAAAAGCGAGGGCAACAGCAGCTTATATATCCTGCCGAACAGGCTCCCCTCTTCCCCTTCCCTCTGCCGCAGCGCCGCATAATGCCAAGCCTCTAAAAAAACACCGACCGCAAAGGATAAAAGCGAGGGCAAGCGCCCCGCGGCCGCATAAAGCCCGGTTACCGCTTCACCGTGAAAATGCAGAATAAAATACCGATCCGAGATGCTTAACACCCACCAAAGCAGCGCCGTTGGGATCAAAGGCACCGAATAGCGCAGCATTCTGTAAAAAAGCACGCGTGTGACCGCACCGTTTTTTTTGACTTGCCCATAGTGTAAAAAAAGCAACAGCAAAAACGTGATGCCATCCGCTACGATCACGGCAAGCAGATACCCCCAAACGCCAAGCCGACGCACATACAGAAAAAAGAACTGCAGTCCCATCGTCAGCAACGCGCAAAAAAGCTGCTGCAGGGTGTACAAGAGAAATTCCCCATCGGCACGCACCACGTGCGCCATAAATGAGCGCAGGATCGAGCAAAAAACATAAAGATACAAAAGCCCAAGATAAGGCCTTAAAAGCACAGAAAACCCCAATAAAGGAAGCAAAAGCGCAAAGGTGCAGTTCCCTATCCCCAACAGCAAAAGCCCACAGCGGATCGCTCCGCGCTCTCCCGCGGTATAAAAGCGGAACACCGCCTCCGGCGCATACAAGGAAGCAAGCGGCAAAAGCAGCACCGCCGTACTGACCAGGATATCCGCCATGCCAAACTCTGCAGGCGAGAGCACCGACGTATACAGCGGCAGCAGAAAGAAGGAAAGCGTTTTTGTAATTGCGGACGCTGCCCCAAGCAGCAGCGTATTTGAAAAAAGTCCACCTTGCTTCATGCTGCGTCCCCCTTGTTTAATTCTATCAATAGTATGCTGCAAAAGCAGCATCTTGTGCAAGGTAGATTTATCTAAGCTTTCTTGTACGATTGACAAAACCTGTTTTTTATGCTATAATCGCCGTGTTGACACATGGCAGATCAAGCAAGGAGTGATGAGTGTGCAAATGAAAGCTGCCCTTTTTGATTGCGATGGAACCCTGGTGGATTCGCTTGGGTTCTGGGAAATATTTTATAATAAGGTCGGCGAGGTCTATTTTGGCGGAAAAGCCTTTGTTCCGGACCCTGCCGACGACAAGGCGATGCGCACACAAACTGCTAACTTTCTTGCACATCTGATGCACAAGAATTACGGCATCGGCAAGGATGCACAGGAGATTGAGCAGTTTTGCATGGAGGTATTCAGATGGTATTACAGCGAGGTCGTAGAGCTAAGGCCCGGCGTACGTGAGCTGCTTGCACACCTGAAAAACAAAGGTGTAAAAATGTGTATTGCATCAGCTGCCGAGAAAGAGATGATCCATATCGTTTTGGGGCGCCACGGTGTGCTGGACTATTTTGAAGGGATCGTTTCCTGCAGCTCGGTCGGTGCGGGAAAGGACAAGCCCGACGTATTTCTTGCAGCCGAAAAATTCCTTGGTGAGCCGCACGAGTTGACATGGGTTTTTGAGGACTCATTGCTTGCCATCCAGACCGCTAAATCGGTGGGCTTTCACGTTGCCGGAATTTACGACCCTCACTCCTTTGGGCAGGATCAAGCACGCGAGTTGTGCGATGAATACGTTGGAAAAGACGGCTCGTTCACCGAGCTGATCCCCAAGATCAATTAAAAAAAGCCGTACGGACCACCGTACGGCTTTTTTTAATTGATGATCCTTCCCTCCTCCACAAAAAATGGGAGCGAGGGATGCCCGAAAAGCGTAACGTGACCACCCAGCACCACGTTTTTATCCAGAATAGTGCCATTGATCCGCGCATAACCGCTCAGGCTGCAATGCTCCAGCAGCACACTGTTTTCCACCACGCAATCTGCCCCCACGTGCACACCGCGAAACAGCACCGAATTGACAACGCGCCCCTCTATCACACAACCGTCAGCGATCAGCGAGCGCTCTACCACCGCGTTTTTTCCGTATTTTACAGGGGGAGAATTTTGAATTTTGGTAAGGATCGGGTACTCCTCGTCCTCCAAAAGCTCGCGTCGCACATTCTCGTCACCCGCAAGCAGCATATGCAGGCGGTAATAATCAGCAAGCGATCGCAAGCGATAAAACCGTTGCGAAAAGCGGTAAAAGCCCACGTTACCGCGCCGGATCTCACGCCGCACGATCTCGCCGTAAAAGGAAGTCAGCTGCTTTTCCCTTGCCTCTCGCAGCAGGGTGGCCAAATAGGTGGTGGAGGCGATCCAGATATGCAGGGCCTCAGGATCTTCCTCGCGCCCGCTCTGCTCGATCGCCACCGTCATAGGCAGCCCGCTTTTTTTATGTGCCTCGATCAGCTTTTTCAAGTGCGGCGCGCCCAGAACGTCACAATCGCAGCAAAGCACCAGGTCACTCTCAAGGCGCTCGACAAGTCCTGTGATACTGGCAAGTGTTTCCATGCGCGAGGCGTAACTCTCGTCAGGATTAGCATAAGCGGCGCTGAATGGGGGGAGGATATGGATCCCACCCGTATGGCGCGCCATATCCCAATCCTTTCCCGAGCCGATATGCTCCATCAAGGACTGATAATTGTGGTGCGCTACGATATAGATCTGAGAAAGCCCGCTTTCTACCATTGCGGAAAGCGGAAAATCAAGCAATCTGTATCTACCACCAAACGGGATAGCGCCCATTGTGCGCTTGACCGTCAGCGCCGGCAGCTTGCTATCATGCAAGTTAGATAAGATAAGTCCCGTCACACTCATTCTGCATCCCTCCCGATCACCGTGATCTCCCCTTTGCCGCGCGGGGCGCCTATCGCGCTGTTTTCCTTTATCTCAACGCCCTCGTCTAAAATAGCATAGGACACCTGTGCACCGGCAGCGATATGCACGTTACTCATCAGCACGCAGTCCCGCACGCAAGCACCGGCCTCCACCACCACGCCGGGCGATAATACCGAGTGCTCTACGCTACCGTAGATCCTGCACCCCTGCGAGATGATGCTATCCTTCACAAGCGCCCTATCGCCTACAAATTGCGGCGAAACAGCCTCACTTCTTGAATAAATGCGGCCATTCCCCCAAAAAAGATCAAATTCGGGATGATCTCCGATCAGATCCATATTTGCCTGCCAAAGGCTTTCCAGCGTGCCCACGTCCTTCCAATAGCCGTTAAAGCGATAGACAAATACGTTGCCGCCGCTTGATAGCATTGTGGGGATCACGTTTTTACCGAAATCGTTTTGCGAGGCCTTATCTGTTGCATCGCTGCGCAGATGCTCCAGCAGATACGACGTATTGAACACGTAAATACCCATAGAGGCCAAATTGCTTTTCGGCTCGCTTGGCTTTTCCTCAAAAGCAGTCATTTTATCTCTTTCGTCTGCCGAAAGTATTCCAAAGCGGCTTGCCTCACAAAGTGGGACCTCGATCACCGCAACGGTGGCATCCGCGCCTCTTTCCTTGTGCTTTTCCAGCAGCGCGCGATAATTCATACGGTAGATATGATCCCCCGACAGCACCAATACGTATTCGGGGGCATATCGCTCGATAAATTGTCGGTTCTGCCACACAGCGTTGGCTGTGCCACGGTACCAATCCCCGCCACGCTTTGCCTTATAGGGAGGCAGGATCTGCACACCGCCGAAATTGCGGTCAAGATCCCAAGGCTGCCCGTTGCCGATATATTCGCTGAGCACAAGCGGCTGATACTGCGTGAGGACCCCGACCGTATCAATGCCGGAATTGGCGCAATTTGAAAGAGTAAAATCAACAATGCGGTATTTTCCCCCAAAGGGTACGGCGGGCTTGGCAAGTGAGGCAGTCAGAGGCTGCAAGCGGCTGCCCTCGCCCCCTGCCAGCAGCATAGCCACGCATTCTTTTTGCTTTTTCATCGCTTTTTTCTCCTCAAAAGATACTATATTATATGGTATATTCGAAAAAGAAAATTTATGCATATATCACCCAATTTCAAGTGCCCGGCTTTTGAGTTTTTCTTGACTTCTAAATCAGGTCGTGATATAATATTGATAAAGTCTTTTAAAAAGGAGAGCTGTTATGTCTAACAAAGCCTTCTCTTGCTTTCGTGATCCGGGCGTTTGGTGTAAAGGAAATCTCCATTCACACACCACCAATTCGGACGGTGATTGTTCCCCCGAAGAGGTTGTAGATTGGTATTGCAAAAACGGATATGATTTCCTCGCTATTACAGACCATAACGTTATCACAGATGTTTCCACCCTGCAAAAGGACGGGATCTTGGTTTTGCCCGGAATAGAATTCGGCTATCGCACTGCAGAGGATCCCGACTACGTTTTGGATATGCTTGGCATCAACATGAAGAAGCTGCCCGATTTTTTGGATCCGGATCACTCCGGAAAGGTTGGGGATTGCAAAAATGTATCTCCCCAACGCATCATAGATGAGATAAACAGACAAGATGGCATTGCCGTAATGTGCCACCCTTATTACTACGCAAATTTGATCACCCCTTATCTTCGTTATCACTCCTACGCCGGGCTTGAAGTATACAATTTTGTATGTGACGAGCTGTGCGGGAGAGCGCAATCTGAAATTTATCTGGATGCTCTTTTGCTTCGAGGCGCAAAGCTGTTTGCATTTGCCACCGATGACAGTCACGAGCCGGATTTCGGTCACGCATGGATAGAGGTAAAGGCTGCCGAAAAAACAGTACCGGCAATTTTAAACGCCATTCGTGAAGGAAGCTTTTATGCAACAACAGGCATTAAAATATTTAACGTTACTTATCACGATTTGGTGGCAGAAATAGAATTTGATCGCCCGTGCGATGCAGTTTTCATGAACAGTCGCTCGCAAGGAATGGTAAAGATGAGAGCCAATACGTACAAATACGTAGATGGAAGAATGCACTATTTTGCCAGCTATAAGCTGCGCGGCACAGAACGTTATTTGCGCGTTGAGCTACGCGATAAGGAAGGCAACAAAGCCTATACTAACCCTATATTTTTACAAGAGAATTGAAAGAAAGCGGTGTCCCCCGCCAGGGGGACACCGCTTTCTTTATATATGTACATGCGTGACGTTGGTAAGATGCGAGTCGTGCGAGTATTCTATCGCAATAAAGCGCTCGCCGTCGAATTGAGCCACGGAATAAGAGGCGTTTGAGGGATAGTCGATGCGCTTATTCGCTTCTTCGTTTTCAAGGCCGCTGATCGCCGCAAAGAAGGAGCGGATCGCTGCACCGTGTGAAACGATCAGCACGGTTTTCCCCTCGTTTTGCCTTGCAATGCGAGTGAGGGCGCCAAGAATACGCGCACGGCAGTCAGCCTCGCTCTCTCCATCCGGCATGGTAAAGCCGAAATAGTGATGGCGGAAGCCAACGGCATACGCCTCGGTGTCGTTTGCCTCAAGAAATTCCTTTGATTGCCCTTCCCATCTTCCGCATTGGATCTCACGCAGGGCGGGATCGGCAACCACGGGAAGACCGCGGCGTTTGGCATTTGGCAGGGCTGTATCAAACGCGCGCTTTAAGTCGCTGGAATACACCGCGTCGATCTGCTCGGGGGCAAGATGCGCAGCAGTTTGCTCTGCCTGCTCCAGCCCAAGGTCGGTGAGCGGAACGTTCATATGCCCCGCGATGATATTTTTTACGTTGGAGGCGCTTTCACCGTGGCGGATAATGATCAGCTTACAGCTCATCAGTCGCAGTTTTCCCAGTTGTGGTAGACGTTCATCACGTCGTCATCCTCTTCCAGCACCTCGATCAGAAGCCCCATGAACTTCAGGTCATCCTCGCCGTCAAGTGTAACGGTATTTGCGGGGATCTTATCCTTTTCGGCAGATACGATAGGATAGCCTGCTGCCTCAAGTGCTTCCTTTACGGCATAAAGATCGTCTACAACAGTATAGATCTCAAACACGCCCTCGTCTGCGGCAAAGTCCTCAGCACCGCTTTCCAGCGCGGTTTCCATCAGCTTATCCTCGTCAATATCGCCATCCTCGTTGTTCACGATGATCACGCCCTTATCCTCAAACATAAAGGAAACGCAACCGGAAGTGCCCATATTGCCGTGATACTTGTTGAAATAGGAGCGCACGTTGCCCGCGGTGCGGTTGCGGTTGTCGGTGGTGGTTTCTACGATAACGGCAACACCGCCGGGGCCGTAGCCCTCATAAGTAATCTCCTCGTAATCCTCGCCCGTGCTGCCCATTGCCTTTTTGATGATGCGGTCAATGTTGTCGTTGGGGACGTTGTTGGATTTTGCCTTTTGGATCAGATCACGCAGCTTGGAGTTGGAGTTGGGGTCACCGCCGCCCGCCTTAACGGCAACGGCGATCTCCTTGCCGATCTTGGTAAATACCTTTGCCTTTTGCGCATCGGTCTTTTCTTTTTTGTGCTTGATATTCGCCCATTTGCTATGTCCGGACATAATTTATATTCTCCTTAAATTTTTTCCATGGTCTTGAGGCAGATCAACGGGAAGGCATTGCCCAGCACGATGTTTGCCGCTTTGGTGATCGCCACGCGAGTGGCACGAACGCTCTCGTTTTCTGCCGAGAGGATGGGGCAGTTGTGGTAGAAGCGGTTAAAGGCTGCTGCCACGTCAAGAATGTAGCGCGTGATAACAGAGGGCTCGTAGTCTGCAATGGCACTTTGCACGCGCTCGGGGAACTTGGCAAGCACCTTAAGCAGCGCCGCCTCGTCGGGAGAGGTGATCTTGATCTCGCCGCTCTGCTCGCCTGCACGGCGCAGCACAGAGCAGGTACGCGCATAGGTATACTGCACGTAAGGGCCGGTATTGCCATCAAAATTGAGGGCATCCTCCATCACGAAGTTGATATCCTTGATGCGGCTGTTGGAAAGATAGTAGAACACGATGGCACCAACGCCGACCGCCTCTGCGACCTCGTCCTTGTTTTCAAGATCGGGGTTTTTCTGCTCCATGATAGAGGCAACCTCCTCGATCGCAGCCTTGAACAGATCCTTGAGCAGCACCACGTTGCCCGTGCGGGTGGCAAGCTTGGCGCCGTTGATGCTGACGGTGCCGTAGGGCACGTGCACCAGCTGATCGTGCCAATCGTAGCCCATCAGCTCCACGACCTTGAACCACTGCGCAAAATGCAGGCTTTGCCCGGCAGAGGTCACGTAGATGGCCTTGTCAAAGTTATAGGTGCCCTTGCGGTAAACGGCAGCGGCAATATCACGCGTGGGATACAGTGTAGAGCCGTCACGCTTCAGGATCAGGCAGGGGGGCATATTGTAAGGCTCAAGATCCACGATAGAGGCGCCGTCGTCGATCTTAAGCAGCCCCTTATCGCGCAGCTTTTGCACCTCGGCGGGCATTTTATCGGTATAAAAGCTTTCGCCCTTATAGCTGTCAAATTCGATGCCGAGCTGCTTGTAGGTCTTTTGGTACTCCGCAAGACTGATATCGATAAACCACTTCCAGAGCTCCAGGTTCTCCTTATCGCCAAGCTCCAGCTTGTGGAACTCGGCACGTGCCTCGTCACCAAGGGCGGGATCGGCGGGAATTCCCTTTTCCTCGCTACCGGAAATGGCGTTGTTGATGCGCACGTAAAGCTCAACCAGCTTATCAATGCCACCCTGCTCGATCATTTCACGGTCGCCCCACTTTTTGTAGGCCACGATCAGCTTGCCAAACTGGGTGCCCCAGTCGCCAAGATAGTTGATGCCAACACAATCGTACCCTGCAAACTCGTGCAGCTTTTTGAGAGAATGACCGATCACGGTGGTGCCGAGATGGCCGATATGGAAGGGCTTTGCCACGTTGGGAGAGGAGTAGTCAAGCACAACGGTCTTGCCGCGCCCCTCATCCGAGCCGCCGTAAGCGCTGCCCTTTTCAAAGATCTCACCCATAACGTTTTTGGCAAGATACTCGTTGGAGATCGCGATATTGAGGTATCCGTTTACCGCCTCCGCCTTTTCCACGCAAGGAGTATCCTGCAGGACATCGCAAAGTGCTGCGGCGATTTGAACGGGAGAGCGACGGAGTGTGCGGGAAAGCTTAAAGCAAGGAAGCGCCAGATCTCCCATATTTTCGTCGGGGGGATATTCAAGCATCAAGGCAAGCTCGCACTCGGAAAGGGCGTCGGGAGCGCCCAGCGCGGCAATGCCGGCCGCCAGCTTGGCGGCAATCATCTTTTTAATCTTTTGCATAATTTTCCTCTAAGTGTAATATAGACAATTTATTATAAACCAAACCGCAAAAACAATCAAGTGCTTTTGCAAATTATTCTCCGGCAACGGCAAGTCCGCGCACCAAAACGTCGGGGGCGGCGATCACAGAGGTGGCAGGCAAGCCCATTTCCACGTTATCCGCAACGCCGTCGATCTGCTTTAGCAGCTCAAAAAAGTTCCCTGCTACGGTAAAGCTGTGCACGGGTCTTGTGATCCTGCCGTTTTCCACCAAAAAGCCGGCGCTTTCGATTGAAAAGTCGCCCGTAACAGCATCCGCACCCGCGTGCAGACCCTTCAGCTCGGTGATATACAGTCCGTTTTGCATGCGTGAGAGCAGCTGCTCGGGGGTTTCGTTCCCTTTTTCAATGCGCAGGCAATAATGCGAGATCGAAACCGGCGAGGCATAGCCACGTGCGGCGTTGCCGGTGCTTTCCACCCCTGCCTTTTTGGCGTTGGTAAGGTCGTAAAGCAGAGTCTTCAGCACACCGCGCTCGATCAGCAGCTTTTCCTTGGTGGGCACGCCCTCTGCATCAAAGGCACATTGCATGGGGTTTTCCGGGTAGAAGGGGTCGTCAACGAGAGTAAGGCAATCAGCAGCGATCCGTTCGCCAACCTTGCCCTTCAACAAGGAAAGCCCGAGCAATGCGGCCTTCCCGCTGAAAATACCGCTGAAGGCAGACAACAGTGAGCGCATACGGTGCGCATCAAAGATCACGTCGTACTTCCCTGTTTTCACAAGCCCTGCGCCAAGGCGCGCGATCGCCTCGTCAGTGGCCTTTTTCACGATATCCGGCGTGGCCTCGGTATCCAACGTGGGAGCGCTGGCGGAGCCAAAGGAGGGCTCGCCATCCTTGGAGATGATCGGCTCAACGTAGGTGTAGACCGAGCCGCACTCCCGTGAGAGGCAAAGCCCCTTGGAGTTGGCAAGTGCCACGCGCACACGGGCGGCACCGGCCGCACTTGCGGTACCGTCGGTCATCAGCTCGCTTGCGGCATACAGCCTTTCCTGCAGGCGCATCACAGCGTGGCGCAGTCTTGCAACACCGGGCAGCTCGGGGAGCTTGGCGGTAATTTCACGGTAATCTGCAGGATCGCGGGGAGCGTAAAAGATGGGCTGCTCGTCGGCATCGGTTACGGCGGCGTTTGCCATCGCACGCCCGACAAGCGCCATAATTTCCTCTTTTTCCAAGGATTGCGTTGCGGCAGAGCCAAGCCTTCCGTCTACCACGCAGCGGAAGGAAACACCGCCGCTGGCATCCGAGGAGCAGGAGTTCAGCTCCTTGTTCAGGGCCTCAGCTCCTTCGCTGTCAGAAAAGGCATAATAAACGTCGTATTCGGTAAGTCCCGCCTGTGCTGCAGCATCAAACAGGATGCTTTTGATCTCTTCAAAACTCATGAGCGACCTCCCACAGTGATCTTTTTCACGCGGATCAGGGGCTGGCCCACGTCGGTGGGCACGCTGCCGCTGGAGGAGCCGCAAACGCCCTGCCCGGTGGCAAGATTTTGCCCCACCATATCAATATCCTGCAGGATCTGCGAACCGGTACCGATCAGGGATGCGCCGCGAACGGCCTCACAGATCTTGCCGTTTCGCACAAGATACCCCTCCTTTACGGCAAAGTTGAACTCGCCCGTCAAGGGGTTGACGGAGCCACCACCCATCGCCTTGGCGTAAAGTCCGTATTCCATCGAGGCAATGATATCCTCGTTTTTATCCGGGCCGTTGGCAATAAAGGTGTTGGTCATACGCGAGGTAGGCTCAAAGGTATAATCCTGGCGGCGGCTATTGCCGGTCATGGGCATACCCATCCGGCGGGAGCCGAGGCGGTCGATCATATAGCTTTTTAAAACACCGTTTTCGATCAGAACGTTGCGCTGTGCGGGATTGCCCTCGTCGTCGATGGAGTAGGAGCCCCACGCGCCGGGAATCGTGCCGTCGTCAATGGCGGTCACCTTGGGGTTTGCGATCTGCTGCCCCAGCTTGCCTGCCATTTGCGAGGCGCCGATGGCGACGGAGGTCGCCTCAAGCGAGTGGCCGCATGCCTCGTGAAAGATCACGCCGCCAAATCCGTTCTCGATGGCAACGGTCATCGTGCCGGCAGGACAGTAAACGGCTCCAAGATTTGTCAGCGCCTGGCGTGCGGCGATCTTGCCCACCTCGCGCGGCGACACCTTTTCAAAAAATTCGATGCCCATACCGGCACCGGGGCCGTAAAAGCCGGATTGGTTTTCCCCGCCCTCACTTGCCGTGGCATTTACCGCGATGCGCGTACGCACCTTGCGGTCGCTTGCAAGCAGCCCCTCGGTATTTGCCACCAGAAACTCTCGGTCAACGTCGGAATAGGTGCCCTGCACCTGCGAGATCTTTTCGCTTTCGTTTTTGGCGGCATCGCACGCCTCGCGCAAAAGATCGGATTTTTCGCTTGCCGCCACGTCGCCGGGCAGGCGGCGGATCGCATCGCGCTTTACCTCTCGATCGGCAAGTGTGCCGATAAATGCACCGGCATGCGCCGTGTCGGGATCACCGATCGCGCCCGCCACAGCAGCGGCGCACCTCAGCAGCCCCTCACGCGAGGTATCTGAGGTGGAGGCATAATAGGTCTTTGTGCCGCAAAAGGCGCGGATGCCCACGCCGCAAAGCAAAAGATCCCCCACCGACTCGATCTTGCCGGAAACAAGGCGCAAGGAGTACGTGCGCTCCTGCTCGGCAAAGATCTCGGCAAAATCCGCACCGGTGGATACGGCAATGCCAAGTAATTCTTGCAATAATGGCTGTTGGATCATATTTTATCTCCTCAAAACGGAAGTGTTGGAAATATTTTCCCCCGTTCCGCTCATTTTATGCTCAATCGGGATGACGCTCGCCCAGGATGCTGCGATATTTTTGATAAAAGCTTTCAAAATAGCCGCCGTCAAGCGCATCGCGGATCTTTTGGGTGAGGTCATTGTAGAAATACAGGTTGTGTGTGACTGCAAGGCGCATACCAAGCGACTCCTTGGCCTTGAGCAAATGGCGCAGATAAGAGCGCGAGTAGTGTTTGCAGGTGGGGCACTGGCAGCCCTCGTCGATCGGGCGATCGTCACGGGCGTATTTTTCGTTCATCAGGGTGATCTTGCCGTGCCAGGTAAACAAGCTGCCGTGGCGCGCATTGCGGCTGGGCATTACGCAATCGAAAAAGTCTACGCCGCGATGCACCGCCTCTAAAATATTGCAGGGGGTGCCAACGCCCATCAGATATCTGGGCTTGTTTTCCGGCATATGCGGCTCAAC
>JAZNNA010000022.1:0-10600 GCA_045580065.1 Eubacteriales bacterium
CCGCGCCTTCATTGGTAAAAAAGTAAAAGCAGGGCTGCAGAAAAAACAAAAGGGGGCGCACCGCCAAGCGGTGCGCCCGTTTTATATATTCATATGAGAACAGAGCATCAAAAGCAATGCGCAAGAACTTAGTACAACTTATACTTCAACCGGAGATTATCCGCGATCATCGCGATAAACTCCGAATTTGTGGGCTTTCCGCGGTTGTTCTGTATTGTGTAGCCAAAGTAGGAGTTGAGCGTATCCACGTCGCCTCTGTCCCACGCGACCTCGATGGCGTGGCGGATGGCACGCTCCACGCGGGACGTGGTGGTCTGGTATTTCTTCGCCACGGAAGGGTAGAGCACCTTGGTCACCGAGTTGATGATGTCGCTATCCTGAATGGTTAAGAGAATGGCGGTGCGTAAGTACTGATACCCCTTGATGTGTGCGGGCACGCCGATCTGGTGGATGATCTTGGTGACCTGGGTTTCAATATCCGCCGTGCCGCTTGCCTGCTCGCTGCCGCCGCGCTTTTTCAGCAGACGCTGCAGGTGGTCGCAAAGGCTGCTCATGTCAAAGGGCATCATCAAAAACGAGTCTGCACCCGCAGCCATCGCGTCGGCGATCATGCTTTGATTGGCAACGGGGGAGAGCATCAAAAATGCAGGACGCTGTCCCGAGGGGAAATCCTCTGCGCGGCAATGCCGCAAAAGGCCGATGCCGTCCAGACGCGTCAGCATCAGATTGATCAGTGCCGCATCAAAGCGGCCGTGGCGCAAGCGCTGCAGCGCCTCCTCACCGTTGGTGGCTTCCTCTACGTTATGATATCCCGCCTGGCGCAGCCCCTCGCGCAGCAGCGTGCGCGCAGAAACGCTCTCGTCGGCGATCAAGATCTTGGCAGTAGCTTCCATTGTATCATCCTCCTGAAATTGGTAAATTTTTCCACTGCCATAATATTACCATATTTTACCAGAAAAAACAAGACCCAAAGCCGTAAAAAATGACACGAAAATACGGCTTTGGGTTTGGTTATATTTACCATTTTGTGGAAAAAGCTGCGTTTCCTCGACAGCATCGGACCTTAGTGGCAGCAGCCCTTGGTGAAAAAGCCGTCAAGGTTTACGGTATAGCGCCCGTTTTTGTCGGGAGCAAAGCCAATGCGGCGCAAAAGCGCATCGTCAGCGCTCTCGCCGTCGAAAAAGGCGGTTTTGATGCCGCAAAGATCAATAAAATTCAGCGCGGCGCGTCCCATCACAAAAAGCGGATCAAGCTCTGTGGCGCTATCCGGTGCGGCAAGGTGATAGATATGTCCTCCCTCGCTGTCGGTCTTGAACTGGCAGATGCCGGCAAACTCGCCCTTCGCGTTCAGCGCGTAGTAGGCAAGCAGCTCGGGGACATAGGGGATATGGCAAAGCGCGCAAAGGCGCTGCTGCTCGTTTTTATCCTGAATAGGGGTAACGGTGATCATTTGGCATCCTCTCCTTTTAAATATGCAACCTCTTGGGCCGTCAGGGTGCGATAGCGGCCAAGCGGCAGCTCGCCCAACGTGATCTTGCCGATCGCCACACGGGTAAGGCGCTTGATCTGCAGCCCGGTCTTTTCGCACATGCGGCGGATCTGACGGTTGCGCCCCTCGTAAAGCTCAAAGCGCAGGCAGGTCGTGCCGCCCTCTGTGGATATTTTGCTAACGCCTGCGGGGCGCGTGGCATAGCCGTCCAGCAAAAAGGGGCGGCAAAGGGCCTCCAGCTTGGCGTCGCTCACCTCGCCCGCAACGGTAACGTGATAGATCTTAGGTATTTCGTGGCGAGGGTGCGTCAGTCGCTCGGTCAGCGCACCGTCGTCGGTCAGCAGCAAAAGACCGTCCGAGTCCATGTCAAGCCGACCGACGGGGTAAACGCGATAGCCAAGCTCCGCCACCAGCTCCGCCACCGAGGTGCGCCCTTTCTCATCGGAAAGGGTGGTGACGATGCCGCGCGGCTTGTTGAGCAGAATATAGTGATTTTGCGCGCAGTGTCGCGCAACAACGCGGCCGCGGAATTCCACCACGTCGCGCTCAGGGTCGATCTTCTGGCCGATCTCGGCAACAACGCCGTTCACCTTCACGTTCCCAAGGCGAATTTCTTCCTCGGCAGCGCGGCGGGAGAGCAGGCCGCAATCGGTAAAATGCTTTTGTAATCGAATAAGCTCCATTGTTCTACTTTCCAAAAAGGTTTTTTAAACGTGCCCAAAGCCCCTGCGGCTTTTGCGGCTCTGCCGTGTCTGCACAGACAAGCGGGATCTCGGCGATCACGCGCCCGTCAAGGCGATAAAGCAGCCTGCCGACACGCGCTCCCTTTTTCACACCGGCAAACAAAAAGCGCGGTGCCTCGGTGTGGCAGGTGATCTCCCCATGCTCACGTGGGAGCAGCAGAGAGGGCTTGCCGTCCGGGATCAGTGTCAGCGTATCAACGTTTGCCCCCACAACGGGGAGCGTGAGGGAGGGAGGATCCGGCGCGTAGCGCTCAAACGTGGCAAAGCCCCATTCGTGCAGGGCGGTATGATCCTGCCAGTCGCTCGGCGCGTTCAGGGTAACGGCGATCAGCGTCATGCCATCTCGCCTTACCGCGCTGACAAGGCAGCGACCCGCTGCCTTGGTATAGCCGGTCTTTACGCCGATCGCTCCGTCAAGCTGCCGCAAAAGCTTGTTGTGGTTGAGAAACAGCCGCGTGGCATCGGTGCCGCTTTGCGGCGCGGTGTAGCGCCTTGTGGCAACGATCTCGGCAAAGACCTTATTTTGCAGGGCGGCGGCCGTGAGGCGTGCAAGATCCCGTGCTGTGGTATAATGCCCCTCACAGGGCAGACCGTGCGGATTGGCAAAGTGCGTGTCGGCAAGCCCCAGCGCGGTCGCCTTTTGGTTCATTAGCTCACAAAAGCGCTCCACGCTCCCCGCGCTCGCAACGGCAAGCGCAACGGCCGCAACGTTGGCAGAGGAGAGCATCAGGGCGTATAAAAGCGTTTCCACCGTGATTTGCTCGTCCTTGTACAGGTAGATCGACGAGCCCTCTGTTCCAACCGCGCAGGCGGGAACCTGCACCACCCTGTCAAGCGGTAATTGCTCCAGCACGACAAGTGCGGTCATGATCTTGGTGGTGCTTGCCATAGGTAAGCGCTCAGACTCGTTGTGCGCGGCAAGCACCTCGCCCCCCTCGCACTCAAGCAGGCAAAAGGCTTTGGCGGAGCAGGCGGGCACCGTCGCTGTGGCGGCGGTGGAGGTGGCGCTGCAAAGCAACGGAAATACAAGGGCGAGCAGCAAGCAAAGCGCAAGCGGGCGCAGGATACGTGGCATAGCTTTCCTCCCATATAGAAACAGATCTGTTTCACTATATGGAAAGGGGCGTAAAACTATGCAGAGTTATGCCTTGTCGCAGACCTCGCGCACCGCCTCGGCAGCCGCCTCGGCAACCTCCTCAACGCAAACGTCATCGTCGTCCTTTTGGTTTTTCTTAAACAGACGCTTGATGCGGGAGAGGATGTCCGGCGTTTTTTCGATCAGATCGGCAACGCGCTCCACAGGGTCTGCGGGTGCGGTGGTCAGGGGCAAAAGCTCAACCTCACCCTCGGCATTCACGCACAAAAAGCAAACGGGAGAAACGGTAAGCCCCGTGCCGCCGCCACCGGCAAAATTCTTGCCGTTTGCAGCCTTTCCGAAATCAGAGCCGCCCGAGGCATAGCCAACGGATACCTTGGAGATCGGGATCACGGTGGTGCCGGAGGGGGTGTTGATGGGCGTACCGACCACGGTGTTGGCGTCTACCATAGCGCGCAGACTTTCCAGGGAGGTGCGGATCATTTCCTGCAGCTTGTTTTGTTCAGACATAGTTATTTCTTCCTTTCCTCAATGTGAGATTAGGTTTATTTCTTTTTTGCACCCTTTACGGGCCGTTTTCTTTGCTTGAAAAGCTTTTTCTTTACGTAGGCAAGGCCAACGGCAAGCGCCGTTGCCAGCACACCGTAAACGCGGATGGAAAATACCAGCTTGATATCCGCTACCGAGCGCTCGGCGGTAAAATCCGCCACCACGCTGACCTCAGGCTCCACGGCGCGCAGCCGCGTGACCTTATCCAACGCAAACAGCAGGTGAGAAACAGATTGTGACACCGCGCCGTACAGCACGGCGGTCTTGGCGGCATCTCCCGTTCCCACACGGACGTGCAGCCTTGCGGTATGCAGGCGCAAATGCTTGTGCGTGCGGCGGATCAGCGCAGCGCACAGGGCGCGGATCAGGCGGATGCGCTCGCGCAAGGGCGCCTTTGCCGCAGGAGCCTTTTTGTCGGCCGCGGACTTCTTTTTTTGCTTCTTTTGCTTTTTGGCAGCCGCCTTGGCTGCCTTTTTTGCCGCCTTACGCTCGGCTCGCGCTGCCTTGCGCGGCGAGTATTTTTTGGGTTTTATCCGTTTTTTTCGCGGATAGAGAGTAAAGCGCAAAAACAGCACGCGCAGCTCGGCTGTAAAGCTGCTGCGGTAGGCAATGACCAGGCGCACGCGCAGCAAAAGCAGCAACAGGATCAGGGCAAGTATGGCACCGATCACGATAAGAGCCACCGGCATAGGCTTCACTCCTTTCCTTTTGTAGTGTATGCGCTTTTATTGCTCGGATTCTGTGTTTTCTTCTTCGCTTGCGCTCTCCGCCATCGAGATAGAAAGCTGCTCGCCCACACCGGGGTCGGGGAGCATTGCCTCGGTCTTGGGCAGATCCTCCAGCGTTTTCAGGCCGAATACGCGCAAAAACTTATCCGTTGTGCCGTAAAGCAGCGGGCGGCCGGGGGCATCCAGTCTGCCCACCGCCTCGATCAGCTCCTTGTCAATCAGGGAGTTGACGGCGTAGTTGCTGTCCATGCCGCGGATCGCGTCGATAAATGCGCGCGTGATGGGCTGGTTGTAGGCAACCACGGCCAATACCTCCATCGAGGAGTTGGAAAGGTTGCCGCCGCGGCGAATGCCCAGCGCCTCGCGGATGTAGGTGCCGTACTGCTCCTTGGTGCAGAACTGGCAGGTGTCCTTAAACATCAGCATCATAATGCCGTGCTTGTCGTTTTCATAGGATTTGGCAATGCGCTCCACCAATCGCTTGACCTCGCGCGTGCCAAGGCCGGTCACGTCGGCAAGCTTCTGGTAGGGGACGGGATAGCCGGCGGCAAACACCACCGATTCGATACAAGCCTCTAAATTTTTGATCGGCTCCAGATTTTCTTCCAGCTGTTCGATAGACATAAAAGCTCTCCTTTACTCCTGCTTTGTGGCAAGGGCTTCCAGCTCGGCAGCCTCCTGCTCGCTTGTGGGTGCATCGGGGTTGAGGAAAAAGCGTGTATCCTCACCGCGCACCGAGTTTTCCTCGTCCTCAAATTCCTCCATCAGGATCTTTCTGACCTTGATCAGCTCCAGAACGCCCATGAACGAGGCGATCATATCGGCAAGCGAGGGGGCATCCACCAGCAGCTCGCGCAGCGTGGCGGTGCCAAAGGCAGAAAGCGTGTTCAGAATATTGACGATCTTGCCCTCAACGGGGATGATGGGCTTGCTGACCATGGGGGTGAAGTTGGTCTGTGCGCGCTCCATCGCATCACGATAGGCGTTGATGCGGCGCACCGCAGCGCAAAGCGACATCGGGTCCTGATCGGTCACGTAGGTCTTGTCGGGTGCGATCTCGTCGGTATCCTTTTCCATACGGTTGCTGAAATAGGCATACAAGGGGTGCATCTTGCCGGATGCCTCCTTCATATGCTGGTGGCGCACCAGGATATCCGAAAGGTCAAAGCGCGGCGGCTTTTCCTTTTCCTCCTCATGCGGCAGCAGCATCTCGCTTTTCCATACCATCAGCTGGCTTGCCATAATGAGAAAGTCGGTGGTGATCTCCATATCCATCGCCTGCGCCTCTGCCAAAAATTGCAGGTACTGGTCGCAGATCTCGGCAATGGGGATATCCAGAATATTGTATTTATTTTTTTCTATCAGTGTGAGCAGAAGGTCGAGGGGACCCTCGAAATCCGTCAACTTATAGGTCATGTTTTCCATGAAAAGCTCCTTGAAGTAAAATCAAAGCAAAAAGCCGGGCATACCCACAAGGGTAAACAGCAGCCGCAGGATCAGCGTGGTCACCCACCCGATGAATTCGGAAAGGGGGCCGAGCAGCAAGAGCAGCAGCACGGCCAGGGTGATATAGCGTTCGTAGGGGGCGATCTTAAAATACCACTTTGGCGGCAGAAAGTAAAACAGCAGTCGCGAGCCGTCAAGCGGCGGCACGGGAAGCAAATTAAACACCGCCAGCGTCACGTTCATATACACGCCGTAGTAGAAAAACAGGAGCGTGAAATAGATCATGTTAAACGCAAATTCCGAGCTTGCGGGGATGCGTGCCAGCACGCCGTAGCCCACAAAGCGCAAAAGCAGTAAAAAGATAATGGCGAGCAGCAGGTTTGAAAGGGGCCCCGCCAATGCCGTCAGTGCCATATCGCGCCGCGGCTTTTTGAAGTAGCGTGAGTTGACGGGAACCGGGTTTGCCCAGCCAAAGCCCACCAGCAGCATGCACAAAAAGCCCACGGGGTTCAGGTGCTTTAAGGGGTTGAGCGTCAATCGCCCAAGGTTGCGCGCGGTGGGATCCCCCAATTTATAGGCGATATAGCCGTGCGCCGTTTCGTGTAAGGAAAGTGACAGCAAGACAACGGGGAGCGAGAGCAGGATGCTGACCACCCAGCTCAGCATATCACCGCCGCCGAGGATATAACGGAACATCAAAATACTCCTTAAAAAATATCGTTTCTGACAAGATCCTCAAAGGTCTCACGCCTCACGGCAAGGCGCGCCTTGCCACCGCTCACCATTACTACGGGCGGGCGGGGAAGGCGGTTGTAGTTGGATGCCATGGCAAAATTGTAGGCGCCGGTGGTCAGCACGGCAAGGATGTCGCCGCGCACGGGCGTTTGCAGTGCCATCCCCTCACCGATCAGGTCACCCGACTCGCAGCAGCGGCCTGCCACGGTGGCGATCATATCACGCGGCGCGCTTGCGCGGTTGGCGATCAGTGCCGTGTATTGCGACTGATACAGCGCATAGCGGGGGTTGTCCGGCATACCGCCGTCTACGGATACGTAATTCCGGAAGCCGGGGATCTGCTTGACGCTTCCTACGGTATACAGCGTAACACCCGCAGCTGCCACAAGCGAGCGGCCGGGCTCCAGAATGATGCGGGGCGTTGCCAGGCCAAGCGCTGCGCAGCGTGCGCGTACGATCTCGCCGATCTCGGCGATCACGCCGGCATAATCTATGCTGCGGTCGTCCTCGGTATAGGGCACACCCATACCGCCGCCAAGGTTCAGCTCGGCTGCAGTAAAGCCGGTTTCGGCCTTGACGTCTGCAATAAACTGCAGCATGATGTGCGCCGCATCGCGGAAGGGATCCACGTCAAAGATCTGCGAGCCCACGTGGCAGTGAAAGCCCTCCAGCACAAGGTGCTTTTTGGAAAGCGCCAGCTTAGTGATCTCCATAGCTTGACCCGTGGCGATCGCGCTACCGAATTTCGAGTCGATGTGTCCCGTGCTGATGGCGCGATGCGTGTGGGGATCGATGCCGGGGGTGATGCGCAGCAGGATCCTTTGCTGCTTGCCCGCCTTGGCGGCAAGCGCCTCCAGCACCTCCAGCTCGTCGCAGTTGTCTGCTACGATATGCCCAACGCCCATATCCAGGGCCATCTGCAGGTCGGCATCTGTCTTATTATTGCCGTGAAAATAGATGCGTTCGGCAGGAAAGCCTGCTTTTTTCGCGGTGTAAAGCTCACCGCCGGAAACGCAGTCCACGCCAAGCCCTTCCTCAGCCACCAGCTTGTAAATGCCGGTAAAGCAAAGGGCCTTGGAGGCATAGAGGGGGAGCGCATCCGCGCCAAAGGCGGCGCGCGCGGCACTCAGATAGGTGCGGCATTGCGCACGGATCACGTCCTCGCACAAAATATACGCGGGCGTGCCGTATTCCTTGGCCAATGCAACGGCATCGGCACCGTCGATCGTCAGATGCCCCTCGGCATTGACGTCAAGATGGGGATAAAGAATCATAGCTTTCCTTTCGGTATCACACAAAGCCGAGCTTCCTCATCTGTGTGATACGCTCCAAATGTTTGGTATACTGTGTCACCCTTGCGGTAAGGGTATCGTTTTCAAATTCGTAAATGGCAAACGAGGCGTTCGGCGGTGCGGTGTAAGCCTTTACCTGCTCGATAGCAAGGCCGTCGGCAAGGCAGGCAAACAGCCGGCACGCCAGCGCGTGCGAGCAAACGGCAACCGTCTTGCCGTCCTGCTCGTGCAGGATGCGCCGCATCGCCTTTAAAATGCGGTGGCAGGCGTCTGTCGCGCTCTCGCCACCCGTGCAGGGGGCGGTCACGTCGCTTTGATAGCGTGCAAAATCCTCGGGGTACAGCTCCTTCACCCTTTCGTAAGGCACTCCCGTCCACTTGCCCACGTCCAGCTCGCGCAGGGCGGCATCCGTGTGCAGGGGCAGCCCCAGGCGCTCGGCGGTCGGGCGCAGCGTTTCCACGGCGCGCGAAAGATCGCTTGCGTAAAGGGCATCGATATGCAAATTTTGGCAAAGATAGTCGGCAAGCTGTGCAGCCTGCTCGTACCCGACGCTATCCAGGGGGGCATCCATCTGACCCGTGTAGCACCCGGAGGCGTTGCTGGTGCTATATCCGTGACGGATCAGGATCAACGTCGTCATGATCTTTCGGGCATGAGCGGCGGCTGGGGCTTCCATACCGAGCGCATCAGGCGGAAGGGGTATGTGATCAGATCGGTCTGCTCAGGGGTGAGCGTGCCGTTTTCATAACGGTAGATATTGATCGAGGCGTTTGTGGGGATCAAGGCCCTTCGCATCTGTGAAAGTCCGCCGCGTATCATCGCGTTGATCGCGCGGATCGGCGTGGCGTGTGTGACCAGCATCAGCGTTTTGCCCTCATTTTCCCGGCAAAGGCGGTGGATCGCCCCGGTCACGCGGCGATAGAGCGCGTACGCCGACTCGCCCCCTGTGCAGCAGGCGTTGGGCAGATCGTATTTCCAGCCGAGCCAATCTGCGGTAAAGCGCATTGTCAGCTTGTCGTAGGGCAGGTTTTCCCACAGCCCCGCAAAGACCTCGCGCAGGTCGGGCTCGATCTCGATCGGCAGCCCCAGGCGCTCGGCAGTCGGGCGCGCTGTTTGTGCGGTGCGCAAAAGTCCCGAGATAAAGATCCTGTCGATATGCTCGTTCGCGGCAAGATATTCCCCCACGTATTCCGCTTGTCTTTTCCCCGCTTCGGAGAGGGGAACGTCGGTGATCCCGGCGAAGGCATGGGCATCATTTGCAATACTGTGTCCGTGACGGACGATGATCAGTTTGGTCATACTATTCTCAAATATATTGGCGCAGCAGTCGCCAGAGCTCGTCCTTGCCCTCGCCGCTCTGGGCGGAGAAGGGGATGATGGGCGTGCCCTCGGGGATCGAGGGGTGCGTGTGCAAAAGCTCCAGCGCTCTCGTGCGCTCGGTCTTGTTCAGCTTATCCGTCTTGGTGGCAACCACCGCAAAGGGCAGCTCAGCCTGTGTAAGATAGTCCAGCATCATCACGTCGTCGGCGGTGGGGCCCACCTTCAGATCCACCAGCTGCAAAACAAGGCAAAGGCGGTCAAGGTTGGGGTTTTGCGTAAAATACCCGTCGGTCAGCTGCGACCACTTCGCCTTTTCGGCGGCGGGGCGCTTGGCAAAGCCGTAGCCGGGCAGGTCCACTAAAAACAGCTTGCCGTCCACGTCGTAAAAGTTGACGGTGATGGTCTTGCCGGGCGCACCGCTGACACGTGCCAGCGACTTGCGCGAGAGCAGCGTGTTGATCAGCGAGCTTTTGCCCACGTTGGATCTGCCGGAAAGCGCGATCTGCGGCACCGCCTTAGAGGGGAACTGACGGATGTCGCCCGCGCTGATGTGCAGCTTGGAATTTTGTAATTTCAACTCAGACATGAGCGTTCTCCTTTAAAGGGGATACGGAAAGCGTGGGGCGGCAGAACTGCACGGGTGCCTTTTGCTTGCTGCCCGGCATACCGCCCACCAGCGCCACCTCAAGCACGTCCTGCAGGGTCTTGCAGGGGATCAGCTCCAGCGCCCCAACGGCGGCGGGGTCCAGCTCAGGGATATCGCGTGTGTTGTCCGCGGGGATCAGCACCACCTTGGCGCCTGCGGCGGCAGCTGCCATCGTTTTTTCCTTCAGACCGCCAATGGCAAGCACCTTGCCCGTCAGCGTAACCTCGCCCGTCATAGCAACGTCGCGGCGCACGGGTGTATCGGAGAGGGCGCTGACAAGCGCGGTGACCATTGCGGCACCGGCAGAGGGGCCGTCCTTGGGCGTGGCACCCTCGGGGAAATGCACGTGAAGATCGTGCTTTTTATAAAAGTCTGCGGCAATGCCAAGCTCCTTGGCGTGCGCGCGGATATAGCTCACGGCAATGCGTGCGGATTCCTTCATCACGTCGCCAAGCGAGCCGGTCAGCTCCACCTTGCCGTCGCCGGGAAGCACAAGTGCTTCCACCTTCAAAAGATCGCCGCCCGCCTCGGTATAGGCAAGGCCGTTGACAACGCC
>JAZNNA010000023.1:0-8199 GCA_045580065.1 Eubacteriales bacterium
ATCTGGTCCTTTTTACCCTGTCCCTTTACATCGGCAAGAAGAATAACTTTCATTTCAAAATTCCCTTTCTGTCTGTTGCTTCAAATATCGGTCACGCCTCGTTGCGGTGCGAGGCCTCCAGATCCGCAAAGTGATCCGCCACGGCCTTCTGCAGCTGCTCAAGCGCTTTTTCAATGGTGGTATCCGCAAGCGATGCGCCGGCGGAATCAAAGCGTCCGCCGCCACCCATGCGCTCACAGATCAGCTGTACGTTGATCGATCCGTCCGAGCGACCGGAGATATGCACGTCGCCGTCGATCATCACAAGGGCAAAGGATGCGCCCACGCCGCGCACGGCAAGCAGGCGATCTGCCTCCTTGGCGGCCGCAATACGGTCGTCTGCGCCGCGCCCCGTGCCGGCACTCCAGGTCACACCCACGGTATTGCCGTGCAAAAGCATACAGCCGGAGAAGCTGCGCTCACACACGTAATCCTCGTAGCTCTGGTTAAAGAAGGTGCTGACACGCTCGGCATTCGCGCCCTTACCGTACAGATAACGCGCCGCATCCAGCGTACGCGTACCCGTATTACGGGCAAAGCGGCCGGTATCCAGCATGATACCCGAAAGCATCACGCTTGCCACCTCGTCGTTGACCAACTGATTGATATCGTGGTCCGAGCCGGTTTCACTCTGCTCCAGCATTTCGCTGACCAGCTCACAGGTGGAGGAGGCACTGGTGTCAATATAGTTCATCACGGGGTCGAAATTATACTCGCCCGTTTGCAGATGATGGTCGATGATGGCGATCTTGCCCGAAACCTCGCGCACGTTGTCCGCGATCTCGGGTGCCTCGATCACGCTGAGGTTGTTCACGTCCACGATGACCAAAAGCGTACCGGGTCGCACCAGATCCAGGCCCTTATGCGCCGACACGAAAAGATCGGCATACATCGGCGAGGCGGCAAGACGCTTGGTCGCGATGCGGAAGTTCAGGTCGGTCAGGTTGGAAATGATCTTGGTAGGCACGCCCGCGAAAAGGCCGAACTGCGCGATACCGATCGCGGCGCCGATGCAGTCGTAGTCGGGGTTACGGTGTCCCATGATAAGCAGGTTATCAGCACCCGAGATCTTGGAAAGCAGGAAGTTTGCCACCACGCGGGATTGCACCTTGGTGCGGCGACGGAAGGGCCTTGTCTGGCCGCCGTAGTAATGGATGCCGTCGTGACGGCGTACCGCCACCTGGTCACCGCCGCGCTGCAGCGCCATATCCAGGGCGCTTTGCGCCTCCTGCGCGCGCTCGGACATCGTCCCCTCGGAAAGGGAGATGCCAACCGAAACGGTAACGGGAATGCTGTATTCGCCAAGGCGGATGTCACGCACGCCGTCCAGCAGCTGACTGAATTTATCCTCCTCGCACTGGATCAGCTTTTCCTGCGAGAACAGCATGATATAGCGGTCGCGCTCGTACTCGCGCAAAAAGCCGTTCATGTCCGCCGCCCAATGGATCAGCACGTCGTCCACGCGGCGGGAGATATCACGGTAGCTGGCGTGGGTGTACTGCGTCAGTTCCTCTAAGTTATCCACGTCGATATAAGCAAGGGCGGGCAGCTCGCGCTCGCGCTTTTCCTGCAGATCAAGCAGCTCGCTCACGTCGGTAAAGGTGACCAGATAATTGGTGCGGCTGTTGAGTGAGATCTCATAGGAGCGTGCGGTGTATCTGCCGCAATCCCAAAGCCGGACCACCACACCGTTTTCCGTTACGCGGAAGCCGGGCTTGGGCAGCTCGGCCACACCGTCGGCATCGCTGCTGATCGCAAGGTGGGTGACCGGCTTGTGGCGCTCGGCATCAATGATGTCGCGCAGCGTGGTGCCGCCGCACAGATCCGAGATGTTACCGCGATAGAAGGGGTCCTTGGCGCCGATCAGGGTCTGCAGTGCCTCGTTCATCACACGTACACGTCCCTGCTCGTCCACGATAACGTAAGGAAGGCCGACCATGTACTTGAACACGTTGTGCATTTTGGTGTTCAGCGTTTCGTTTGTGACCTGCTCGTCGTGGCGCCTGTGGCTTTTGATGCGATAGACAACGTACAGCGCAGAGGCAAGCAGGACGTAAGCGGCAAGAAAGAGCAGCGGCTTCCAGATCGCAATGGGGGAGGGGGAGTATAGCTGCTCGATAGCCACGTAGGCACCGAAAAACAGCAATCCGCAAAAGGCAAGGACCAGAAGCGGGATGCCGGAATCGGCGCGATAAAAGCGTTCAAATCGTTTTTGCATTATTTTTCTCCTTTGCTATGAAAAAAACGTGATGCCAGGATATGAAAGGAACCGATATATGCCGAAATGATAAGAGAAAGATCGGGGCGCACCCAAAGCGCGGCGATCAGGGCGAAGGCCAGCAGAGAGGAAAGGCAGGAGCGCTGCTTGCCGTGCGGCATCAGAGAGGAGATGCCCACCAGCGCAAGCGCGGGGGTGAGGATCAGCGCAAGATTGAGGCACACGGTGCCAAAAAGCGTGGGCTCGGCAGAATTTGCCATCAGCGCGGCAAGATAGGAAAGGGCGAACAGCACGGCCGCCACAGGGGAGACTGTCAGCACCGCGATGCGCAGGGGCATGCGGGGCAGCGAGTCAAAGGCTTGCAGAAGGCGCAGCATCATGCGCCACGCGCCAAACGAGAACACCGCGCACAGCGCAAGGTAAAGGCCGGGCAGGATGTTGCCGATCAGCACGGCGGCGTTTTGCAGGGCGTCCTCGGAAATGCCGATCAGTATGCCTTGCTCGGCATAGGGCTTCAGCAGCTCCTCGTAAAGTCCCACATAGCCCTGCCGGAATTCCTCGACGAATGCAAGCACAGGGTTGGGGTCGCTCCAGCCCTTGAGATAAAACAGCACAAGCCACGCGGCAATGCCGCAAGCGGCAAGCACGGCGGTGGAAAGCACAAGAGAGGGGGTCTGGGCACGGCAATTTAAAACCGAGCTTGCGATCGCGCAGGCAAGTGCCACCGGGATCAGTACCACTATCGCGCGCGCAAACGAGCCCGTCAGCAGCACGCAAAGGCCTGCGGGGATCACGGGGATCACAAGCAGGAGATACGCGCGCTTTGCGTTGTGAATGATCAGAAACGCGCTGCAAACGCTGCCAAGCAGCAGCGCGGCGTATGCAGTGGGAAGCAGAAGGGGATTTGCGCTGACAACGGGCAGAAAGCCGCTGAGCGAGTAGAGCAAAAGCCCGGGCAGGGCGATCAGGATCACGGCAAAGACCGAGTGCGTGAGATAGTAGTAAAAGGCTGCGGCGCAGATCAGATACAAAAAGCAGATCAGCGGGATCTCGCAGCAGCAAAGAGCAAGCAGCGAGAACAGGCACAGCAGCACGACCGCCGCCGCACGTGCGGGGGATGGCGGCGTCAGCAGCTCGCGCCAGGTGGCGCGTGCGCTCTTATCAAGTGGGGCAAAGTTCATATCTTCCTCCTCGGGGGTGTACACGTACGTTGCGTAGGTGATAATATCCTAATTTAATATTATAACATCTTTTTTGAAGATTGTAAACCTATCTTGTGATAGATTTGTGAAAAATTAACGGCAAATGGCAAAAAATGCCGCTTTGATTGCCACATATTATAAAAAAACAAAAAAATTTGCCATTTCTATTGCAATATTTTCAAAAGCGTGGTATAATAAGCGTAGTATGATAGAGTAGGATGGAGCAGGTTCAAGGGCCTGCTCCTCTTGTTTAGTCTACATCGGCGCTGCAAAAATGCGCGGAAGGGAGAGCATATGGCACAGGGAAGAAGTGTTGTAGAGGTCGTGACCGAGGGGATCACCCCGGTGGCCGATCAGCTGGGATACGTCCTGTGGGACGTGGAATACGTCAAGGAAGGGGCACGCCGCATCCTGCGCGTGACCATCGATAACGACGAGGGCATCACCATTGAGGATTGCGAGCGGATGCACCGCGCGATCGACCCCGTGCTGGACGAGATCGACCCGATCGACGTTGCCTATGACCTTGAGGTCAGCTCCCCCGGTATCGAGCGTGATCTGCGCACCGACTTTCATATCGACGCCTGTGTTGGCGAGCGCGTTGAGCTGCGGTTTTTCGCCCCGTTTGAGGGGAAAAAGAGCGCAGACGGCATCCTGCTTGGCAGGGGCGAGGGCAGCGTGCTTGTTGAGATCGGCGGCGAGCAAAAGGAGTTCCCCCGCACCGCGATCTCCAAGATCCGCACCGTTTTTGAGTTTTAATCCAAAAACGGTACAAGTTAATCAGTATTAAAAGAAAACACATATAAGAGTTTGAAAGGATAACGCCATGAGCACTAAAGCCAAAAAGGAATCTCTTGTCGAGGCACTTGACCTTCTGGAAAAGGAGAAGGGTATCCCCAAAGCCTACATGCTGGAAAAGATCGAGACCGCACTGGTTTCCGCCTACCATAAGGAATACGGCGCGAACGCACGCGTGCGCATCGTGCTGGATACCGAAAAGGATGCCATCCAGGTCTACAAGCAGATGAGCGTGGTCGAGGAGGTGCTTGACCCCGAGAACGAGCTGACGCTGGAGCAGGCAAAGACCTATTCCAAGCGCTATAAGCTTGGTCAGGAGATCGAGATCAAGGTCAAGCCCGAAAATTTCCGCCGTCTTTCCGCAGCTGCTGCAAAGTCCGTCATCATCCAAAGCATCCGTGAGGGTGCACGCAAGGCGGCACAGGACGCTTACGAGAGCCAGCGCGAGGAGATCATTACCGCAACCGTCAACAAGATCGACCCCATCAACGGCAACGTTGTGCTGGATACCGGCAATGGCCGCGCCGTGCTGCTCAAGTCCGAGCAGATCCCCGGCGAGGAGTTTTACGTTGACGACCGCGTAAAGGTGTTTGTCATGGAGGTCAACAAGGAGGCGCGCGGCCCTCTGGTTACGCTCTCGCGCAGCCATGCAGGCCTGGTCCGCCGCTTGTTTGAGCTTGAGATCCCCGAGATCACCGACGGCGTTGTGATGATCAAGGGCGTTTCCCGTGAGGCAGGCGTGCGCAGCAAGGTCGCCGTTTGCTCCCGCGATGCAGACGTTGATCCCGTAGGCGCTTGTATCGGTAACCGCGGTATGCGTATTGCGGGCATCGTTGACGAGCTGCGCGGTGAAAAGATCGACATCATCCCCTACAGCGAGCAGCCCGAGGAATTTATCGCTGCCGCACTTGCCCCCGCCCGCGTGCTGAGCGTTGAGCTGACCGGCGAGCGCAGCTGCCGCGTTCTGGTTGACCCCGACCAGCTTTCTCTTGCCATTGGCAGAGAGGGCCTTAACGCGCGTCTTGCCGCAAGACTGACCGGCTTTAAGATCGACATCAAGGCAGAATAAGTGCCATAACGGTGCAAAAAATGGAGCAAAAAAAGAAAAAGATCCCCGAGCGCCAATGCCTTGGCTGCAATCAGCACTTTCCCAAGGCACAGCTTCTGCGTGTGGTGCGCGGGCCCGACGGCACGGTGTCGCTTGACTTCACGGGCAAGAAATCCGGCCGCGGTGCATATGTTTGTAAGAACGTGACCTGCTTGAAAAAAGCACAAAAAACGCGCCGTCTTGCACGCAATCTGGAGTGCGAGATCCCCGACGAGGTGATGGCGGCGCTGGAGGCCGAGCTTGAAGCCGGAGAGTGAGCGCACCGAGCGTGTGCTGAAGTATCTTGGGCTTGCAACCAGAGCCGGCCGTGTGATCGTGGGCGTGCCCCTGATCACCACCGCACTTTCCCGTGCGCAAAAGGGGAAAACACCGCTGCTTGTGATCGAGGCCTCTGATACCTCTGAGGCAACGCACAAGCGCATCACCGACAAAGCAACCTATTATAACGTACCCGCGCTGCGCGTGACGGTAGATCGCCAAAGGCTGGCGCTTGCGGTTGGCAAGCGTGAGGGAGAGGTGGCCGCCGTTGCGGTATGCGAGCCGGGGCTTGCCGGAGCGATACTGGATATCTGGCAGGCACAAGCGTAAATGCGGCTCCGGGTGGAGCCAAACGACAGCAAATCACTTTGGATAGCAAGCGGCACGGACGGCTGCTTGCAAGGAGGAGGAAACATGGCTTTTAAAATCACTACACTTGCAAAGGACCTCGGCATTAAGAGCAAAGAGATCACCGAGCTGCTTGCCGCGCACAACGTGGAATGCAAGACCACGCAAAAAACGCTGACGGCACAGGAGTTTGATCTGGTATTTGAAACGCTGACCCGCGCTTCTCAGATCAGCGGTATTGACGACTATCTGTTTGGGGATACCTATATTCCCACCACTGCTGAAAAGAAGGAGCCCAAAAAGGCAAAGGCACCCAAGGCAGAGGAGGCCGCCCCCGTTCAGGAGGAAAAGCCCGCAGCAAAGGCAGAAAAGCCCGCTGCCGCAGAGGAGCCCAAAAAGGAGAAAAAGCCCGCTGCCCAAAAGGCAGAGGCTGCTGTTGCTGCACCCACAGAGGAAAAGGCAAAGCCCGAAGCAGCACAAAAGATTGCCAAAAAGCCCGTTTCTACCGAGAAAAAGGCGCCCGAGGCGCCCAAAAAGCAAGAAAGCGCACCGGCCCCTGCCGAGGTGAAGTCCGCACCGAAGAAGGAAGAAGCGCCCGCGCCCGCACCTGCCCCCTCCAAAGAGCAAAAGCCTGCCGCACCCACCCCCCGCACCTATAACATTCCGCAAAATCTGCGTGCCACCATGCAGCGCCCCGCAGCACCCGCTGCAAGAGTGCAGGGTGCCCGCCCGCAGGGATATAACCAGCCGCAGGGCGAGGGACGTGCGCAAGGCACCGCCCCTGCATACGGCAACAACCGCCCCCAGCAAAACGACCGCTTTGCAACCCCCGGCTTTGGTGGCAATCGCCCCCAGCAGGGTGGATTTGCACAAAAGCCCGGCAACAACCGTCCTCAGCAGAACGGCAACCGCCAAAACCAAGGTGGCTTCAGAGATAAGGACGAGGGCGGCAGAGCACCGCGCGAGCATTTCCAGGCACAGGCCATCGTGCGTGGCCAAACGCCCAAGGGCGGCGATGCCGCTCCCAAGACCCGCGGCCAGACCCGTGTGGTGGATATGCGCGGCAGCTCGGTAGACCTTTCCAAATACGACGAGCGCCTGGATACCTTTGTGCCCGACGCCGTGCGCGACGTGCGCGGCGGCAACCAGCGCTTTAAAAAGCAGAACGTGGGCACGCATGCCATGACTGCGGGCAAGAAGGGCAAAAAGGCCGCAGCACCCGCAACCAAGCAGGCAAACTCCATCACCATTCCCGAGGAGATCACGGTGGGCGAATTCGCCCCCCGTATGAAGATCGCCCCCGGTGAGGTGGTGAAAAAGCTGATGATGATGGGTGTGATGGTCACGCTGAACCAGTCCATCGACTTTGACACCGCCTTCCTCATTGCCGAGGAGCTGGGCGTTGAAGCAACCAAGGAGGTCGTTGTCAGCATTGAAGAAAAGCTGTTTGACGAAACCGAGGATAGCGAGGAGCAGCTGATCGAGCGCGCGCCCGTTATCTGTGTAATGGGTCACGTTGACCACGGTAAGACCTCTTTGCTTGACGCCATCCGTCACACCCGTGTGACCGCAGGCGAGGCAGGCGGCATTACCCAGCACATCGGCGCTTACCGCGTAAAGGCGGCAGGCCACGACCTGACCTTCCTGGATACCCCCGGTCACGAGGCGTTTACCGCTATGCGTGCCCGCGGTGCGCAGGCAACCGATATCGCCATTCTGGTGGTTGCTGCCGACGACGGCATCATGCCCCAGACGGTTGAGGCGATCAACCACGCCAAGGCTGCCGGCATCGACATCATCGTTGCCATTAACAAGATGGATAAGCCCACCGCCAACCCCGACAACGTAAAGCAGGCGCTGACCAACTACAGCCTTGTTCCCGAGGAATGGGGCGGCGACGTGATCTGCTGCCCTGTATCCGCGCTGACGGGCAAGGGCATTGACGAGCTGCTGGAAAGCGTTGTGCTGGTGGCTGAAATGAAGGAGCTGAAGGCAAACCCCAACCGCCGTGCAAAGGGTATCATCATCGAGTCCAAGCTGGATAAGGGTGCAGGTCCTCTTGCCACCGTGCTGGTACAGAACGGTACGCTTCGCACCGGTGATATCGTGATCGCAGGCACCGCCGTTGGCCGTGTGCGCACCATGCGCGACCACACCGGCCGTATCCTCAAGGAGGCAGGTCCCTCTGTTCCCGTTGAGATCATGGGTCTTGCCGACGTGCCGGATGC
>JAZNNA010000024.1:0-10255 GCA_045580065.1 Eubacteriales bacterium
TGGCAAGCAGCACGGGGATATGCAGGCTCTCCTTTTTGGTGCCGGGCTTGATATAGATATCAATGCCGGGCTTGTCCGTTTTTTTCACGATGCTGATATGCTCGCTATCCTGCTTGCCGAACATTTCGCCGTCCACGCGCAAGGAGTATGCCCCCTCGGGGATCTCGTGAATGTCGGCAACCTGCTGCAGGAGGTTCTTTTTGATGCTGTCAAGTGCCATTATTTTGCCGCCTCCTCACCGAATTTGCAGGATGCGCGCGCACCGAGGATCTCGGGCAGGATATCTGCCTTGGGGCCCTCTGCCGCCACGCAGCCGTCTGCGATCACCACGACCTTGTCGGCAATATCCAAAATGCGCTCCTGGTGCGAAATGATCAGAATGCTGCCGTTGGTACGCTCGTGCATTTTTTGAAACACACGGATCAGATTGTTAAAGCTCCACAGATCGATGCCGGCCTCGGGCTCGTCAAAGATCGAAAGCTTGGTGCCGCGGGCGTTGATCATCGCGATCTCGATGCGCTTCAGCTCGCCGCCGGAAAGCGAGGCGTTGACCTCGCGGTTGATATACTCCTTGGCGCAAAGACCTACCTCGGAAAGATACTCGCACGCCTTTGCCACCGAAATGTTTGTGCCGGCAGCCAGCGAGATCAGATCCTTTACGGTAATGCCCTTGAAGCGCACGGGCTGCTGAAAGGCAAAGCTGATGCCCATTTTTGCGCGCTCGGTGATAGAAAGATCGGTGATATCCTGCCCGTCAAGCAGCACCTTGCCGCCCGTGGGCCTTACAATGCCGGCAATGATCTTTGCCAGGGTGGATTTGCCGCTGCCATTGGGGCCGGTGATGGCCACAAAGCGCTCGCTGACGGTCATATTCACGTCGCGTAGGATCACTTCCTTGCCGCCGTCCTCGGCAGGCACGACATAGCTGATGTGTTGTAGCTCCAGCATAAAAACTCCTTATGTCAAATGAGAGTATTTCAATCCTAATCAGTATACCACACAAACGCGATTTTTTCAAGCACAAAACGCAAATTCACACGCGCGCAGGCGAAATACATACAAAATTGACAAAAAAAGCGGTCGATTTTCAGTATTTTTTGTTTGACAATTTTTTAACAAAATCTGCTGCGCTCTTGACTGCAACAACAAAAGGTGATATAATGTATAATGATATTTTGCGGCCACGCAAGTGGCGCGTACAGATCAAGAAAAGATAGTTTCAGGAGGAACGACAAATGGAATACCGCATCGAACACGACTCTATGGGCGAGGTCAAGGTACCCGCCGACCGTTACTGGGCCGCACAGACCGAGCGCAGCCACCAAAACTTCCCCATCGGCGTAGGCATTGAGACCATGCCCCGCGAGATCACCCACGCTTTCGGCGTGCTGAAAAAGGCAGCTGCCGTTGCCAACAATGCACTCAAGCCCGAAAAGATGACCGACGAAAAGCTTGCTGTGATCGCAAAGGCTTGCGACGAGGTCATTTCCGGCGAGCTTAACGACCACTTCCCTCTCGTTGTATGGCAGACCGGCTCCGGCACGCAGTCCAACATGAACGCCAACGAGGTCATTGCAAACCGCGCCAATGAGATCGCAGGCAAAAAGCTTTGCCATCCCAACGACGATATCAACATGAGCCAGTCCTCTAACGACACCTTCCCCACCGCTATGCACATCGCGGCCGTGATCGCTATCGAGGATAAGCTGTTCCCCGCTATCGATAAGCTGGTTGCCACCTTCAAAAAGCTGGAGCGCCAGAACAAGGGCATCGTAAAGAGCGGCCGCACCCACCTGCAGGACGCTACCCCCATCACCTTCTCTCAGGAGATCTCCGGCTGGAGATCCAGCCTTGAGCGCGACAAGCAGCAGTTGAAGATCGCTCTGCCCGTTCTCAAGGAGCTGGCTCTGGGCGGCACCGCAGTAGGCACCGGCCTCAACGCCCCCAAGGGCTTTGACGTTAAGGTTGCCGAGGCTGTTTCCGAGATCACCGGCAAGAAGTTTGTGACCGCTGCCAACAAGTTCCACGCCCTGACCTCTAAGGACGAGATCGTGTTTGCACACGGTGCCATCAAGGCTCTTGCTGCCGATATGATGAAGATCGCAAACGACGTACGCTGGCTGGCATCCGGCCCCCGTCTTGGCCTTGGCGAGATCACCATCCCCGAGAACGAGCCCGGCTCCTCTATCATGCCCGGTAAGGTCAACCCCACCCAGTGCGAGGCTGTGACCATGGTGGCCGTTCAGGTCATGGGCAACGACGTGGCCGTTGGCATGGCTGCCTCTCAGGGCAACTTTGAGCTGAACGTGTTCATGCCCGTTTGCATCTACAACTTCCTGCAGTCCGCTCGTCTGCTTGCCGAGGCTATGGTGTCCTTCAACGACAACTGCGCCGTTGGCATCAAGGCAAACAAGCAGAAGATGCACGACAACCTGCACAACTCCCTGATGCTGGTGACCGCACTGAACCCCTACATCGGCTATGAGAATGCTGCCAAGACCGTAAAGAAGGCCTTCAAGGAGAACATCTCCCTGAAGGAGGCCTGCGTGGCACTTGGGTTCCTGACCGCAGAGCGCTTTGACGAGGTCTTCCACCCCGAGCAGATGGTCTGATCGTGACTTTGTAAATTTACGCATAGCTTCCTTGCTCCGCGCCGACGCACTCGACGTGCATACGTGCGCTTCGCCTGCCGGCTTCCGGCGCGCGTCGCTCTGCGCAAATTTCCTGCGTCCCATACCACTTCTTATTCAACACACAAGGGCGCATCTCGATGCGCCCTTGCATGCCGTAAAAATCCCAATAAAACTTGAAAGGGACAAACAACATGAAGTTTAGCTATTTCCCCGGCTGCACCCTCAAAACCAAGGGTAAGGATCTGGATATCTATGCCAGAGCCAGCGCAAAGGCGCTTGGCTTTGAGCTTTGCGAGATCCTCGATTGGCAATGCTGCGGTGCCGTTTATCCGATGGCAAAGGACGAGATCGCCACAAAGCTTTCCTCCGTACGCGCGCTTGTAAGCACGCGCGATGCGGGCGAGGAGCTTGTTACGCTTTGCTCCGCCTGCCATAACGTGATCAAGCAGGTCAACAACGATATGGCCACCGATGCCGACATCGCCCTGCGTGTTAACAACTATCTGGGGCTTGACACCCCCTATCACGGCGAGACCACCGTGCTGCACTATCTTGAGGTGCTGCGCGACCGCGTGGGCTTTGACAACCTGAAGGCCGCCGTGAAAAACCCTCTCACCGGTCGCAAGATCGCCGCTTACTACGGGTGCCTTTTGCTGCGCCCCGGCAAGGTGATGCAATTTGACGACCCCGAGAACCCCACCATCCTTGAGGACTTTATCCGCGCCATCGGTGCCGAGCCCGTGATCTGGGGCCGTCGCAACGAGTGCTGCGGCGGATACGTAGCCGTTGAGGACAAGGCTCAGGCGCAAAAGCGCAGCGCTCTGGTGATGCAGAACGCCGCCGCCTGCGGTGCCGACACCGTGATCACCGCTTGCCCCCTTTGCCTTTATAATCTTGCAAAGAACAGCGGCAGCGAGCTGCCTGTCGTTTACTTCACCGAGCTGCTTGCCGAAGCGCTCGGCCTGAAATAAGGAGGTGCCGGAATGAGTCATCATAAAAGCGCGACCGAGCAGGTCCTTCGCTCCTCCGGCGTGGACGTACGCAAGTGCATGCGCTGCGGCAAATGCACCGCTGTATGCCCCGCATTTGACGAGATGGAGTATCACCCCCATCAGTTTGTTTACATGGTAGAAAAGGGGCAGATCGACAAGCTTGCTGCCACCGATTCGATCTACCGCTGCCTTTCCTGCTTTGCGTGCATCGAGTGCTGCCCCCGCGGCGTAGAGCCCGCCAAGCTTGTAGAGGCCGTGCGCCTTACCGTGATCCGCGAGCAAGGCAAGAACCACCTCAGCCCGGATCAGATCCCCGCGCTGCTTGACGAGGACCTGCCTCAGCAGGCGATCACCAGCGCATTCCGCAAATACGCAAAGTAAGGAGGAGAGGAAATGCAAAGAATCGGCGTATTCATTTGTCATTGCGGCACCAACATTGCAGGTACCGTTGACGTTAAGGCCGTGGCAGAGGCACTCTCTCACGAGCCCGGTGTCGTGTATTCCACCGACTACCAATACATGTGCTCCGAGTCGGGTCAGACCCTGATGCGCAATGCCATCCGCGAGTATAAGCTCACCGGCGTTGTGGTTTGCTCCTGCTCCCCCCGTATGCACGAGGCTACCTTCCGCAAGGCGGCTGCCGCCGAGGGGCTGAACCCCTATATGGTGGAGATCGCCAACATCCGCGAGCAGGTATCCTGGATCCACAAGGATATGAAGGAGGGCACCGAAAAGGCCGTGATCCTTGGCCGTGCAGCCATTGCAAAGGTGCATCTCAACGCCCCCCTGAAGGCAGGCGAAAGCCCCGTGACCAAGCGTGCGCTTGTCATTGGCGGCGGTATCGCAGGCATTCAGACCGCGCTTGACATTGCCGATGCCGGCTTTGAGGTGGATATCGTGGAAAAATCCCCCACCATCGGCGGCAAGATGGCACAGCTGGACAAAACCTTCCCCACGCTGGACTGCGCAGCCTGTATCCTTACCCCCAAGATGGTGGATGCTGCCCAGCACGAGAAGATCAAGATCTACTCCTACAGCGAGATCGACTCGGTCAAGGGCTTTGTAGGTAACTTCAAGGTGGGCATCCGCCGCAAGGCGCGCTTTGTCAAGGAGGACGTATGCACCGGCTGCGGCCTTTGCACCGAGAAATGCCCCCAGAAAAAGGTTCCCAACGAGTTCAATATGGGGCTTGACACCCGCCGTGCCGTTTACATCCCCTTTGCACAGGCTGTGCCGAAGGTTGCCACCATCGACCCCAACTACTGCACCATGCTGAAGACCGGCAAGTGCGGTGTTTGCGCCAAGGTGTGCGGCGTGGGTGCGATCGATTACACCCAGAAGGATGAGATCATCGAGCGCGAGTACGGCGCCATCGTCGCCGCTACCGGCTTCAATCCCATTGATGCCAACCAGTATAATGAATATGCTTACGCCACCTCCCCCGACGTTGTTACGTCCCTGGAGTTTGAGCGTCTGATGAACGCCGCAGGTCCCACCGCAGGCACCCTGCTCCGCCCCTCCGACCGCACGCACCCCCACACGCTGGTGTTTGTGCAATGCGTTGGCTCGCGCTGCGATGCCGAGGCGACCGGCAAGGGCAAGAGCTACTGCTCTAAGATCTGCTGCATGTATACCGCCAAGCACGCGATGCTTGTACGCGAAAAGTATCCTGACACTGAGGTGTACGTATTCTACATCGACGTGCGTACCCCCGGCAAGAACTTTGACGAGTTCTATCGCCGCGCGGTAGAGCAGTACGGCGTGCATTACATCAAGGGCCAGGTGGGCAAGGTCGTGCCCGAGGGCGGCAAGCTGAAGGTGCAGGCAAGCGATCTGCTTGCAGGCGAGCAGCTGCACATCGATGCGGATATGGTGATCCTTGCCACCGCGATCGAGCCCGATAAGAGCGCACGCTCTATCGCTACCATGCTGACTGCCAGCATGGATACCAACGACTTCTTTACCGAGGCACACCCCAAGCTGCGTCCCGTAGAGTCCCCCACCGCGGGTATCTTCCTCTCCGGCGTTTGCCAGGGCCCCAAGGATATCCCCGAAACCGTTTCTCAGGCAAGTGCTTGCGCCGCCAAGGTGATCGGCGTGCTTGCCAAGGATAAGCTGACCTGCAACCCCTGCGTTGCTCACTCGGACGAAATGCTGTGTAACGGCTGCTCCTCCTGCGAAAAGGTCTGCCCCTATGGTGCCATCACCTATTCCGAAAAGGAATCCCGCGGCCCCAACCGCACCACGCTTTTGCGCCGCGTAGCCTCGGTAAACGAGGCCGTATGCCAGGGCTGCGGTGCTTGTACCGTGGCTTGCCCCTCGGGTGCTATGGACCTTAAGGGCTTTAGCAACAAACAGATCATGGCGGAGGTAGATGCAATATGCAAGTAAACGAATTCAGACCTAAGATCGTTGCATTCTGCTGCAACTGGTGCTCGTATGCGGGCGCTGACCTTGCAGGCTCCGGCCGTCTTGCCTACCCTGCCGACGTCAAGATCATTCGTGTTCCCTGCTCCTGCCGTGTCAACCCCATGTTTGTGCTGCGCGCCTTTCAGCGCGGTGCCGACGGCGTGATCATTGCAGGCTGCCACCCCGGCGACTGCCACTACACCAGCGGCAACTATTTTGCCCGCCGCCGCATGACCTTGCTGTTCTCTATGCTGGAGTATCTCGGCATCGAGAAGGAGCGCACCCGCGTGGAGTGGATCTCCGCAGCTGAGGGTGCCAAGTTCTCCAAGACCATGACCGAATTTACCGAAACCATTGCCGCCCTTGGCGAGAACAAGAGATTGGAGGACCTGCGATGCAAGCAATGATGGAAAAGCGCGCGATCGAGCTTTTGGAAAACGGTACCGTTGACCGTGTGCTTGGTTGGAGCGCAGGCGAATTTATCTACGACATCACTCCTGCCGTGTTTGAGAGCGCAGAGGAGATCAAGGATAAGTTCCTGTATAACGATTTCTGTGCCGCCAATCTTTCCAAGTATCTGGTGGCTGAGTGCAAAAAGGGCGGAAAGATCCTTGTCTTCCTCAAGCCCTGCGACACCTACAGCTTTAATCAGCTGCTTGCCGAGCATCGCATCAAGCGCGAGAACGTTTACGTGATCGGCGTAGAATGCTATGGCAAGGCTGACATCGAAAAGCTGAAAAAGCTGGGCCTTAAGGGCATCACCGGCATTGTAATGAAGGACGGCGAGTATACCGTGGAAACGGTATACGGCAACAAGACACTCAAGGCGATGGACGCCACCGCCGAGCGCTGCCTTGCCTGCAAGAGCAAAAAGCACGTGGTATACGACGAGCTGCTGGGCGCTGAGGGCGAGGTGGTTGAGGATTGCAACCGCTTTGATATGGTAGAAAAGCTGGAGGCTATGACCCCCGAGGAGCGCTTTGCGTTCTGGAGAAATGAGCTTTCCCGCTGCATCCGCTGCAACGCCTGCCGCAATGTCTGCCCTGCCTGCACCTGCGAGCAGTGCGTATTTGACAACCCCAACTCCGGCGTTGCACAAAAGGCAGCTGCCAACTCCTTTGAGGAGAATATGTTCCACATCATCCGTGCCTTCCACGTGGTGGGCAGATGCACCGACTGCGGCGAATGCTCGCGCGTATGCCCCCAGGGCATTCCGCTCCACCTGCTTAACCGCAAGTTTATCAAGGACATCAACGCGTTTTACGGCGATTACCAGGCCGGCGAGGATCCCGAAGCAAAGCCCCCGCTTGGCACCTACCGCCTGAACGACCGTGAGCCCGGTGAAGGAGGTCAGCATTGATGAAAAAGCTTTCTTTTGCAAAACTGTATGACTTCTTTGCCGCCGTTTCGGCAAAGCAGCACCTCTATCTCCCCGTAGACGAGGAGAACGGCGCCACCTGGAAGAGATGGCGGGAGGGTGTTGAGCTTTCGCATGCCACCAACACGGTGCGCTCGGCAAAGGACTTCTTCTTCCCCCAGACCGAAAACCTGATGGATTTCAAGATGGAGGGCAAAAAGATCGAGGTGATCGACACGCGCGAGGAGTGCGAGGATTTCGTGCTGTTTGGTGTGCGCGCCTGCGATGCTGCTTCCTTTGACATTCTGGATCGCGTGTACCTGCACGCCGACCCTGTTGACAGCTACTACAAAAACCGCCGCGAGCACGGCGTGGTGATCACGCTTGCCTGCACGGCCCCTGACGAGACCTGCTTCTGCCGCACCTTCGGCATCGACGCCGGCAACCCTGCCGGTGACGTGACCGTTTGGGAGGTAGAGGACGGCTACACCTTCCGCGCCAATACCGAAAAGGGCGAGGCGCTGCTTGCCGCCCATGCCGATCTGTTTGGCGAGGGCAACGAGCAGGAGGTCGAGGCTGCAAAGGCAAAGGTCAATGCCATTCTGGATAAGCTTCCTCTCGCCAATCTCACCCCCGAGGGCTTTGGCGGCGGCCTTACCAAGGAGTTCTTCGACCGCCCCGAATGGGCATCCCTCTCCGAGGCCTGCCTTGGCTGCGGCACCTGCACCTTTGTCTGCCCCACCTGCCAGTGCTACGATATCCGCGACTTTGATACCGGTCACGGCATCAAGCGCTTCCGCTGCTGGGACAGCTGTATGTACTCCGATTTCACCAAGATGGCGCACGGCAACTCGCGCAACAGCCAGCTGGAGCGCTTCCGCCAACGCTTTATGCACAAGCTTGTTTACTTCCCTGAAAATAACGAGGGCGTATTTGGCTGTGTTGGCTGCGGCAGATGCCTTTCCCGTTGCCCCATCTCGATGAACATTGTAAAAGTAATGAAAGCATTGGGAGGTAAAAAGGCATGAATCAAGAAACTTTGATCCCTTACGTTGGCGTTGTCACCGCCATCCGCCAGGATACCCCCGACGTTAAGACCTTTCGCGTAGAGGCACCCGAGGGCGGCAAGCTGTTTGAGCATAAGCCCGGCCAATGCGCCATGCTCTCTGTCCCCGGTGTCAGCGAGGCAATGATCTCTATCACCTCCTCGCCCACCAACAAGGACTTTATGGAATTCAGCATCAAAAAGTGCGGATGCCTGACCACGTGGCTGCACGAAATGGAGGTCGGCCAGATGATCACGGTGCGCGGCCCGTACGGTCGCCACTTCCCCGTAGAGGACGAATTGCTTGGCAAGGATCTTCTGTTTATCGCGGGCGGCATCGGCCTTGCTCCCCTTCGCTCGGTGATCAATTACGTGCGCGACAACCGCGAAAAATTCGGGCACGTAGACATCGTTTACGGCTCCCGCTCTAAGGACGATCTGGTTGACTACAACGAGATCGTGGAGGAGTGGATGCACACCGAGGGCTTTGACGTGCATCTTACCATCGACCGCGAGCAGGAGGGCTGGGACGGCCACGTTGGCTTTGTGCCCAACTTTGTAAAAGAGCTGAACCCCGACCTGAAGAAAACCGTTTTGGTGTGCGGTCCCCCCATCATGTTCAAGTTCACGACGCAGGGCTTAATGGAGCTGGGCTTTGAAAAGACCCAGATCTACACCACAATGGAGCTTCGCATGAAGTGTGGCGTGGGCAAGTGCGGCCGCTGCAACATCGGCAGCAAATACGTCTGCAAGGACGGCCCCGTGTTCCGCTTTGACGAGCTGGATGAGCTTCCCGACGAATATTGATAAGGAGTACACACAAAATGGATAATATGATCAACATTTACCTCTACGGCAAAAAGTATGAGGTACCCGGCAACCTCACCATTATGGGTGCTATGGAATATGCCGGCTATCAGCTTGTGCGCGGCGTTGGCTGCCGTTGCGGCTTCTGCGGCGCTTGCGCCACCATCTACCGCATCAAGGGCGATACCGAGCTTAAGACCTGCCTTGCCTGCCAGACGCAGGTGCAGGACAATATGTACATCGCTACCCTGCCCTTCTTCCCGCTGGTGAAAAAGCCCTTCGATATTGAGAAGGTTGCCCCCACCGAGCAGATCATGATGCAGCTTTACCCCGAGATCTACGCCTGCGTTGGCTGCAATGCCTGCACCAAGGCCTGCACGCAGGGCCTGAACGTGATGCAGTACATCGCCTACGCACAGCGCGGCGAGTACGAGAAGTGCGCCGAGGAGTCGTTTGACTGCGTTATGTGCGGCGTTTGCTCCGCCCGTTGCCCTGCCGGCATCACCCATCCGCAGGTCGGCCTGCTTGCACGCCGCCTGACCGGCAAGTATCTTGCCCCCGAGACCCAGCACCTCCAGGATCGCGTAGCAGAGATCCTGCGCGGCGACTGCGAGGCAGCACTGAAGGATATCATGAGCAAGACCACCGACGAGCTCAAGGATATGTACAACAACCGTGACTTTGAGAAATAAGGAGGCGCTCTGTTATGTATACTAAGGAAATGTTAGAGTCCATCAAAAAGGTGGAAGCTACCCGCGCCGAGCGTATTGCTAACGTAAAGGCAGGCATCCATCCCCGCCGTATGACGGCCGAGGAGAAGGAGCAAGTCAAAAAGGAAAACCATCCCGACTATATCGAATCTCAGTTTGCTGAGCTGCAGATCGGCCCCAACAAGGGCGAAAAGGTGCCGCTTGAGCTTGCCGAGCTTCTGCAGGCAAACAGCCGCATCAACCCCGCAGAGATCGATCTTTCCCGCACCGATTACGAAACCGACGTGCTGATCATCGGCGGC
>JAZNNA010000025.1:0-16170 GCA_045580065.1 Eubacteriales bacterium
ACCACTAACGCCGGCGGTAACCCGAACGTTTCGATTCACATTTACTCTACCGCAAACATCGTTGCTACCCGTGGCTGCGGCGTCTACGCCACCGCTCTTACCTACTACCATGGCATGACCTTGGATCAGGCAATGGCGATCGTAGCTACTGGCGGTCACCATATTATGGGCTCCGACGGCACCAACTTCTTCTCCGTTTACGCCTATTCCGCACTCTCCATTAACAACTTCCTTTCCAAAGCAGCGAACAACAGCACCGTTTACGTCCGTTCCTTCAACAACAAGCAGTTTGTTGTCACCGGCAAGGCTCTCACCTTCCGCGGCTACTCTGCTGACGGCAGCGTTCCTACCATCTCCGGCTACCTTGACCAGTTCATGCTGGGCAAAGATGCTACCGTTACGCTTGAAAACATGGTCTACACCTACACCGGCCGTGCTTTCCGCTTTGGCGATAACAACAGCTCCACCTCCGACGAAAACACCAAGTTTATCCTGGGCGACAAGCTTACCATTAAGCTGACCTCTTGGGGCACCGAGGACCTGTTCCACTCTGGTGGCGCAGTTTCTTCTAGCCTTGAGATGAAGCCGACTGCTACCATCGACATCACCGCAAACGATGAAGTCGGCATCCACCGTCTGTTCATGTTGCCCGCTACCGCAAACCTTGAGCTTGCCGGCACCATTAAGATCAACTGGACTGCCAATAAGGCAGACGCCTATCTGATGGGCGTTGGCAACATTGTTGGTACCATCAACATCTACGATACCGCAGTGTTTGATATCAACATCACCGGCGGTCAGCAGGCATATGCAGGCGCAACCTGCCACCAGTTCTTCCGTCACACCAATCAGGAAAATCAGATCAACATCTACGGCGGTACCTTTACCTGGACCGGCGCAGGTACCTTCTTCCTTTCCAACTCTGCTGCCAACCATCTTAACATCACCGGCGGTACCTTCACCCACAACGGTGTCGGCTCCGGCGAGGACCGCGAGGCTACCGCGATCTTCTATCGCGCAGCCGGCTCCGAAAGCCTTTACAACATCTCCAACGCCACCCTGATCGCTAAGGGCAATGCTTACATCTTTGAGCAGGGCTACGGCATCGGCATGGTCAAGAACTGCACCATCTCCTCCGAGCGCGCAGAGATCATCTACAACGCTGAGGGTGGTTGGGGCACCTTTGTAAACGTAAAGGTTGCTCCCGCAACTGACGCTGACCGTCTTGTGATCGCTGCAGGCATCCCGTTTGCAGGCAGACTTGGCTACGCAAACGACGGCGTTGTTGACGGCGTGATCTACGCAGGCGACGGCAACGGCTTCAACTTTGGCCTTGCACTCACCGCAGTTGCGGCTGCAGGCCTTGAGGGTCCTGTTTACGTGATGGCCGATATGGACGTTTCCACCAGCATCAATCTGAACGGTGGCTCTATCAACCTTGCAGGTAACAACCTTGGCACCGTTGATGCTCCCATCTATCCCACCATCACCGCAGCTGTTGACCTGTTCACTCTTTCCGCAGGCGACACCATCGTTCTTACCAACCTGAACCTTGTGCTTTCCGGCAACCGCGCGTTCTACATCCCCGCAGCTATGGCAAGCGCAGCTGACATCACCCTTAACAACCTGAACGTTTCGGGCAGCAACAACCTGATCACCTCCGCTAACGTGGCAATGTCCTTCAATCTTACCATTGATGGCGGCCGCTACGTACTGGTTGATCCCGCAGCCGACTCCAACAAGGGCTTCCTGTTCAACGACGCTACTGCAGCTGAGAAGGAAAGCATCAACTTCATCATTTCCGATGCATATCTGCAGTGCGGTATCATCCGCTCCAGAAACACCGAGGTTCTCAGCGCAGATCTGGATAACGTTACCATCGACGTTTCTCCCAAGAGTATCTTCATGCCCTACGGCGCAGGCACTTGGACCATCGAGATCAACGATTCTAACGTTTCCACCGCTGCTTCCTCCCTTGTTTACAACCCCGATAACGCTCTGGTCATCCTGAACGCTTACGACTCCGAGTTTACAATTACCGCGCCCACTTCCGAGTACGGCTCCTTCTACTACGGCACGGCAACCACCACTTACGCCGCTAAGCTTCAGTCCACCATGAACAACGTTAAGATCACCGTTGGCGGCAGCACCGCAAACCTGATCTACACCAACTCCACCGTTTCCGAGATCGCTCTGGATTGGACCAACGTGACCGCAACCTGTAACGCACAGATGTTCCAGATCCTGAACGCAGGTACTAAGGTTAAGCACCACTTCAAGTTCACCGGCTGTAACTTCGTTTCCACCTCCTACACCATCAACGTTCAGTACAAGGGTGGCGCCGGTACTAAGGATAACGTATTTGTTGAAATTTACGATTCCTACATGCAGTCCAAGATCGAGGTGCTTCGTTTCACCGACGACGTTGGCGCTTACTTCAAGTGCGTTGACTCCACCTTTAAGTGCACCGGCACCATGTGTGTTGCATCCAACACCAACGGTATGCCTTACATGGACTTCTACGGCTGCAAGATCTACGGCGGCGGCACCAACTACGCTGTTCGTCTGTATGGTAAGAAGGGCTCTTACGCTAACTTCTACGACACCTACATCTACGGCAACGGCACCGCTAACGCTCCTCTTGCCGGCGGTAATGCCATTGTTTACAACTTCTACAGCGGTTGGATCGACACCAAGGCTTCTCAGAGTGCATTCAATGCACTGAGCGCTGACGTAGAGATCAACTTCTACGGCGGTACCGTAAACGTACTTCCCTCCACCGGCGCTGCAGTGGCTTACACCACCTCCACCGGTAAGGTGAACGTATACGGCGGTCAGTTCTACTCCAACAATACCGCATCCGCTCTGTTCTACAACGCATCTCCCACTAAGGATCTCACTGTTGGCGCATACGTTGCTCAGGGTCTTTCCGAGCTTTGCGTAAATGCAGGCACCGGTCTTCCCTCCGCAGCATTCGATAAGAATGGCGTCAGCACCTTCAACGCTCCTCGCATGACCGCAGGTGCAACCCCCGTGGTTACCGCTAACGGTGTCGGCCTTGGCTTCCTTGGCACGGTATCTGCTGCAACCAAGGCTTACCTTGAAACTCATGCAGACGTTGTGACCCCCGCAGTTGAAGACCCGACTAATCCCGAGAACAACACTCCCGCAGTTTACGCCATCAGCTACGGTATGCTGATCGTGAACTACGAGGCGATCAAGAACGATCCCGAGGCTCTTCGTTACCTCACTCACTACGGTATGAAGGCATACTTTGGCGAGAGCGAAGTTCCTTACGTGATCGACCTCAATGAAGAAACTGTTGCTGCTATGCAGGCAGAAGGCATTGACGTTGCCCTTGAGATCGTAAACGAGGATGACGGTTGCGTATCCGTTAAGGTTACTCTTCCCGCAGGTCTTTCCGAGAAATACGGCGCTATCGTTTACGCTCGCTCCGAGGTCAACGACGGTGCACCCGTTTACTCCTACTCCGCATTCTCCGTAGCTGAAAACGTTCGTAACCTCGAGCAGGTGCTCCGCAGCGCTTACAACGACCTTTCCGCTACCCAGACCGAGTTCTACGCTAACGCTGTTACCGTAGGCGAGGTTACCATGTACAGCCACTTCACCGCTGACGAGCGTGCCGCTATGGCTGAGCTGCTTGGTGCAGATACCGACCGCAAGGCTCTGGATCTCTACATCGTAGCAGGCGGCTCCAACACGGTCGGTCATGCTCCCTTCGGCGCAGACTTCGCTGACGACTTCTACGCTTCTGCAAACCTCAACAACGTATTCGTTTCCGGTGCAATGGCACAAAACGCACAGCTCAACCTTGGCAGCGGCGCTGTTAAGGATATCATCGCTGCTAAGTACATCTCCGCCGGTACCGCTGCAGGCCTTGGCCTTGGCTGGACCTCCGACGTGCTTGGCTTCGAGGCAGGCCTTGCAAGTGCTCTTGCTGAGCAGTACAACGACGAAAACGGCAAGTACGCCGCTATCTTCAAGTACGGCTTTGAGGATCTTGCAATCGCAGATCTGACCGCTGACGGCTCCGCTATCTACGCGCTGTTCATCGCAGCTCTGATGGAGAACGTTGCAATGTACGAGGAGCAGGGCTTTGACGTCAACATCGTTGGTCTGTACTGGGCACAGGGCGAGGCTGACGCTTCTGAGGACGACGTTCTCACCACCTACCCCGCACAGTTCAACACTCTGATCGCTGATCTGAAGGCCGACCTTGCAGTTGCAGAGCTGCCCGTTGCAGTTGCAGAGCTTTCCATCTACACTGCCGCAGGCACCACCATTGTAGACAACGAGGCATTCGTTGAGATGCAGAACGCCCTTGAGAACGTTACCATCGTTGAGATCGCCGAGCTGCTGACCGACAACGGTCTGTACTTCGATCCCACCGAGGTCATCCTCGCAGGCGAGATCGCAGCTTCTATCCTCTACAACACCACTGTTGAAGAGGCTGATCAGATCGAAGTTCCCAAGGCTGATCCCATGATGCAGATCCTGGATGCCGAAGGCCAGCCCTTCCTCAACGAGGACGGCGAGCCTGTTGGCTACAGAAGCCTTGCAATCGCAATTGCTAAGCTTCCCGAGGGCTGCTCCATCCAGCTGACCAGCGACATCACCCTTTACGCAGCACTGAACGTGATCAACGCCAACGGCGCTGTAGTAGACGGTAACGGTAAGACCATCACCGTTAAGGCTTCCAGCGGCTCCGGTATGGTATTCGAATCCTCTAAGATCGAGTTCCAGAACCTGAACATCGTTCACACCGGTAACGCAGCAGGCACTTACGCAATCGAAATCGGTGGCAGATCCAGAGTTACCATCTCCGGCAACTCCAACCTGACCGCTGAAAAGACCGTAATCCGTATGGACGGTGTAGGCTCTACCCTGATTCTGAAGGATGCTACCGTAACCTCTCGTAACGAGGATTGCGCAGCTACCGACGCTCTGATCTACACGACCAACTCCAACCTTATGGTTGACGGTGGCACTCTGAATGCCGCCGGCGAGGCAGCTTGTGTCTACATCGACGCTGCTGCACCCGAGAAGCTGGCTGTCAACATCAAGGCAGGTACCTTCAACTCCAACGCAACTTGCTTTATCAACAAGTCCATCGTTGCTATCATGGTTGCCGCTCCCGGCGTAACCGTGAACGCTCCCGTTGCATTTGAGAATGCAGGCTTTGGTAACAAGTAATAAAGCAAGGCTAAATTAAAAAGTTTAGCAACGCCCCCTCCCGCAAAGGAGGGGGCGTTTTTTTGCTGTTTTGCAATATTTTTTATAACAAGACTTGACATTATTTTTTTCTGTGATATAATTATAAAGTAAACGCTGTGAAAAAGGTTGCGTTTGCCACCCCCGCACCACAGAGAATGCCGCCTTGGCTGTAAGCGGCTGTGCGACGGCAATTTGCACTTCCCTTTGGAGCGGATGCGGTGAAATCCCTTTGGGGCCGGTAGCTGCATACGGCAGACACCGTTAACGGTCACAGGCATAAGAAAATCGGACGGTGTTCGGCTCTCTTGCGCCAATGAGTGTTGGCTTAGGCCTTCAATTCGGGTGGTACCGCGAGCGAATACGCCTCGTCCTGAAGTTTTCGGGATGGGGTTTTGTTTTTTTATTTGCCAAGTTCGAGAAAGGATATAAAAAACATGAAAGAAAAACTGCAACAGATCAAAGCCACAGCTCTTGCCGAGCTGGCAGCGGCAAATGCCGATATCGAGCAGATCCGCGTACGCTTTTTGGGTAAAAAGGGTGAGCTCACCGCCGTTTTGCGCGGCATGGGCGCCCTCACCCCTGAGGAACGCCCCGTTGTCGGTCAGCTGGCTAACGAGGTGCGCGCCGAGATCGAGGCTGCCATTGCCGACCGCGTGGCCGCACAAAAGGAAAAGGAGCTGACCGACCGCCTGTCGCGCGAAAAGCTGGACGTTACTATGCCCGGCAGCTGCGCACGCGTGGGCCATCAGCACCCCCTCACCCGCGCTCAGCGCGAGATGGAGGAGATCTTTATCGGCATGGGCTTTGAGATCGCCGAGGGCCCCGAGGTTGAGTATGATTACTATAACTTCCAGGCACTGAACATTCCGGAAAACCATCCCGCACGTGATACGCAGGATACCTTCTATATCACCGATAACATTCTGCTTCGCTCGCAGACCTCGCCTGTGCAGGTTCGCGTTATGGAACAGAAGAAACCGCCCATCCGCGTTATTTCACCCGGCCGTGTGTATCGTTCGGATGCGCTGGATGCTACCCACTCCCCTCTGTTCCATCAGATGGAGGGCCTGGTTGTAGATAAGGGTATCACCATGAGCGACCTGAAGGGCACGCTTGAAACCTTTGCGCGCAAAATGTTTGGCGATCAGACCAAGATCCGTTTCCGCCCCCACCACTTCCCGTTTACCGAACCCTCTGCGGAGGTTGACGTTTCCTGCTTTGTGTGTGGCGGCAAGGGCTGCCGCGTTTGCAAGGGCGAGGGCTGGATCGAGATCCTTGGCGCCGGCATGGTGCATCCCTTCGTGCTTTCCAACTGCGGCATCGATCCCGAGGAATACAGCGGCTTTGCCTTTGGTATGGGTCTGGAGCGCGTTACGATGACGCGCTACGGCATTGACGACATCCGTCTGTTCTACGAAAACGACGAGCGCTTCCTCAAGCAGTTCTGATAAGGAGGAAACAGGATATGAATCTTTCTATGAAATGGCTGGCGGATTTTGTTGACGTCAGCGACGTGAAAATCAAGGATTATTGCGACAAGCTGACCCTGACCGGCTCTAAGGTCGAGGGGTATGAAGAAATGGGCAGTGAGATCGAAAACGTGGTTGTGGCGCGCATCAAAAAGATCGTTCCCCATCCCGATAGCGACCATCTGCTGATCTGCACCATGGACGTGGGCACCGGCGAGGACACTCAGATCGTGACCGGTGCGCAAAACGTGTTTGAGGGCGCGATCGTTCCCGCAGCGCTGCCCGTGGCAAAGCTGCCCGGCGGCGTTGTCATCAAGGCAGGCAAGCTGCGCGGCGTTCCCTCTAACGGTATGCTTTGCTCGATGGGTGAGCTGAACCTCACCACGCACGAGTGCCCCGGCAAGGAGGAAAACGGCATTCTCATTCTTGACGAGTGCTACGCCGACAAGCTGGGTATGGATATCCGCAAGGCGCTGATGCTGGACGATACCGCCGTAGAGTTTGAGATCACCTCCAACCGCCCGGATTGCCTTTCTGTGATTGGTCTGGCACGCGAAACGGCCGTTTCCTTTGGCCGCAAGCTGAAGGTCCCCGCTCCCGTTGTAAAGGGCGCAAACGACGGTGATAAGATCGAAAATTATCTCTCCGTTGCCATTGAGGCCCCCGATCTTTGCTATCGCTATGCCGCAAAGGTCGTGAAAAACGTACGCATCGCACCCTCGCCCCTGTGGCTGCGCATGCGCTTGCATGCAGCGGGCGTTCGCCCCATCAACAATATCGTTGATATCACCAACTACGTGATGTTGGAGTACGGCCAGCCGATGCACGCGTTCGATTACAAATCCCTGGATGGCTCTGCCATCCGCGTGCGCCGCGCAAACGACGGCGAGCAGTTCAAGTCGCTGGACGATATCGACCACACGCTTGACAGCTCGATGCTGGTGATCGCCGACGAGAAAAAGGCCTGCGCTCTGGCAGGTGTTATGGGCGGCGCAAACAGCGAGATCGAAAACGACACCGCAACCGTAGTATTTGAGTCCGCCTGCTTCAACGGCCCCTCCGTGCGCGTAACTGCTAAGAAGAACGGTATGCGCACCGAGTCCTCTGCACGCTTTGAAAAGGGTCTTGACCCCGAAAACTGCTACGGCGGCCTGATGCGCGCCTGCGAGCTGGTTGAGCTTTTGAACGCCGGCGACGTGGTGGACGGCATCATCGACGTTTACCCCGGCAAAGAAGAGCCCTTCTCCCTGCCCTTTGAGCCTGCGCGCTACAACGCCTTCCTTGGCACCGATATCTCCGAGCAGGAGATGATCTCTATGCTCACGCAGCTGGAGTGCCGCGTGGAGAACGGCATGATCACCGTTCCTTCCTTCCGCGCCGACCTGCGCTGCATGAACGATATCGCAGAGGAGATCCTGCGCATCCACGGCTATGACAAGATCGCTTCCACGCAGATGTGCGGTGCGACCACTGAAGGTGGCAGAACCCCCAAGCAGGCATTTGGCATCCGCGTAGAAAATGCCCTGTACGGCATGGGTGTGGACGAGATCCAGACCTTCTCCTTCATTTCCCCCAAGTATTATGACAAGATCGGCATGCCCGCGGATCACGCGCTGCGCCGCTCTGTTGTGATCTCCAATCCTCTTGGCGAGGACACCAGCGTAATGCGCACCACCGCGCTTCCCTCTATGCTGGAAACGCTGGCAAGAAATATCAATTTCAGTAACGAGAACGTTCGCCTGTTTGAAATGGGCTCTGTCTATATTCCTGATGAAGACAGCAAGAAGCTCCCCTACGAGGGCAAGATGCTTACCCTTGGTATGTACGGCGATGCAGACTTTTACACCGTGAAGGGCGTGATCGAAAATCTGCTTACGCTTGCCGGCATTGCAGGCGCCGAGTACGTTGCCGTTGCAGACGCTTATGCTTATCATCCCGGCCGCTGCGCCAAGGTTTTGACCAAGGACGGCAAGGAGCTGGCTATCTTTGGCCAGATCCATCCCGTAGTGGCTGCCAATTACGGCGTTGACACTCCTCTTTATGCCGCAGAAATTGATTTTGATGCGCTGTTTGACTGCTGCATTTCCAAAAAATCCTACAAGCCCCTGCCCAAGTTCCCCGCCACCACGCGCGACTTCTCCTTTATCTGTGACGAAGCGCTTGAGGTCGGCAAGGTAGAGGCAGTTATGGCAAAGGCCGGCGGCAAGCTGGTCGAGGATATCCGCTTGTTTGATATTTATCGCGGTCCCCAGGTGGGCGAGGGCAAAAAGTCGGTTTCTATCCGTATGACTCTGCGCGCCGAGGATCACACCCTGACCGTTGAGGATGCCGAAAAGGTAAGCAAGAAGGTCCTTGTGCTGCTTGAGCGTGAGCTTGGCCTTACCCTGCGCGGCTGATCATGGAGCAAGCTAAGGTAGAACGCATCAACGAGCTGGCGCGCCTTTCCAAGGTGCGCCCCCTCACCGATGCAGAAAAAGAGGAGCAGGCTGCCCTGCGCGCGGAATATATCCGCGATTTCCGTGCTTCCTTTGGCGCGATCCTGGATAACACCGTGATCGAGCGCCCGGACGGCACGCGCGAAAAGCTGAACAAGCAAAAATAATGAAAAGGAAGGGCTTGAAATGGAAAAAGAATATATTTACACCGCAAGCCCTGCCGAAAGTGAGGCGGCAGGCGCAAGGCTTGCCGCCCGTTTGCTTTCTGACCAGAAGCTGCCGCGCTATATCGCGCTTTACGGCGATCTTGGCGTTGGAAAGACCGCATTTGTACGCGGCGTTGCCTCAAGGCTCTGCCCCGGTGCCGCCGTGCGCTCCCCCACCTTTGCCCTGGTGCACGAATACCGCGGCGAGCTGCCGATCTTTCACTTTGATATGTACCGTATCACCGACGAGGACGATCTGTACTCGATCGGATACGATGATTATCTTGTAAGAAACGGCGTGATACTGGTGGAATGGAGCGAAAATATCCCCTACGCCCTGCCGGAGCATTATTTGCGCGTGACTATCACCAAAAATGACCCTGCAAATACCGACAGCCGCGAAATTTTGTTAGAGGAGGTAGGCTCACCATGTTGATCCTGGCCTTAGACAGTACTGCGATCGTAGCAAGCGTTGCACTTTGCGAAAACGATCGTCCCATTGCCTCCTTCACCGTAAAAAATGGAAACACCCACAGCGAAACGCTTCTGCCCATGGTAGAATCGGTGCTGCGCTGTGCCAAGGTGGATATTGATGATATCGACCTGTTTGCCTGCAGCACGGGGCCCGGCTCGTTTACCGGCGTACGCATCGGTGCCGCAACCTTAAAGGGTCTGGCCTTTGGAAAAGGAAAGCCCTGTCTTGGCGTTTCCACCCTGGAAGCGCTGGCGCAAAACCTTGTCCCCTTTGATGGTCTGATCTGCCCCGTGATGAATGCACGGCGCGGGCAGGTCTACAACGCGCTGTTTTCCTGCGAGGGCGGCGAGCTGAAGCGCCTTTGCGAGGATCGTGCCCTTTCGGTTTCTGATCTGGAGGCTGAGCTTGCAGACCGCGCCCTTCCCTTTGCACTTTGTGGCGACGGCATTGACGAATTTTGCCGTCTTGCCCAAAAAACGGCTCCCACGGCCGTTTCGGCGCTTTTGGAAGACCAGTGCGCAGTGTCCGTTGCAAAAGTGGCTTACAGAGCCCTTCTTGCGGGCGAGAACGGCACAGATGCAGACTTAAAGCCCGTCTATTTGCGACTTCCCCAGGCCGAACGTGAGCGTTTGGCAAAAATAAAAGCTGAAAAGCAAGGAGAAACGCTATGAAAAAGCTGATCATTGGCTGCGACCACGCCGCACCGGATCTAAAAGATCTTGTGCGCGATCATTTGCGCGCGCGTGGCTTTGAGGTTGAGGACGTTGGCGTTCACACCACCGAAAGCTGCAACTACCCCGTGATCGCCCACACGCTTTGCACAAAGCTGCTGGCGGGCGAAGCGGAGCTTGGTATTCTGATCTGCGGCACGGGCATTGGCATGTCCATGGCTGCAAATAAACACAAGGGCATCCGTGCAGCCTGCTGCTCGGATACCTTCAGCGCTCGCCTCACGCGCGAGCATAATGATGCCAACGTGCTTTGCTTTGGTGCGCGCGTAGTGGGGGCAGGACTTGCCCTTGACCTTGCCGACACCTTTGTGGATGCCGAGTTTGAGGGCGGCAAGCACCAAAAGCGCGTGGATATGATCACCGCGATCGAAGCGGGCGATCCCCTTTGCTGATATGATCGTAACAGAAGTGGTGGCAGACGTTTTGCGCGCTGTTTCCGGCACGGATATGGCACCGCTCACCTCTGCCGTGATCGTTGCTGCGGGAAATTCCACCCGCATGGGCAAAAAGGGCGCCAAGCAGTTTTTAGAGGTAAACGGCATTCCCGTTCTTGCCCGCACGCTGCTTGCCTTTCAGGCAGCGCCTTATATTGCCGAGATCGTTGTGGTAGCCAAAAAAAGCGATTTTGCCGCTATCAAGCAAATGGCAAGCACCCACAGCATCAGCAAGCTCACAAAGCTTGTGCAAGGCGGCGAAACGCGCGCCGAGTCGGTGAAAAACGGCTTTTCTGCCATTGATAAAAAGGCAAAGTACGTTGCCATTCACGACGGGGCGCGTTGCCTTATCACCCCGGAGCTGATCCGCCGCGTGCTGCGCGCCGCATACCGCAACAAGGCTGCAAGCGCCGCCACCGCAGTAACCGATACGGTAAAGCTTGCTGACAAGCGCCATACGATCGCACAAACGCTTGACCGCAGCCGCATCTTTCTGGCACAAACGCCGCAGGTATTTCACACCGATCTCTACCGCGCCGCGCTGCAAAAGGCGGATCCCGAGGGATGCACCGACGACAATCAGCTGATGGAGCAGCTTGGCGTTGCCGTAAAGCTTGTGGATTGCGGCAAGGAAAATATCAAGATCACCCACCCCGAGGATATCCATTTTGCGGAGCTGCTTTTGGCAGTAAGGGAGATGACACAATGAGGATCGGACACGGATACGACGTACACCGCTTGGTAGAGGGGCGCGCCCTGATACTTGGCGGCGTTGAGATAGAATTTGAAAAGGGACTGCTCGGGTACTCGGATGCAGACGTACTGACACACGCCGTGATGGATGCCCTGCTGGGCGCCGCCGCGCTTGGCGACATCGGCAAGCTGTTTCCTGACAGCGACCCCACCTATAAAGGGGCGGACAGCCTGATCTTATTGCGCGTGGTGGGCGATTGCCTGCGCGATGCCGGCTATCGCATCGAAAACATTGATGCCACCGTGTTGGCACAACGCCCCAAGCTTGCCCCACACATTTCCCAGATGCGCCAAAACGTTGCTCAAGCACTTTTGCTTGATGTGGGAGCCGTCAGCATTAAGGCCACCACCGAGGAAGGCCTTGGCTTTACCGGCAGCGGCGAGGGCATGGCCGCGCACGCCGTTTGCTTGATCGAAAAAGCATAAAAGCACCGCCCCAAGGCGCCTTGGGGCGGCTTACAGCAAAGCAAGACGGGCAAGCACTCCCACATCCTGCAGCATTCACATCCACCCGCGTGCTTTGCAAATTTTAAAATACTTTCACATTGTCATTTTATGTCGAATTTAAATTTTAGTGAGGTTAAATTATGAAAATTTCCCCTTCTCTTCTCGCCGCCGACTTTAAGGTACTGGGCGCCGAGGTCAAAAAGATCGCCGATGCCGGTGCCGAGATGCTGCACCTTGACGTAATGGATGGCCACTTTGTGCCCAACATGAGCTTTGGCCCCGACGTGATCAAGGCCATCCGCCCCGTTTCCGATATCTTTTTTGACGTACATCTGATGATCGAGAAGCCCGAGCGCTATATCGACAAATTCATTGCCGCGGGCGCTGACGGTGTGACCATTCACTTTGAAAGCACCGAGGACCCTGCCGCCGTGCTGAAAAGCATTAAGGCTGCCGGCAAAAAGGCAGGCCTTTCCATCTCGCCCGATACCCCTGCCGAGGCGATCGCAGACCTTCTTCCCCTTGCCGATATGATCCTTGTGATGACGGTTTATCCCGGCTTTGGTGGCCAGAAGCTGATCCCCGCCCAGCTGGAAAAGGCCGCTAAGATCCGCAAGATGCTAAATGACAAGGGCCTTACCGCCACCGATCTTCAGGCTGATGGCGGCATTGGTCTTGGCAATCTTGCCGACGTGCTTGCCGCAGGCATCAACGTGGTGGTTGCAGGCACCGCCGTATTCGGCGCGCCGGATCCCGCCGCCGTGATCGCAGAGATGCGCAAGCTTGAAAAATGATACAAACAAAAAAGAAACCGCCCGCGGGCGGTTTCTTTTTTTGCTTTTATTTCTTGATCACGTGGAAGTTATCATAGTCAAGAGAGGTGCCAAAGCCGGCGTTGTAAAGATCGTTGTAGGCAGGGCCGTCGGCACGCAGGTACAAGGTGGTGTTATGTCCGTCGCCCGAGCAGTAAACGTACTTTACGCTGGGAAGCTCAAAGGCGTGCTGGTCAACCTTGCAGTACCAGTTATCGCTCTTGAGATAGAAGCTGTGGACACTGTTGGTATTGTGCGGCCACCAGAGAACGGTGGGAGCCACGTAGGTGTAGAATTGCTCCTCTACAGCGGGGCCGCCGTGGTGAGCCATGGTAACCATGTCGCTTCGCAGTGCGTTACCGTACATTGCGCAAAGCCAACGCCCGTTGTAACGATACGCATCGCCTGTAGAAAGCAAGGTAACGGGTTGACCGCCGGTCACGTTGATGGTAAGACGCATCACGGTAGAGGAATCGTTAAAGGTCACGATATTGTGGGGATTCATATCCTCGTGCGTAAGGAGCGTTTCGATCTCCATATTGGCGAGATACAGCTTTTGGCCGGTATGTGCCTTGATAAAGGTAAAGGGCTTGGTAAGCATTGCCTGATAAGCAGCGATATTCGCCTTGATGACAAAGTCGCCGCCGCAGGTAACAAACTGGTTTTCAGAGGGCAGATTACCGATCACGTAATCCACAAAGATCTCGCCGCTCTTGCCGTATTGCTTCAGCAGCTCGATAAATACCTTATAGTGGTCGTCATGGCTGTGCGTGAGGAGCCATGCGGCAATACGCACAGGATTGTTTTTAGAAACGGGCGCACCGCTGTTACGCTCCTGAAGATCCCACAGCACGTTTTTAAAGTTTTCTACCTCGCCGCCCTTTTTGGTGTTACCGGCATCGATGATGACAAAGCGGCCGTCCTCAAGGGTGATGATATAGCCCTCACCGCTGCTGGCTGCAGGCAGACCCGTGGCAGAGATAGCGGAGGTCGCCTTTTTCTCATAGGGCTTGGAGGAAAGCAATTCGGCTGGGGGCAGCGCTGCTGATTTGAGCGGAGAGGATACGATGCGCAAGGAAGGCTGTGCATAGGCATAATCGTTCTCTGCGGCGTATTTAAAGGCGTTGTAAGCCACGTACAGCGAGATCTCCTCTTTGCTGTTGATAAAGGTAGCAAACAAGCTATCCTCAATTTCATTTTCGGTAGTCTTACTGTACCCTGCTGCTGCAAGCGCCTTGCAATAATCGTTAAAGGCAGCGGCATTGACGCCCTCGCCCATATAGAGGTACTCAAGATCATCGCCGTCAAGGTCAACAGTGTTATAAAGCTGCAGCCCCTCGGGCTTGGGGAAATCGGTCTTCCAGCCGTTTTCCACCTTCATAGTGAGAGTAAGCTCGGAGGGGAGCTGAATAACGGGAGCGGCGGCATCGCCGGTAAGAGATTCAAGCAAGCAGTCGCGCAGGACTCCCTCGGAGGCCTTCAGCGCCCTCATATTCCATCCGCTTACCGCAACCTGGCCGTTTTCAATGTGAATACCGTACTCGTCCACTGCAAGCTTGGAAAGCAGCGCCTTGGTAATGGGGCGGTTGGTCAGACCAACAGCGATCTCATACCCGTCCTCCTTGGCGGCATCGCTCTTAAAGGGCAAGGGCTTGGCGTTTTTCCAGCCCATTTTTTGTGTGACCTGCGCTGCGCTTTCTTCTACGATATTGTAAGCATAACGCGTCATGGCGGTAACACCGCTTGCCGTGGTATCATAAGAGCTTACCGGGTCATCCGGGTCGTAATCCGCGCCGTAGACAAAGGAATAGTATCCGTCAGTCGTATCCGCCATCGTGATCATTTCAATGCCCGAAAGCGTGGCTTTTTCGTGCAGGGTGATCTTGCCCTGCATATCCTCTTCCAGATAGTTGTTTTCAAAGTATTCAACGGCGGCAAGCGTTAACAGATTGGTAGAGCCGACCAGAACGATCTTGTTGTTGATCACCTGGATGGTATAGCCGTTGCCCTTAATAGACTTCAGGGCCTCTTGGCTTTCCGCACGGGAGGTAAGGCCCACCAGGATCTCGGGGTCAGAGGCCTTGCTTCTGGTCTTGTTTTCGGAAAAAGCGCGCAGATTTTCACCCACGGCGTTTGAAACCTTTTCCGCAAACGCGCGCATATAATCCTGGAACATGGTGGTGACCTGGTTACCGTTCGTCTCGTCAGGGTAAACGATGGTGTAATCCTTTACCTCAAGCTCTGCGGTTTTGCGGCTCAGCTTTATTCCTTCCTCTTTTTTGCAGGAAGAAAGCACCGCAATGCCGGAAAACAAAAGACACAGCGCCATTGCCAAACTGATGATTCTTTTTTTCATAACGGTTCTCCTTTTTTATTGATCAATTTAAAAAATCAAACACAGCTTGCCCTTCCTTCAGGCGAAGGTGGGCATCAAACAGCTTGCCTGTTTTTTTGGAAACAAAGTTTTTGATCTTTGACGTGCGCCCGGTTTCAAGCAAAAGGCGCATATTCTGCACCGAGATCACACGGCCGCAAATCGAAAGCCTTACGCGGAAATCGCACCCCTCGCGGTACCCGGAGCAGCCGTAGCTGAATTTACCGCGTACCACGGGCCTTCCGCAAAGTGGGCAAGCTCCCACCTCGTCACCGTAAAGGCCGATGTCGTTATCCTCCTCGGGGGACTGCACCTTGGCAGCAAACACGGCGCGCACCTCGTCGGCGGCAAGCGCCACGCTTTCCTCTATCGTCATTTGCCCACGGAACACGCGCTTGAGCGCTCTGCCCATTTCGCTGGTACGGTGCTTATCCATGCGGATCTCCAAGCGCTCCAGCGATTCGATCAGGTATTCCCCACCGGGCAAAAGCGTGTAAACGTCTTTGTTCAGGGCGATGTATTGACTTTTTCTTGCATTGTCGATGATGCCGGTCCTGGTTGCCTCGGTACCAAGCTCCAAGCCCTCCAGCACGGCACGATATTCCTCGGTATCGTCGCTGTTTTCCTCGTCCTCGGCCTCGGCTGCCGCCGCCTTTTCCTCACGGAAGGGATTTTTGAGATAATTATTCAGTGTTTCAATGGTGTAATGCTTCGGGGGCGTGGTTTCCTTTTCCACGGGCTGAAACGCCACGTTCACGGCGTCGCCCTTGCTGAGCTTTGGCAGCAAGTCGGAGGCCAA
>JAZNNA010000026.1:0-8672 GCA_045580065.1 Eubacteriales bacterium
TGCCAACAGCGTAGCGCGCTTGTAGGTACAGGCATTGCCACGATAAATGGCGGATACATTTTGATTATATCACCTTTTGCACAAAATGTCAAATATTAGAAACCCTAGATGCGGGGGAGCACGCCTCCGGGGGGGGGAGAATGTTTATTGAAAAAGGGAATTACACTATATTATCCCGCTATACTCTTATGTGAGTTATTGTTGAAAGATATCAGCAACTTATCAATATTACGCCTAAAATTTTGATATCGATTCGCTATTTTTAATTGTTGATAAATTTAGCCAATTTGTAATCCAACTCCGGATACTTCTTTCTTTTGTCAATTAAGATCACAATTTTATGAATGTTAGAATATATTACATATGCTTCGCTTTTATAAGTTCCCAAAATAAGTGCAGAAACTATCTTTTTCTCCACTTTTTCAACTTCGGCCAGCTTTATTACTTTTCTTTTTGAAAATAGCTTTTTGCTGATAATCGAATCGTTTGATAGAAACCAATATTCATAACAGTCTTTTATAATTAGCGTAATTGTTAAAGAAATTATACCACCAAAAAACACAGTAGAACAAATTAACAAAGCAACTTGATTTGTCCCTTCGTTAGCGTTGATTACGCCAAACCATAGCGCAACTATATAAAATGCCACGCAGACAAAAAATAAAATAGTCACACATATTGAATCAAATAAATTATTAAAATTTCTTTTGTTCTGCATGCGTGTTCCCCCATTTCCCAAATTAGATACTCTTTCTAATTAAATCAATGCCAATTTTTATCGGTTGGGTAAATTCCAAACCAAAGATGAATTTTCCCCACCACTCTGTAGAAACTAGAAATTTCCCTTTAGTTCCAACATTTCCAAAACAGCCAATAATTGCGCCAACTCCAAAGTTAAGCATTCCCTCTAAAGCGACAAAAGCACCATTTGCTATTGCTTTCCCAACCGACGGAGTTCTTCCATCAATCCATTCTTCTAAGGCATAGCCTAAAGTTCCAGCTCCAAATGACACAGCTGTACTAATTGCAAAAGCACCACTTGCTGTTAATCCTCCTGCGATTGCAGTACCTGCAATTACAGGCCCTAAATAAATTACTCCCATCGCTAGAGAGAAACCTAGTGCCCCTCCAACAATAGCGCTATTAGTCGCACTTCCCCAATCAACTTCGCTGAAATTCCAATCATTCTTAATTAATTGCTTCCCAACATCAAACGCAAAGCCAGTTACGGCACCAATAGCAACAGCAATCAATAAAGATACTAAAATGGAGTTGCCGCTTGAATCCGTATGCATTACCGGATTGTCATTGCAATAAGCATACAGATTGAGTCCGGTTAGGTTCTCGGGATCAAGATAGGAAACATTATCCTGCGAGATAAATTTGCCCGTTTCGGGATCATAATATCTTGCGCGGAGATAGTAGAGATTGGTTTCGGTATCGTAATAATAACTACGGTAACGGATCGGGTTAATCGTACCAATCTCGGTTTCGGTGTCGTTTACAACCGTATGATTGCCCCAGGCATCGTAAATGTAGTGAGCATTAAGCACACCGTTCATATCATAGATGTGCGTAACATCACCAAACACATTCTTGCGGAAGATGTATACCGTACCGTTGTACTTGATGCCCGTGATGCCGTCATTACCATAGATATAGTCAATGGTATGACCGGAATTCTCCTCGCGGATCAGCTTGCCACCGATATAGGTATAAACGGTATCGTTTTTCTTGGTGCGCAAGCCGCTGGCATCATAGTCAAAGCGATGGCTACCATACCCTGCCAACAGCGTAGCACGCTTATAGGTACAAGTGTTGCCACGGTAGGTGGTGGGCACATTTTGATTATATCACTTTTGCTGCAAGTTGTCAAATACAGAAAACCCCGATGCGCGCAAGCACGCATCGGGGGTGATTTTTCCGCCGTTTGGGGAGCAATATGCCGCCTCACGCCATCGGGAAGGTCTTGTTTTTCAATGCCTCCAGCATAATGGTGGCGCTGCTTGCGTTGGTGGCAAGCGGGATCTTTTGCACGTCGCAAAGGCGAAGCAGTGCGGAAACGTCAGGCTCGTGGGGCTGGGCGGTCAGGGGGTCGCGCAGGAAAATGATCAACCCCAGCTCGCCGTTGGCAAGCATTGCGCCGATCTGTTGATCACCGCCAAGGGGGCCGCTTTTCATTCTGTGGATCGGGAGCGCAGTTTCGCCCATGATCAGCGTGCCGGTGGTGCCGGTTGCATACAGCTCGTATTCTGCAAGCACGTCCTTATACTTTTTGGCAAGCTGGATGATCTCGTCCTTCTTTTTGTCGTGTGCGATCAAAGCGATCTTCATATTTTAACGATCCTTTCTTATTATATTTCGGGAACGATATAATTTTTCTTATTGAGGGCCGCCTCAATGCTATCCAGCACAGCGCTGCTTTCTGCGCGGACCGTGTGATAGTGATATCCGCCCGTTACGTGCATCAGCTCGGTGGACTGCCCTGTTCTGACGCCCTCCATAAACTGCTTGACGTGCATGGGGGAAAAGATGTTCAACGTTGCCTCGATCTTTCCGTAGACCTTGTGCCACACAAACACGTCAACCACCGTGCCGCCAAGCCCCACGATACAGGAAAGCTCGTCCTCGGTCTGCTCTGTGGTGTGCTTGACCTTAAACACCCTTTCGGCAAACGGGGATCTTTGCATCACGTAGCCTCGGCTTGTGGAAAGGATCTCGTATCCCGTTCCCTTCAGAACGGTGATATCCTGCACGATGATCTGGCGGGAGATATTGAATTTTTGCGCAAGCGTCCCTCCGGAAACGGGTTCCTTGGTTGATAAAAGTAAATTGACAATTGCTTTTCTTCGCTCGGCTACCTTCATAAGTCCCCCTTTTTTTATATCGCGTGGAGATTTTTCAAAGAGAGATCAAGAATGGGCGAGGAGTGCGTCAGCGCACCGCTGGAGATGTAGTCTACACCGATATCCACAAGGCGTGCCACGTTTTCTCTCGTGACGTTGCCGCTGCACTCGGTTTCAGCCTTGCCGCGGCAAAGCTCCACTGCCTTTTTCATATCCTCAACGCTCATGTTATCCAGCATGATGATATCCGCGCCTGCCTCAAGGGCCTCTGCCAGCATATCAAGGTTTTCCACCTCGATCTCGATCTTACGGACGAAAGGCGCGTATTCCTTTGCCATTCTCACCGCTTCCTTCACGCCGCCCGCTGCGCCGATGTGGTTGTCCTTTAAAAGAATACCGTCGCTGAGGTTGTAGCGGTGGTTGTATCCGCCGCCCACCTTGACGGAGTACTTCTCAAAAATGCGCATATTGGGCGTCGTTTTTCTGGTGTCAAGAAGCTTGGTCTTGCTGCCTGCAAGAAGGTCGGCGATCTCTCTTGTATAGGTGGCGATGCCGCTCATTCTTTGCAAATAGTTCAGCGCCGTTCTCTCGCCCGAGAGGAGCACACGAATGTCGCCACGGACAAGACCGATCTTTTCGCCCTTCTTGACGGTGTCGCCGTCCTTGCAATAAAAGCTCACCTCGGTCTTTTCGTCAAGGAGTTGAAACACTCTCCTGAATACCTCAAGGCCTGCGATCACGCCGTCCTGCTTGCAGATGAGGTCCACCTCGCCTGCCTGATAATGGGGCATCACGGAATTGGTGGTGATGTCCTCGCTTGTGATATCCTCGCGCAGAGCTTGCAGGATCAGCTCGTCGGCGTTCATTTTCATCGTGATATTATTCATGGCTCATTCTCTCCTTTTCGATCGCCGCTAAAACGGCTGCTTTGTATTCTTCTTTATAGTTTTTGTACTTGGCTGCGTCAACGGTGATCTCGCTATCCTTTGCAATGGCCGTATACCCTTCCATCATATGGCGCGCCGCGCGCTTTGCAAACACAAGGCTTTCCAGCAGCGAATTGCTGGCAAGGCGGTTTCTGCCGTGAACGCCGTTGCAGGCGGTTTCTCCCGCGGCATACAAGCGCTCCATTGAGGTCTTGCTGTATCTGTCCACGTCAATGCCGCCCATAAAATAGTGCTGCGAGGGCACCACGGGGATCGGCTCCTTGGTGGCGTCATACCCCTCCTCAAGGCAACGCTGGTAGATGTTTGGGAAGTGCGTGCGAATCTCCTCCGTAGGAATCGGAGCCATAGAGAGCCACACGTGCTTGCTGCCCTCCTTTTTCATTTCCGCAAAGATGGCGTTTGCCACCACGTCGCGCGGCAAAAGCTCGTTGACAAAGCGCACACCCTTGGAGTTTAAAAGGATCGCGCCCTCGCCACGCACCGACTCGGAGATCAGGAACTCGCGGCTCCCCTCCTTTTCGGTATACAGCGTGGTGGGATGGATCTGAATGTAATCAATGTGCTGCAACTTGATACCGTATTTGAGAGCGAGTGCGATGGCATCGCCCGTCAGGTGCTTGTAGTTTGTGGAATGCTCAAAGATGCCGCCGATGCCGCCCGTGGCAAGAACGGTGTAATCCGCTTGGATCGCGGAATATTCACCGTTTTCATCGTGACCGATGATACCGTGGCATTCGTTACCGTCGCAAATGAGATCGACCATCGTGTAGTTTTCGATGATGGTAATATTCTCTCTTGCTCTTGCGGTTTCCAGAAGGTGAGAGGTGATCTCCTTGCCCGTTTCATCCTCGTGGAACAGAATACGTTGATGGGAATGGGCGCCCTCGCGCGTGTAAAGAAATTCCTCGCCGTTTTTCTCAAAGCGAACGCCAAAGGATACAAGATCCGCAATGACCTCCTGCGAGGAATGGATCATAATATGCACGGAATCGGGGTTGTTTTCATAGTGCCCCGCCTTCATGGTATCCTCGTAAAAGGAATCGTAATCGTCCTCGTCGCGCAATACGCAGATGCCGCCCTGCGCGAGAAACGAGTCGCTTCGGCGCGCTTTGTTCTTGGTTACTACTATTATGCTTTTTTCCTTCGGCAAATTCAAGGCACAATATAAGCCTGCCACACCGCTGCCGACAATTAAAATATCCGTTTTCATTTTTTACCTTCCTAATTCAAGCATCCGATCCAACGGCTTCCACGCCCCTTTGGCGACCTCGCTGTCAAGTAGCACCTCGTTTTTCTCGTTTTGCAAAACAGAAAGAATATTTTGCAGCGTGTTCAGCTTCATATCCGTGCAGCAGGGGCTTGGCTGCGGATAGTAAAACCGCTTTTGCGGGTTATCCGTGATCAGCTTATGATCCACACCGTCCTCGGTACAAATAATAAATTCTTCAAGAGGGCTGCTTGCGGCATACGCGATCAGCTCTGCCGTGCTTCCGATAAAATCGGAGATCCGGAGCAGCTCGGGCTCGCACTCGGGGTGGATGAGGATGGGCGCTGCCGGGTGCTTTTGCTTTTGTGCAAGCAGCTGCTCCTTTGTGATGGCTGCGTGGATCGGGCAGCAGCCGTCGTTTACGATGATATTTTTTTCCGGCACCTGCGCCGCCACGTATCTGCCAAGGTTTCTGTCAGGGATAAAAAAGATGTTTTTGTTTGGCAGAGCCTTCACGATCTTCACGGCGTTTGACGAGGTAACGCACACGTCACTCTTGCATTTCAGCTCTGCCGTGGAGTTGATGTAGCAAACAACGGCGAGATCCGGATACTGCTTGCGCATTTCCTCGATCCTTCCCTTGGCGACCATATGTGCCATCGGGCAGTCGGCCGTAAGATCCGGCATCAGCACTTTTTTGCCGGGGTTGAGGATCTTGGCGCTCTCCCCCATAAAGGAAACGCCGCAAAATACAATGATATCCGCCGTGCTTTTCTTGGCGATCTTGGCAAGATAGAAGGAGTCGCCCACGTAGTCAGCGATCTCCTGTGCCTCGGCAGGGGCATAGTAATGCGCAAGGATGACCGCATTTTTTTCTTTTTTCAGTTTTAGTATCTGCTCTTTCACTTGGCTTCCTCTTTTGACCTTTCGGATTTTAAATTCAGCATAGACAGTATAGCACAAAATTTGTCAGGTGTCAAGTTTGCTGTAAAGTTTTGTGAGTAGTGTGCAAGCCGTATTGAAAAACAGGCAAATATGTGGTATAATCAACAAGGAATAAAAAAGAAAGGGGGGAAAGGCTGTGAAAAAGAAGCTGACCATCGGTATTCTGGCGCACGTGGATGCCGGAAAGACCACGCTCAGCGAGGCGCTGCTTTACGTATCCGGGCGCATCCGCACCTTGGGGCGCGTGGACCACAAAAACACCTATCTTGACACCAACGCCATCGAGCGTGAGCGCGGGATCACCATTTTTTCAAAGCAAGCCAGATTTTCAAGCGAGCATTGCGACTTTATCCTGCTTGATACCCCCGGACACGTGGATTTTTCGGCAGAGACCGAGCGCACGCTTGCCCTGCTTGACTATGCGGTGCTTGTGGTCAGTGCCTCAGACGGGGCACAAAATCACACGCGGACGCTCTGGCAGCTGCTGGAGCATTACGGCGTGCCGACCTTTATTTTTGTAAACAAATGCGACCTTGCCATCAAGCGCAAGGAGGAGATCGAGCAGGAGCTTTGCCACGCGCTCTCCCCCCTTTGCGTCAGCTTTTTGGAATTGCAGCGGCGCGAGGAGCTTGAGGAAAAATTAGCCTTTGTGCATGAGGACCTGATGGAAAGCTTTGTTGCAGGCGAGGGGATCGAGGATGCGGATATCTCCTATCTCATCAGCCGCCGAATGCTGTTCCCTTGCCTGTTTGGCTCGGCGCTGCGGATGCAGGGCATTGAATATCTGCTGGACACGCTGGACAAATACACCCTGCCCCCTGTTTACGATGGGAGCGAATTTGGCGCACGGGTGTATAAAATAGCACACGTGGGGGCAACGCGCCTCACCTATATGAAGCTCACCGGCGGCAGCCTTTCCGCGCGCGACGAGATCGCTTACCTCTCGCCCGACGGCACCCGTGTTGCCGAAAAGGTCAGCCAGATACGCCTGTATTCGGGCGATAAATTTGAGCAGACCGACACGGTGGCGGCCGGCGAGATCTGCGCCGTTATCGGGCTTTCTGCCACCTACGTGGGGCAGGGCCTGGGGCTGGAGCAGGACACGCAAAAGCCCCTGCTTGAGCCGGTGCTTTCCTATGCCATTCAGCTGCCTGCGGGATGCGATGCGCGCGTGTACTTCCCCAAGCTGAAGGAGCTGGAGGAGGAAGAGCCCTCGCTGCACCTTATGTGGAACGAGGAGCTTGCGCAGATCGAGGCACGGCTGATGGGCGAGGTGCAGACCGAGCTGATCAGGCGCTTGATCCACGACCGCTTTTCGATCGACTGCACGCTTGGTGCAGGCAGAATACTTTACAAGGAAAGGGTGGCGCAACGCGCCGTTGGCGTGGGGCATTTTGAGCCGCTGCGCCACTATGCAGAGGTGCAGCTGCTGCTGGAGCCTCAGCCCAAGGGCACGGGGCTGCTGTTTGACACCCACCTGCCGGAAAATATGCTGGACCTGAACTGGCAACGGCTTGTGCTGACACACCTTTACGAAAAGGATCACCGCGGCACGCTGACGGGTGCCTTGCTGACGGACACCAAGATCACGCTTGTGGCGGGCAAGGCGCACCTGAAGCACACCGAAGGGGGCGATTTCCGCGAGGCAACCTACCGCGCCGTGCGCCACGGGCTGATGAAGGCGGGGTGCGTTTTGCTGGAGCCCTACTATAAATTCACCCTTGAGGTGCCCGGCTCCTGCGTTGGCAGAGCGATGTCGGATCTGCAGGCGCGCTTTGCGGAATTTGAGCTGCAGGGCTCGGACACAGAGCGCACCGTGATCTGCGGCAGAGCGCCGGTTTCCACGCTGTTTGATTACACCAAGGAGGTCATTGCCTACACGCGCGGCGAGGGCAGGCTTTTCTGCACGTCAGACGGCTACGAGCCCTGCCACAACCAAGAGGAGATCGTTGCCGCTGCGGGATACGACCCCGAGGGAGATCTTGAAAACCCGCCGCACTCGGTATTTTGCGCACACGGCGCGGGCTTTACCGTGCATTGGAGCGAGGTGGACAGCTATAAGCACCTGGAGGCTAACGTAAAAGAGGCTCCCGGCGGCGAGGCGATCCTGCCGCGTGCCTCCTCACTGGCGCGCAAATACAACGTCAGCGACAAGGAGCTGGATGCGCTGATGCTGCGCTTGTTCGGCCCCATCAAGCGCAAGCAATACAGCGAGCCGAGGGTGGTATCCGCGCCCGGAAAAGAAAAGGCCGCCAAGCCCAAGATGCTGCGCACGCAAAGAAACATGGTGATCGTTGACGGGTACAACCTGATCTACTCAGACGAACAATTAAAAAAGACCGCCGCTTTCAGCCTGGAAAAGGCGCGCGAGGAGCTGATGGATCTGCTCAGCAGCTACGTTTCTTATACCAAGACCGAGCTTGTGCTTGTTTTTGATGCCTATCTTGTGAAGGACGGCGAGGGCTCGGATTTCATGCACGACGGCTATCGCGTTGTATATACCAAGACCGACCAGACCGCCGATGCGTATATGGAAAAGATGATGCACGAGCTTGGCCCCGATTACAGCATACGTGCGGTGACAAACGATAAGCTTTTGCAGTTTTCTGCCGTGCATGCGGGCATTTCGCGCATGACGGCCAAGGAGTTTTTAGAGGAGCTTACGCGCATTGGCAACGAGATCACCGAGTTTGTGCGCAAGCTTTCGCAAAGCAAGGGATAGATCCC
>JAZNNA010000027.1:0-30821 GCA_045580065.1 Eubacteriales bacterium
CGCCGTCCGCAGACGGCGAAATTCCATCCAGGCGAAAACTATAATTTATCCGTCAAAGGATTTTGCTTTTGCTAAGGGCGATCGGTCACGGATTGAAAAAAACGCGCACAAGCGGCATAGCGAGCGCGTTTTTTTCATCCGTCCCGGTCTCTGCACAAAACACAAATATCGTTAGATAAATACGTCGTAAGACTAAGAAAGGAGTGTATCCGTAATGCCAAGAACAAACAAATCGTACAGAACATTTAACCGCGCCACTCGCTATAAGCTTGAGGCACTATATAATGCCGGCACTCCGGTTAAAAGTATTGCTGATCAGCTCGGATTCACTTTCCAAAGTGTCTACCGTGAATTGAAACGTGGATACTATATGCACCGCAATTCTGATTGGACGGAAACGAGGAGATATAGCGCAGACAAGGCACAGTATTCCGCAGATCAAAATGCAACGGCAAAGGGAGCGCCCCTCAAAATCGGCAAGGACCGTGAGTTTGCGCGTTTTGTCGAGGATATGATCCTGAAGGGATATTCTCCTGCTGCGATCCTCGGTTATATCAAAGAGAATGGCTTGCAGTTTAAAACCAAAGTGTGCCGCGTAACTCTTTATTCTTACATAGATAAGGGGCTTTTTCTCCGTGTCAGTAATAAGAACCTTTTGCGCAAGGGCAAGCGCAAGCACCGCCATAAAAAGGTAAAAACGATCAAGCAGCTGCCCAAGGTGGAGCATAGTATAGAAAAACGCCCGACAGAGATCGCAAAGCGAGCCTCTTTCGGGCATTGGGAGCTTGATACGGTAGTGGGAACACAAAAAAAGGGTGAAACGCTCCTTTGTATGACGGAGCGCTTCACCCGGATGGAGATTATTTTTAAGTCAAGAGATAAGTCTGCCGCAAGCACGGTTACAATGCTCAACCGCCTTGAACGTAAGCTCGGCAGCCGTGCCTTTCGGCAGATATTTAAAACGATAACGTGTGACAATGGCACAGAGTTTTCAAATATCGTCGGTATGGAGTACTCTCCTTATACCGGCAAGAGGAGAACAACCGTGTATTATTGCCATCCGTATTGCTCCTCTGAGCGCGGCAGCAATGAAAACCAAAACGGCTTTATCCGTCGTTTTGTGCCAAAGGGCACCGCGATCAGCCGCTTTTCGCCCAAAGATTTGCAAGAGATACAAGACTTTATCAATAGTTACCCTCGCGCGATCTTCGATTGGCAGAACAGCGCCAAGCTCTTTAAAATTGAGCTTGAAAAGCTGCACATCAAATTTTTTTGATAAAAATTCACTCAACCTATTGACATTTGCGGATTTTTTTGCGTTTTTTTCAAAAACTTTTTTCGCCGGTCAAACCTGACAAAACTCGGCGCTTTTCCGGCTTATTGGATGGTATACTCACCTGCGGAAAGCTCAAAGATCGCCTTTTCGCCGCAGATCTTGCCGCCAAGGGCAGCAACGTCAAAGCAAAGATCGTTGATCACAACGCGGTCGCTGCCGTTCAAAAGCGGAAATTCCACACGGGCAGAGGTCCCCTCCGGGATCTTGCAGGTGTAAACAAGCTTCCCCTCACGGAAATACCAGCCGCTTTCGATCTCGCCTGCAACGGACTGATAGCGAGCGCGCACGCTGCCGATCGGCTTTTGCCCTGCGGGCAAGCGGTCACCCGTGCGGGTGTCGGGTCGGGGAGAAAGGATGAAATGCTTAAAGCCGGGCTTCTGCTCGTCAACGCGGATACCGGCAGCAAAGGCATACATCCACTCCAGTACGGCACCATAGGCGTAGTGGTTGAAGGAGTTCATATTCACCGCGCCGAAGCCGCGCTCCTTGGTGTAGGAGTTCCAACGCTCCCACACGGTGGTAGCGCCCTGGCGCACACTGTAGAGCCAGGAAGGATCGCGGGTCTGCAAAAGCAAGGAGTATGCAAGCTCGTCCAGCCCGACCTTGGAAAGCGTTTGTGCCAGAATAGAGGTGCCGATAAAGCCGGTGGACAGTGTATAATCGTTTGCCTCGATATTCTGCTTCAGCGACTTGATCGCACCCTCGCGCACCTCTCCCTCGATCAGATCAAAGGCCAGCGCCACAAGGTAGGCGGTCTGCGTGCAAACGATGAGAGCGCCGTCCTTCACGTACTTTTCGTTGAATTCGCATTTGATGCGTTGGAACAGATCGGTGTAGTGCGCAGCGCGATCCTCTTTTCCAAGAGCGGCTGCCATTTTTGCCATAAGGCATGCATCGTATGCATAGTAAGCAAGGCAAACGTAATCCTCGTCCGTCGGCTCGTATGCAAGCCAGTCACCGTAGCGCTTGTGCGGGCCGTTGGTGGGGATCAGATATGCCATATAACGCTCCATCGAGTCGTAATGCTCTGCCAACGTTTCAACGTCGTTGTACTTCAAATAGAGGGTATACGGTACGATAATTCCCGCATCTCCCCATGCCACGGCAGCATCCTTGGTAGAGCCGCTGCGCGACAGCTTTTCGATCACGGGGATCACGTCCCAATAGCCATCGCAAACACGTTGACCGTCGCGGGCATCGCCCAACCATTTTTTCAAAAATCTGCGGGCATTGGCATTATAAGTAGCCGCGCCGCTGAACATCTGGGTATCGCCAGACCATCCAAGGCGCTCGTCGCGCTGAGGGCAGTCGGTGGGGATAGAAAGATAGTTGCAGCGCTGTCCCCAGAACACGTTCCGGATAAAGCGATTGATCTCGGCATTGTCGGTTTCAATGCTGCCTGTTTCCTGCATATCGGTACTGATAAACAGGCCCTTTACGTCAAGGATCTCAATATCCGCATCGGCTGTGATGCTGAAATATCTGAAACCGAAAAATGCGTACGTGGGGCGATATTGTTCTACCCCGTTGCCTGCAGCAACGTATAGGGCTCTGGCCTTGGCGGTGCGGTAATTTGCCATATAGAGGCTGCCCTTGGGGCCGTCGTTGCCACGCGCCTTATCACCGCTGTCATTCAGCATTTCCGCAACCGTGATCTCCACGTGAGCGCGGCGGGGCGCCTTAAGAGTGATCTGGGGGCACCCAACCATCTCCTGCCCAAGGTCAAGAACCAACTTTTCGCCGGCGCGCAAAAGGGTTTTCTCGCATCCTGCGCCCACACGTGTGGAATTAGGAGAGATCTCGCCAAAATCCGTACCGTTAGGCAGGATATCGCGATAAACGACCGCGCTTTTCGGGGCTTGGTTAAAGGCGGGGCGCACGCGCACCGGCTCACCAACGTGCGGCAGGATCGCGGGCAGCTCTCCCTGCATCACGTCAGCGGGCCTCCAAACGTATCCGCCCGGGAATTCATGCACGTCGGGCATGGTAGCGTCATAATACTCGCCATCCCAGATATCAGCATAAAGCACACGGCCGCCTACGGTGGTCTGCCAGTCCTCGCCACTTACAAACTCGGCAAGCAGCGCACCCTTTTCGTCAAAGCATTCGATCGCTGCGGCAAAGGCGGGCTCGCGCCAGCCGTACTCGCCCATAGAAATGCGGCCGCTCCACCAGCCGTTGGAAACGGCAGCCGTCAGCAGGTTTTCTTTTTTGCAAAGAGGGGTCACGTCATACTCAAACTCAAAAACGCGGCAATGATAATCAGTCCAACCGGGCTTTAATTCCTCATTCCCTACGCGGGCGCCGTTGATATACACATCAAAAATGCCCAGCGCCGTGGCGGTCAGCTTTACAAGAGCCGTTCCCTCAGGCAGGTCGAAATCGCAGCGGAAGGCGGCAAGGCCATTTCCGGGAACCAGATGACAATCGGGAGAATTGAAGTAACGTATCGAATGATCCCAGGGGTGCGGCAGGGGCTGCGGACGAGCGGCGGAATTGCAGATAAATTTTGCTTTTGCGTTCATAGTGTGCCTCCTACAAATAGTATGCAACTTCATTATATCAAATACTCAAGTCATCACCAACAACTGTTTTTTATAAAAAAACAGACTTTTTTTAACACCGGACTTGCCAAGCAACGCAAAAATATGGTATACTGTGATCAGTAAATCCGGAGGTGGCAAAATGCAAAAGGTTTTATTTGCAGCACAAATGAAGGAGGCAGACGAGCGCGAGATCAGGCGCGGCACCCCTTCGCAGATCTTAATGGAGCGCGCAGCTAAGGCGGCGCTTTCGGTTTTGAAGCGCGAGTTTGACACCGCGCGCGTGCTTTTCCTTTGCGGAAACGGCAACAACGGCGGCGACGGACTTGCCATGGCTCGCTTTCTTGCAGAGGAGGGCGCCGACGTGCTTGTCTGCTGCCCGCTTTTACACGGTGACGACCCGGGGCGCGAGATGAGCGCAGAGGCCGCGCGCCAATATCGGCTTTTGCCACAAAATGTAATGCGCTGCAGCGCCCCCTTCCCCGAAGGGATCACCGCCGTGGTGGATGCCCTGTTCGGGATCGGTCTTTCCCGCCCGATCGAGGGGGAGCTTGCAAAAATACTGCATCAGATCCGTGAGATGGCAGTCCCGGTGCTTGCTGTGGATATCCCATCCGGCGTGTGCGCCGATACCGGCAGGGTGCTCGGCACGGCGTTACCGGCAAAGCACACGGTCAGCATGGCGTCGTATAAATACGGACAGCTGCTCTACCCCGGCACCACGCTGTGCGGTAAGCTGACCGTAGCCGATATCGGGGTCCCGACAGACGAAGCCGGTGGCAAGCTTCTGCAACGTGAGGATCTCTCGCTCCTGCCCGCACGCCCGGCAAGAGCGCACAAGGGGCGCTTTGGGCGCGTGCTTGTGATCGGCGGCTCGGTCGGCATGAGCGGCGCCGCATATTTTACGGCAAAGGCCGCCTACCGTGCCGGCGCCGGGCTTGTTGAAATATTTGCCCCTGCGGAAAACCGCATCATTTATCAGACCCAGCTCCCCGAGGCGCTGCTCACGCTTTACGACCCTCGCGCACTTGACAAGAGCTCCCTGCGCCAAGCGATCGACAGGGCGGACGCCATTGCCATCGGCATGGGGCTTGGTACTGAAGCACTTACCGAAACGCTTGTGGAATGTGTGTTACAGCGCGCCAAGGTACCGGTACTGCTGGATGCCGATGCCCTGAACTGCATTTCCTGCTCTCCTGCGCTTTTCGCCTTGCTTGCGTGCTGTAAGTGCCCCCGTATTTTGACACCGCACCTTGGCGAGGCCTCTCGTCTGCTTTCCAAAAGTATTCCTGCCATATCAGAGGATCTTTGCGGCGCTGCAATGCTGCTTTCCCACAAAGCAAACGCCACCGTGGTGCTGAAGGATGCGCGCACCGTGATCTGCAACAGCGGTGAGCTTGCCGTAAACACCTATGGAAACTCGGGTATGGCAACGGGTGGCAGTGGCGACGTGCTTGCCGGTGTGATCGCCGCCTTTCTTGCCGCGGGCACTCCCCCACAGCTTGCAGCCGAGCTTGGTGTTCTGGCTCACGCCCTTGCAGGCGATCACGCAAAAGAGATGCGTGGCAGCCACGGCCTGATGGCAAGCGACATCATCGACGGCCTTAGCTCTGTTTTACCATAATCTGCCAATATTTTTGTGTTTTTCCAATTATTTTTATATATTTTCCAATTTCGCTCTATTACTTTCTTGTTTTTTGTAATTTTATTCAAAAAGCAGGGGCTTGCCATCGGCAAGCCCCTGCTTTTTATTCTTCAGTGTTTTGTTGCTCGGATGTGGCCTCTTGCTCTGCCATGCGGAAATAAGAGCGCATAGTAAACATACGAACGGCGAAGTATAACACGCCGATCGCAACGCAGGCAACACCAAATACCCAGAACATGATCTCCTCTGCCTCAAACAGAGATACCAGCAGCATAAAGCCGCCAAGTGCAGTTTTGGGCAGCTCCTGTATCAACTGCTTGCTGCGCTCCTCCTTAAGGATCACACGCATGAAAGGCAACACGGCTGCATACAGCAAAAGCAGGATCGGCAGCATTTCAGATCGGCGGCTGATGAACAGAAAAAATCCGCCCACGGTAATGCCGATCACAGCAAGCACAAGATTGAACCACTCCATTTTTTCCTTTTTGCAAAGTCCGCGCACAGCCAGTACAAGAACCGGAATATTGATCAGGATACCGATAAGACCCATTGCAATCAGCAAAATATCAAACGCTTCCTCCGCATAGGCTCTTGTCCAAAGTACAAGCCCACCAGCCAAAATTCCGCCGGCTGCACCAAGAACCGCGCGTAAAATATAATAAAGCCTTGATCTACGCATATGTTATTCTCCTTTCACCTTAAAACTCACCGCGGGCGCGTAAATACTCCAAAACCTTGGGACTTACCAATGCCGCAGGGCTTTTCGACTCGGAAAGCAGGGCGCGCACATCGGTGGAGGATACCGTTTCATAATCGTCTGCTGCCTGCAAAAACACAGTTTTGGCACGCGGATTTCTTGCAAGATTGGCAGCCGCCATCTTTTCCTCGTAAATGCGGTCCGTTTCGTTGCGGATGCCCTTGACGATCACATCGGCACCGATGCGATCAAAAAGATCCACCAAAAGCCCCGCATCCGTGATCACCTCCACGTCCGGAAGATCACAAAGCGTCAGGCGTGCCATTTCGGCGCGCTCCTCAAGCGTGTGCGCATAAGTCTTGCTTTCATTGATCATAACGGCAACCGTCACCTTATCATAAAGCCCTCTTGCGCGCTTGATGATGTCCAGATGCCCAAGTGTCATGGGGTCAAAGCTCCCCGGTATCAGAGCGTGTGTCATACGTTCTCCTTTCGGGCGGGTGTTAAAAAGAATACGTGCGCAATACCATAGCGCTTGGTTTTTTGGATCTCATAGCCAGCCGCCAGTGCCTCGTCATCGCCAAAAAGATCGGCAGGATCACCGCACTCGGCCACAACAGTTGCATTGCTGCTAAGCAGTTCTCTATCCAAAAGCAGACGCAGCACCTGCGGCAAAAGCCCTGCGCGGTATGGTGGATCAAGAAACACCAGATGAAAAGGAGCGGTGGCTCCCTCCAGATACCGCACGGCATCGACCTGCAGGATCCTGCATTTTTGCTCCAGCTTGGTCTTTTTCGCATTGCGCGAGATCACGGCGCAGGCTTCCATGGCGCGGTCAACAAGCACCGCCTCGGCAGCCCCACGGCTCAGGGCCTCAAGCCCCATCTGTCCGGAGCCGGAAAAAAGATCCAGTACACGCCTTCCCTCCAGGTCAAACTGCAGCATGGAAAAGATCGCCTCCTTGGCGCGCTCTGAGGTGGGGCGTGTCATTTCGCCCGCAAGCGTTTCCAGCTTGACACCGCGCGCGGTGCCTGTGATTATGTGCATCATACGGGAGCCTCTTCCTTTCCGTGAAAATATTGATAGATGCTCTCAGCCAGAACAGGGCCGATACCCGGTACGGCCTCCAGCTCCTTTTTACTCGCCTTTTTCAAGGCAGCGCTCCCCCCAAAGTGAGAAAGCAGGATCTTGGCCTTTGCCTTACCCACGCCGGGCAGCTTTTCCAGCGACGATGTGCGCAGCGTGCTACGTTTGGCATCGCTCATCCGCTTGACGGAATAGCGGTGAACCTCCTCCTGGATGCGATAGATCACCGTGAACACCGCGCGCTCCTGCGCGATAGAGATCTCCTCATCCTCCGTGCAAAGCGCCCGGGTCTTATGAAACTGATCCTTCACCATGCCGAAAACGGGGATATCCAGCTGCATTTCCTGCAACAGCTGACGGATCACACTAACGTGCCCCGCACCACCATCCAACAGAATTAGGTCGGGAACGGGTGAAAATCCGGCATCCTTTTCGTCGTTTAAATGTGCCAGACGGCGCGAGAGTGCCTCACGCATACAAGCATAGTCATCGGTGCCCTCCACCCCCTTGATGCGGAAGGTGCGATAGTCGCTTTTGCAGAATTTTCCATCCTGCCAAACGATCATACCGCAGGTTTTAAACTCGCTGCCGAGATTAGAAATATCATAGCTTTCAATGCGATTTGGCACCACCTCAAGCGCCAGCATCTGCGCAAGGCGCAGCATTGTTTCATCGTTTTTCTCTACGGCGCGTCTGGTGGCCAGCAGCATTTCGGCGGCGTTTTGCACCGCAAGCTCGCACAGCTGCTTGCGCGCGCCGCGCATAGGGGTATAGATCTGTACGCGCCGGCCAAGCTTTTCACTGAGAAGCTGCGAGAGCGGCTCAAGCTCCTCGTCCTCTGCCTCAAAGGAAAGCAGGATACGGGGCGGAATATCGTCGTGCAGACGGTAATGGTCAAATACATAGGAGATCAATGCCTCGGCATCCAGGATCTCATCGTTTCCAAAGACTGCTTCCTGCTTGTCGATCAGCGCGCCCTCACGCACGTAAAACACCGTCATTGCAGCGCCGTAATCATCCTGGTGAAAGCCGAACACGTCCTCGCTGACGTCGGGCGCATCCAGCACCTTTTGCTTTTGTGAAAGCTTTTGCAGCGCAAACATACGGTCGCGGTACGAGGCAGCCATTTCAAATCGCTCCTCCTGTGCCGCCTGCTGCATTTTTTGCTGCAGATCCTGCACCACGGCATGGCTGTTGCCGCGCAGGATCTCGGTGGCGCAATGTATCAGCTCGGCATACTCCTGCTCGCTGATCTTACCCGTGCAAGGGCCGCAGCATTGCCCCAGCTGATAATAAAGACAAGGGCGCTCCTTGCCGATATCCTGCGGAAAATGACGGTTGCAGGTGGGAAGGCGCAGCGTTTTTTGCAGCGTACGCAGCACAGAGCCGGCCACCGAAGCCCCCGAATACGGGCCGAAATACCGCGCCTTATCTGCACTGCGCGTACGCGTGAAGCGCAGCTGCGGATAGCTTTCTGCCGTGATCTTGATATAGGGGTAGGACTTTGCATCCTTAAGGCGAATATTATAGCGCGGCACATGCTGCTTGATCAGCGTATTTTCCAGCGCCAGCGCCTCGATCTCGGTATCGCAAAGAAAGTAGTCGAAGTCGGCAACGTTGCTGACCATACGGGCGGTTTTAATGCCCTTTACGTTTTTTTGAAAGTATTGCGAAACACGGTTTTTCAGTTTACGGGACTTGCCTACGTAGATCACACGTCCCTCGGCGTTTCGCATGATATAGACACCGGGGGTAAGCGGTAGCTGATTTGCTTTTTCTAAAAGCTCTTTTCGTTTTTGCTCGCTTTGCATGCTTTTCCTCCCGTTTTTCTTTTACCTCAAAACTGCGGGGTGCCATTGGACACCCCGCAGTAAGAATTTGTTTGCTTTTATTGCTCTTGAAAACCGGAATTAATCAAAGCCTCAAGACCGTCAAGTGCCTCGATCTCGTCAGCCCCCTCGGCAATGAGCTTAACCGTCATACCCTGTGCGATCCCGAGAGAAAGAACTCCAAGCAAGCTTTTTGCGTTAACCTTGCGGTCCTCTTTTTCTACCCAAATAGAGCTTTTGTAGCCATTCGCTTTTTGAATGAAAAAAGTAGCGGGCCGTGCATGCAGGCCAATGGAATTGGTGATGGTGACATCCCGTGAAATCATACGTCAAACGCTCCATTTCTTTTTTGCGCCAGGTAACAGCGCAAAAGTCATAAATATATATATTAGTATAACAAAAGCAAAACAGAAAATCAATAGACATTTTGGGGATATTTTTCACGCTTTGTTGGCAAAAGTATGTGTATTTTGCCCACTTTACGACATTTTTTGAATTCCCGTGATGCGAATTTCAAAATCTGCCGTTTCGGTTTGCACGCTAACGGTCTGGTTGATGGCAAGATGCAGCTTGCCCGCAGCAAAGAAGGAGCCCTGGTTTTCCACACCCGCGCAGGTAAGATCACCCGTAACATCCAAGAGATACTCGTGTGCATCCTGCGGGTACACAGCCTTTACGGTGTTTCCGTTTCTGTCCTGCAAATAAACGGTAGCTGCCGAGGCGGCCACCTGCTCGTTCAGGGTACCGAGATCAACGCGCTCTCCATTATTCATTATATATAGGGCAGTGTCCTTTTGCAACAGATCCACCGTGGTGCTGCGCACCTTTTTGATCTCAAAGCTGACAGTATAATTCTCCAAAAGCTCATCGGTGGTAAACAGGTTTTGCAAATTGCTGCGCTGCCATACACCAAGCAGTGCAAACACCAGCAAAAGCACCAGTGCTGTATCCAAAAGATTAAAGCGACGTCCGTTTTTATTCAGTTTCATTTCGCGTCACCTCCCTGCACAGACTCAAAGGTCACGCACACGCCGTTGCCTGCATAGGCAGGAAATCGCAGATCGTATTCTCTGCCCACCGCAATGCGGCAATCCTCGGCAAGATAGCCCTCGCCCGCCTTATAGTCGGCAAGCACCTCTATGGTAACGGTAACGGTATTAAAGGTATCAGGATAGGTGTTTTTGGTCACAACGTGGCTTTGCAGCGACTCGTCTGCCTCGTCTGTCGGGATATCGGTATATACCTCGTAGGGTCGGCTGTTGACTGCAACGACAACACCGATCACGCTACCGGTCGTTGCGTCCGTCACGCTGTCGCCAACGCGCAGCGCCTCGACCGAATCGCGATCCACACCTGCAAATTCAACGGTATAGGTAACAGTGCGCTGATCCTCTCCCGCACCGCCAAACAGATCCAGCGGGGTAAGCAGCAGCACCAAAAAGAAGATGGCTGCAACCACTGCAATAAGCAGCAAGACGTCAAGCAGCAAAAAGAGCCAACGGCGGTGTCTGCCTGATTTTTCGGCACGCGCTGCGCGCTTTTGTGTTTGCAGCACGTCGCCCTGCAGATTTTGATCGGGTTTATTGTAATTCATAGCTTACCTCCCCTTCGGAAGTGGGTGCGGGGGCATTTTTTTGCGCCGCCCGCGCATGATATTCCAGCTCTGCATACTGTTCGCCCTGCGCCCAGTCGCCGGCAAAAACCGAGCGGCTACGCTCGCGGCGGTGACGTGCATCGGCCGTGATGATAGAAACAAGCAGGAAGAAAAGCAGCATTGCCGTAGGATCCAACCAGGAGTATTGGAAAATGCTGCTTGTCAGCGCACCAAGGAGCATCACCGCGCCGCACAAGGGGGCCAACGCGTCACGCCCCGGCTTTACGCCCCGCAAAAGTGAAAAGCAGTTTTGCAAAATGACGAAGAACAAGACGGCGGGGATCAGAGCTCCCAGAAGTCCACCCTCCAGAAGGCAGTACAGCCAGAAATTCAACCCGGACACCACCTCGCCTGCGGGCGTAACGGTATACAGTGCACAAACCGCTTCGATGCCGCCGTTTCCAAGACCGAACAGCAGGCGCAAAACACCAGCCCCGTGGCCAAAAAAGCCGCTTCCGCCGCCAAACAGCACGTCGCCCGTAAAATCAAGCGCAGCTCCGATGCGGTTGCCGGAAAGGTCGGTGCTTTGCGTGATGATGCTTGAAAGCCCACGCCGCCAGGCAGCGGGCATTACAAGCAATACCACGGGCGTGAGGATCGCCGTGATCCCCAGATACGGGAAGGAGCCGCGACGATACAAAAGGCACAGGAACACAACCTCAACAAAAAGTGCCAGCCAAGCACTTTGCACAAAGGAAAGCACCGTGGCCGCCGCGATCGCCACACAGGCAAAGCCGGTGGGCATACGCAGGCTGCCCTTTGCACGCAAAAATCCGTACAATGCAAACGGGAATGCAAGCACCATAAAATAAGCAAATCCAACGTGATCGTCAAATCCTGCGCGAACGCCGCTGCCCCAAAGCAAAATATCAACGCTTCCGCCCTGCAGGGAGAACACAGCAGATAAGATAAACTGAAAAATACCAAGCAGCGCAGCCATCGTAGCGGAAAAGATCAGCGCCTGACGGGCACGCAGCAGCCAATGCGGTGTGGAAAGGATATTGACCACCGGGAAATACACGCCGATGGCGATCGCCGCAAGCAGGGCGGCAGGAAATGCATCTTCGCTTACCGACACTCCCCCGAAAAGGGTAAGAAGCAGCAAAGCAAGCACCACAAGATCCTGCAATTCCATGCGGAAAGCACGCGTGCCGCGCATCAGCTTGCAGGCATAGGATGCCAGAACCAGAAGCGATAAAACGGCAAGCAAAAGGGCACCGTACCTCAAAAGGCCGATAAAGGGCGCGCAAACAAGCAGCAGGATCACGCCCGCCTCAGGCGTTGTAATGACCAACAGCACCAAGCACAGCGCAAGAAAAGCAAGCAACAGCCACAAGGGGCCGATAACGGCAAGCAACGCACCAAGGACCATGCCGAAAAGCACGAGCGTGAGGTGGTCTGCCCTACCCTGCTTTGGGATATCCTTGATCGCATCCTCAGAAAGGCCAAGCGGCTCGCGCAAAAGCCACCCGGGGATCACCCCGTGCTGCAATGCAAAGGCGACCGAGCTGCCAGAGAAAAGCAGCGGCACACCGGAAAGCACCAATGCAAGTGCAAAAAACATCAAAAATCCATCCACGCTCTCCCCCTGCCAGATCACACGGATCAGCCAGGAAACAAGCGCGGCATAAAAGCCGGTGGTCAAAAGCGTAAGGCCCAGGGCGCGCAAGCTGCAACGGCAGATCCCGTCGATCACAGCGTAGCAAAAGCGTCGTAAAAGGCTTTGATCCATCGCCTGCGCCAGGCCACGGCGCAAGGTGCGCGTGGCTGTGCTGCGCTTGCGGTTGGATAGCGCCACAACACCGGAGCGACGGAACGCATCGTTTGCTGCGGGATAGGCAGAAAGCAAGCGGCCGATGGGGCCGTTTGCAACAGCGCGGTACACGCGGTCGGTAATAAAGGTAAAGAAGCGCCCGATACGAGCGATAACGGTATTCTTTTTGCTCACGGCGTTCCCTCCTTTCAAAGTTTTAATCCTCTTTTTTACAAAGCAGATCAGGGCGCTGCTTGCGCGTGATCTCCAAGGCCTGCTCGGCCCGCCATTTTTCAATATTGGCATGGTGCCCAGAAAGAAGTACATCGGGCACCTGACGCCCCATAAATTCCACCGGGCGCGTATATTGCGGATATTCCAGCAGCCCTGCGCTGTGGCTTTCGTTCTCGTAGCATTCGGGGGCGGCAAGCACACCGTCTACCAGCCGTGCCACCGCATCCACCAGGATACAGGCGGGGATCTCGCCGCCCGTCAGCACGTAATCGCCGATCGAGATCTCCTCGTCCACGATCTCCTCAATAATACGGGTGTCCACACCCTCATAGTGTCCGCACAGCAGCACCAGATGATCCAGCTCGGATAGCTCCTTTGCCTTTTGCTGGGTCAGTACCTTGCCACGCGGCGAAAGATATACCACGCGGCGCGATGCCATCTGTCCCGCATCCTGCAGGATCGCCTGATAGCAATCGTAAATGGGGGGCGCCATCATCAGCATCCCCTTTCCGCCGCCATAAGGCGTATCATCCACGCGACGGTGCTTATCCTTAGAATAATCCCGGATGTTATGCGCCCTGACGGTGATTGCTCCGCTTTTTTGGGCACGACCGATCACGCTCTCGCCAAGCACGGTGGTAACAAGGTCGGGAAACAGCGTCATAATATCAAATCTCATTGTGCAAACATCCCCTCAATGGGCAAAAGATATATGCCCTGCTCGTCCACACGCTTTACAAACTCGGCCACAACGGGCACCATAGCATCCCCCTTGGGGGTGTCGATCACGTAGATATCCGAGGCGCCGGGGTGAATGATATCCTTCAGCACACCCAGCTGCTCGCCGCTTTGCTCGTGATATACGGGAAGCCCCAGCATTTCTGCCACAAGCATCGTGTCCTCGGGCAGGTGCAGATCCTCGCGCTTGGCGTAAAGAACCGTACCGCGCAGGGCATCCGCCTCGTCCATCGTATCCACGCCCGCAAGCTTAGTGCAGACCACGCTGCGAAATACAGAAGCGCTTTGGATCTTTACGCGCTCAAAGCCATCGCCCTTCTTAAAATAAACGGCGGGAAGCGCGGCAAACACCGCGGGCGAATCGCACCACGGTTCAACCTTGACCCCTCCGTGACAGCCGTGTGTATTCACGATTTTCCCGCATTCGGGGTAAGCAATTTTTGCCATAGCAGCTCCTTCTTGCGCGCAACGCATAAATATTCTTTTACATTATAGCATAAAATTAACATATTTTCAACTGCTTTCTTTATTTTTATCCTGCCACGGCAATATTTTTCCCTTTTCAGGAAAAATTTACAAATCCCTACTTGTAATTTTTTGGCAAAAGGGTTATAATACTTTTAAATATGCTCCGCGCAAGCGGAAACAGGAGGTTATTATGGAAACTTGGTCGCTTATACTGATGATCGTGCTTTTTGTGGGCGTGTTCTACTTTTTTGGTATCCGTCCTCAGAAAAAGCAGGAAAGAGAAGCTGCCGAAATGCGCAACAACCTGATGGTAGGTGACGAGATCACCACGATCGGCGGCATCATCGGCAAGATCGTCAGCATTAAGGATGAAACGATGGTGATCGAGACCACGCGCGATCACACCCGCATCCGTTTGCTTAAAACTGCAGTTCGCTCGGTTGACGTGCGCGTTGAAGAAGCCCGCGCACAAAAGGAAGCTGACAAGCCTGAGGAAAAGGCAGACGAAACAAAATAATATTTGACGCATCCCCCTCATACACTTTAACAAAGCTGTAAAGGAGGGCTGCATATGTCAGATAAGCAAAGAAAAGCAGCAAGACGCACGCGCCGCAAAACACAAAGCGAGCCGCGCACCCTTTCCGCCATGCTGAAAAGCGTTTTGTTGGCGCTTCCGGCAAGCGCGGCGGTGGGCTTGCTGCTTCTTGTTATTACTACCGCCGTATTGTTATCCACCAAAGATCCCGACCGCTACCGCCCCGCTGCAGGGCTGGTCCTGCTGTATCTTACCGCCTTTGTCGGTGGTGTGCTGGCCACGGCGCTTTACCAAAAGCGCTCCCCTGTTTTATGTGGCCTTTGCGAGGGGCTTCTGCTTTTGATCGTCACCGCGATCCCCGCACTTATCCTGCAGGATACCACGGCAAGCAACACCGCTCAGCTGCTGCTTTTGCGCTGTGCGCTGCCACCCATCTCACTTGGCGGAGCAATGCTCTGCGCTAAAAAAACCAAAAAAAGAAGAAAATACAGACATTAACCGTAAAGGAGAAAGTAAAAATGATCGCAACCCTGGTATTTGTTGACGTAAAGCCCGAAAACGTTGAGGATTTCAAGGCCATCACCGTTTACAACCATGAAAACTCGCGCAAGGAGCCCGGCAACGTGCGCTTTGACGTGCTGCAAAGCAACGACGACCCCACCAAGTTTACCTTGATCGAGGTGTTTGAAAGCGAAGAAGCAGCCAAGGCACACAAAAATACCGAGCATTATCTGCGCTGGCGTGAGGAGGTTGCCCCCTACATGGCATCTCCCCGCAAGGCGATCCACAACACGCCCGTAGCATTTGACTGATAAAAAAAGCCCCCGTCCGGGGGCTTTTTTATTTTTGATATACAGAAATATCCACCTCAACGTCCACCGAAAGGGCAGGCGTTTGCTGCAAGCGAAGCACGCCCTCCTTTGACGTGCGGTAAAAATACGGCGTCATGCTGAAAAGTGCCTGCAGGCTATCCCCCTGCACGTTTGTCTGATAGGAAAGGCGCTCGGTATGCAGCACGGTCATGTCCTTGGGCGCATCCGCGCGCGGCTCGTTGAGATAAGGGGTATCGTAAAGCACCTGCTTCAGCGAAAACAGATGTCTGGGGCCTGCTCCCACCAAAATCAGTTTACCACCCGGCTTCAGCACGCGCAAAAACTCCTGCTCGGCAACCGGTGCAAACAGGCTGATCACCGCATCCAGCGAGGCATCTGCCACAGGCAGCTCAAACACGCCGGTCACTGCATAAAAGGCAGAAAGCTGCTCTCTTGCCGCCACCTTGGCGGCGTGGAGGATCCCCTTTTTGGAAAGATCCACTCCAAGCATAGAAAACCCTCTTTTGGCAAGCGATGCGGTATAGTAGCCTTCTCCACAGCCTGCATCCAAAACCGTACCGTTAGGGCAGTAATTTTCCAAAAGCTCCCCTACGCGTGTGGCGATCGGGGCGTAATGCCCTTCTGTTAAAAAAGCGCTTCTTGCACGGATCAGGGTGGCATCGTCACCGCCGCCGGCAGCCTTTGAGGAGCTTAAATTGACGTATCCGGCCGCCGCCAGGTCAAAGCAATGCCGTCTGGCACCAAGGCAGGAGAGCGTTCCCCCCTCCCTTTGTATCGCCGCCGCGCAAACGGGGCAGCGTAAAATCCTTTCCCACCAAGCCATACCGTTGTTTTCTCCTTTTTTACTTTTCTTTATTTTACCACAACCGCACGCATTTTGCAAGCAAAAAAACAAGACTGCATATGCAGTCGCGTTTTTTATTCTACTTGCTCCTCGGGCTCGACCAGCGGCAGCTCAAACCAGAACACACTTCCAACACCAACGGCGCTGTCCACGCCGTAGCTGGCCTTGTGCGATTCCAGAATGCCCTTTACGATAGAAAGCCCAAGTCCCGTGCCGACAACGGCACGCTTGTGTTCCTTATCCACACGATAATAGCGATCCCAGATCTCCTTGATCTGATCGGGGGCGATTCCCTCGCCATCATCCGCAATTGAAAGGCGCACCTTGCCGTCGGCGATCGTTTGCCGCACATGCACCTGTAACCCCTCGCCCGTATAGTTGATTGCGTTGTTGATCAGATTATACACCACTTGCAGGATCATCACGCGGTCGGCACAGACAAAGGCACTTCCCTGCAGATCCAAGTCGATATGATAGCCCTTGTGCCTAACCAGCGTATCGTAGCGCTGCATCGTTTCCTTTACAATCTGTGTGATATCAAACACCGTAAGCTGTAGCTTTTGTGTGCCGGCCTGTAGCTTGGAAAGGTCTAGCAGGTCGTTTACAAGTTCGGAAAGGCGGGTAGTCTCATCGATCACGGCCTGAATGTTCTCGGGCGAATTTTCGCCGGGGATGTCCCTCATCATCTCGCTGTATCCCTTGATCATAGTAAGGGGAGTGCGCAGATCGTGCGAGATATTGCTGATCAACTCGCGCTGCAATCGCTCGGCCGCGCTGATCTCGCCCGCCGCATAGTGCAAAACGTCTGCCAGCTCCTGCACCTCGCGGTATCCGATACCAGTGGGAAAATCCACCGTAAAATCGCCCGCCGCAAGATTTCTTGCCTTTTCCGTTACAACAGTCAATGGATTTGCCACGATGTGCGAAAGCACGCCGGCCATCAGGAAGGTCGCACCCAGCAAAAAGCCTGCGATCCAAACAAACTGCACCTCAAGCGTTTTCACCGTAGCATCCACGGGGGTAAGTTCCATATCCAATAGCACCAGATACTCCGCATCCACAGTGCGAAAGATCCTTGCATGAATAGCGTTGATGGAATTGCCTCTGTGAGGTAAGCCGGGAAAACGCCCTCCCTCCGACTCTTTCTCGCCACTAAATTCGAAGCGCTTGTTATAGATGCCGCCATTTTCCTGCGCACGGTCGTAGAGGTCCGAGATCACCTCACGCTCGAAATGGTGCAGCATGCAATCGGGGGTGATATCAGCATTCGCCACCTGAATGGCAACATCCCCCTCCACCGAAAAAATGCGGATGCAAACGTTGTTTTCCTTGGCGTAGTCCCCAACGTAATCGTCAAGCTCCTGCAGGGTAAGACAGCTCTCCAAGCCGTCAGAAATTTCCTGTAGCTCCTCAAACTTTTCCTTTTGGTAGAAAAAAGAAAGCAAACGGATCTGAACCACCCATATGGTCAACAAAATCAAAAGAGTAAAAAAAGCAAGGCTGACAAAAAGGCGCCAACGGATACCAACGCGCACCTCCTGCCTTGAAATGGGGGTTAGCTTTTTTTTCATTTCTGGCCCTCAAAGCGATAGCCTACGCCACGCAGCGTAACGATATAGCTGCTAAAGCGCCCCAGGCTTTTTCGCAAAAGCTTGATGTGTGTATCCAACGTACGGGCATCACCGTAAAAATCGTATCCCCACACCTCGCTGATCAGCTTTTCACGGGTAAGGGCCACGTTGCGGTTTCGCAGCAGATAAAACAGCAGCTCGTATTCCTTGGGCGACATATCCACACGCTTGCCGTCGATATACACGATGCGCGCAGTCATATCCACGCGAAGCCCACCGTTGTCAAACTCAACGACCTCGTTTTGCACATTGCCCTCTCCCCTATCGGCGCGGTTTACGCGCTTCATCACAGCCTCTACGCGCAGCATCAGCTCACGCGGCGAAAAGGGCTTTGCAACGTAATCGTCCGCACCCGACTCAAAGCCGTTGATCCTATCGTATTCCTCTCCGCGTGCTGAAAGCATAATGATCGGCGTGTTGCTGATCTTTCTGATCTCACGGCAGGCAGAAAAGCCATCCAGCTCGGGCATCATGATATCCAGAATGATCAGGTCAAACTGTTCGCGCCTGGCAAGGCTGACGGCCTCCATGCCGTCCCCCGCCTCGGTCACGCGATGCCCCTCAAACTCTGCATACTTGCGGATGATCGAGCGAATGCGTATCTCATCATCCACAACCAAAATATGATACATATTACTACCTCTTTGCTGTCATTATTCTTCGATCTCAAGGTTTACGGTGGGGTTATATTCCTGCAGGGTGACCGTTAAGGTGACCGATGTGGAGCCGCGCTTCACCACCACCGTAAGCTTATCTCCCACAGCATGCGAACGCACGATGCTGCGGATGGCATCGACTGCCGAGGTGGTGATACTGTAAACGACCGTTCCGTCTATCGAATAGATATAATCCCCTTCCTGAAAGCCCGTTTGTGTACCGACGCTGTAGACGTAAGCGCCGTAAACGGGGCTCATAAAGCTGCCGCCCGTAGCATCCACCAGGGTAACGCCAAGCGTGGGGATCCCGCGGATATAGCCGTAATTCATCAGATCCTTGAAGGAATCCTCGTAAGCGCTGTCGATCGGGATGGCAAACCCAAGCCCCTCTACGCCGGAAGCGGAATATTTGGCGTTGACCACGCCGATCAGCTCACCGGCCATATTGAAAAGGCCGCCGCCGGAGTTGCCGGAGTTAATGGCAGCATTGGTCTGCAGCAACGTCATATTCACACCCTCAATGCTGACCTCACGCTCAAGTGCGCTGATAATGCCGTTGGTCACCGTGCCGCCAAGCTCGCCAAGCGGATTGCCGATGGCAATGACCTCCTCGCCCAGGGCCAGCGCCTTGCTGTAGCCAAGCCTTGCTACAGTCAGGGGCTTATCCTGCTGCGGGGTGATCTTGATGATCGCAATATCCCCTTCCTCATTGGTGCCGCGCACACGCGCCTCGTAGGTGTCGCCGTTTGTCAGGCGAACGTAGATATTATCACAATTCTCGATCACGTGATTGTTGGTCACGATGATGCCGTCCTCATGAATGATCACGCCGCTGCCGGCACCGGCGGAAATGGTGCCGCGATTGGAGATAGTGGTCGTGGTGATCTCCACCACACTGTCCTTTACGGCGCTTGTTACCTCGATCAGGCTTTTTTTGTTGCTGCCTGCCGATCCGTTTGCCGAGCCGATCAGGCTTTCATCACTGCTTTTGCCGATCTCGCCAAGCGCTGCGGCAAAATCATAGGAGCTGTCGGTATACGGATAAGTGGGACGATTGGTGGTGTCCGTTGTACCGGACTGATTGCCGATGCTCCCACCGGGAAATTGATTGCCCGCATCCTCATCCGGCAAGGTGCTTGCATCGGAGACCCCCTCCAGCTCAAAAAGCCCCACCAGCATAGCGCCGCCAAAGCCGGCCATGGCAGAAAACAGCACGCAGAGCGCAACGACCGCTGCGATCAGCGCCACGCGCTTTCCCTTAGAGGATCTGGGGGGCTGCCCCGTCTGCGAATACGTAGCATAGCCCGTGCCGGGTCCTTGGTAGGAAACGCTGTACCAGCGCACAGCGCCTTCGTCCGTCTTTTCTGCTTGCGGCCCGTTTTGTGCCGCAAGCTCCTCAGGGGCTTGTATCTGCTCGGTATTTTGTATATCGTTTTTTTGTGTATCAAAGCTGTCAGGTCGGTTCATTTTTATTCTCCTTCCCTAATTATTACACCCTTAGTATAGCGGTGTTATGTGACGGTTCTATGATTTTGCGGCAAAAAAAGGCTGAATTTGCAAAAAAGAAAATTTGTGGTTGCGCTGTTTGTTTATCTATGTTATAATATATTTAAATCTATTATGCAAGGAGGAGCCCTGTATGCTGCAGACTGTAAAGACGCTGCTTTCACAGCACGGGATCGAGCTATGCGCCCCCGTTTCACTTTCCGCTTGCCGTATCCAAAAGCCTTATTTACTTGAGCGCGCCGGCATCACCAGCGGCACCGCCTTTGTGTTTGCCGTACCTTATTATACCACAAAATGCGACGATCCTGCAAGAAATATTTCCGCCTATGCGGTCGCGCGCGACTATCACGGCTTTTTTGCCGAGCTGTTCAAGGAGCTGATCCCCGCACTGCAATGCGCATTTCCGCAAAACAAGTTTGCAGGATTTACCGACCACTCCCCTATCGCAGAAGGAGACGCTGCCGTTAAGGCAGGAATCGGCTTTTACGGCTGCAATCATCTGCTGCTCACAAAAGAGCATTCCTCGTTTGTGTTTATCGGAGAGATCATCACCGATGCCGAGCTGAACGCACCCCCACGGCCGGCGCAGAGCTGCGCGCAGTGTAATGCCTGCAGGCTGCATTGCCCCGTGGGGCTGGAGGTATCCGGCTGCCTTTCTGCCATGACGCAAAAAAAAGGAGAGCTCAGCGCCGCAGAGCGCAGTGCGCTGCTTACCCACAAAATGGCCTGGGGCTGTGATATCTGCCAAAGCGTTTGCCCCGTGACAAGGGCAGCACGGGCAGCAGGCACGCTCTACAGCCGTATTCCCTATTTTAACGAGCAAGCCATCCCCCACCTCACCGCCGCAGCAATACGCGAAATGTCGGACGAGGAGTTTTCTGCACGCGCCTACAGCTGGCGCGGCCGCGCGGTGATCCTGCGCAACCTTGAAATTTTAGAGAAGGGAGAATGATATGATCCGCTTTTTTTACGAAGCCGGAAGCGAGCAAACACGCGCTGCCATGCTTGAGGGCATCCGTCGGGATCTTGCAGCAGGTGATGAGGTGCTTTTGCTTGTCCCTGAGCAGGAAACCGTCAGCACCGAGCGCCGCATGCTGGAGTGTCTGCCCCCTGCGGCACAGCTCTGCTTTGAAGTGGTCAACTTCTCCCGCCTTGCCAACCGCGTATTCCGTGCGGTAGGCGGTCACCGCTTTGCCACCGCCACCCCGGCCGTGCGCGCCCTTCTGATGTGGAAAACGCTACGTCAGCTTGCCCCGCAGCTGCAGCGCTACGGCACACACGCCGCCGAGCCCCGGCTTTGCGACATGATGCTGGATACCGCTGCAAAGTGCCGCGCCTACTGCATCAAGGCCGACGATCTTTTGGGGACCGCAGACATCCTGCCCGAGGGCGAACCGCTTGCCGAAAAGCTGCGCGACCTTGGTAGCGTGATCGGCTGCTTTGAGGCCGAGCTTGATCACCGCTTTGACGGCGGCGAGGACGATCTTGACCGCCTTGCGCAGCTGCTGCAGGGCGAAGCAACCTCGCTTTTTGCACGCACGCATATTTACGTAGATTCCTTTACCGACTATACAAAACAGGAGATCGAGATCCTGCGGGCGCTGATGCGCTGCGCCCTCTCGGTTTCCTTCAGCTTTCCGCTTGAAAGCGCAGCCGACGACGGGATACACCTTTCCTCTGCCGTTGCCACGCATCGCCTTTTGCGCCGCATAGCAGACGAGCTTGCGCTCAGCGTGGAATTTGTGCGCGGTAAACGGGAGCGCGCGCAAAGCGCACGCGAGTATTTTTCGCGCAACGTGTTCCGTATGAATGCAGAGCCTGCCCCGCTGGAAATGGCAACGCGCTCAGATCTTTGCATCACGCTCTGCGACGACCCCTTCGCCGAGGCCGAGGCGGCTGCAGCTGAGATCCAGCGCCTTGTGCGCGATGGCTGCCGCTACCGCGACATCACCGTGGTGCTGCGCGACGCCAGCTCTCGCATCGGTATTCTGGATGCCGCTCTGGAGCGTGAGGGTATCCCCTTTTTCCTTTCCGAAAAGACCGACGTTACCACACGTCCCCTTGTCAAGCTGATCCTGCTGGCCCTTCGTATCCACCAGAATTCCTGGCGCGATGAGGACGTGGTGAGCTATCTCAAGACCGGGCTCTGCGGCCTTGCTGCCGACGATATCAACCTGTTTGAGGAATACGTCAACGTGTGGCATCCGCGCGGCGAGCGCCGATACGCCATGCCCTTCACACGCAATCCCGACGGCTACGGCGATGAGCCCTCTGCCCGCGGCGTGCGTATCTTAGAGGGCGCCAACCGGGTGCGCGCCCACATCTCCCCCCCTCTTACCAAGCTTTTTGCCGACCTGAATGCGGCAAAGGGTGCCACGGCTATGTGTCGCGCGCTATACGGCTTTCTTTGCTCGCTTGGTATTGCCGAGCAGCTGAAGGCCGAGGCCTCCGCAGCCCTTGCGGCAGGCGAGCGCCGCGATGCCGAGGAGCTTTCCAGGCTTTACGGCGTTGTGGTTGAGGCGCTGGACGCGATCGCCCTGGCGCTTGGCGACGAGCCGCTTTCCGTTGCCCAGCTTTCCGAGGCGCTGCGCCTTGCCTTCTCGCGCACGGATATCGGCAGTATTCCCACCTCGGCTGACGAGGTGACCATCGGCTCCGCTTCTATGCTGCGCGCCGACCACCCCCGTCACGTGCTGATCCTGGGCCTTAACGATGGTGAGTTCCCCAAAAGCGTCAGCGAGGACGGGCTGCTCTCCGATGCGGAGAAGGAGCATCTGCGCGATCACGGGCTGGAATTCCCCTCCAACCGCGCCGAGCGCGCCTCCGACGAGCTGTTTTTTATCTATCGCGCCCTTTGCGCACCGCGTGACACCCTTTATCTTTCCTACAATAAGGCCACGGCCTCGGGGGCAGCCTGTGCCCCCTCGATCGTCATTTCCCGCGCAAAAACACTGTTTCCCGGGCTTTCCGAGCGCAGCTTTGCCACCGAGGATGCCCTTGACCACATTTTTTCTGCAGGGGCGGCCTTAGACCGCTTTTCCGAGCTGCCGCCGCACCTGCGCGGCGCGATCCGCGCCCTTTTGGAGGAGATGGAGATCCCTGCCGCCAAAACGCTTGATCAGCCCGTTGTGCAGCGCACGGCGGCACTTTCCGCACAAACGGCAAGCGATATCTACGGCAACGCGCGCTTCAGCCCCTCAATGCTGGAAAGCTTTTCCGCCTGCCGCTTTGCCTATTATTGCGAGCGGATCCTGCGGCTGCGCAGCACCCCGGGCGACACGCTGGAAAGCCGCGACGTGGGTAACTTTATCCACTATATGCTGGAGCACGTGCTGAAGGATCTGCGAGAGGAAGGCGGGCTGAACGAATGCGACTCGGACAAGCTAAACGCCCTTGTGGATAAGGTATACACGGGGTATATCAAAATGCTGGAAAGCTCCGGCGAGCTCCCTCCTCGCACCAAGGCACAGCTCTCGCGCCTGCGTACGCTGGCTATCCTGATCCTTTCCGCCCTGTCGTTTGAATTTATTGACAGCGATTTCACCCCTGCGGTCAACGAATTTGATCTGCAAAAGGCACTTGGCAACAAGCCCCTGCGGCTGCAAAGCGGGCTGCAGGTGCCGCTTTCCGGCAAGGCAGACCGCCTTGACGTGTGGCGCTCGCCCAAGGGAGAGAGCTATTTGCGCGTGGTGGACTATAAGACCGGCACCAGGGCCTTTGACGTGAAAGACGTTGAAAAGGGCTTCTCTTTGCAGATGCCGCTGTATCTGATGGCACTTTGCCATCAGCCGTATCCCGCGCTCAACGCCCTGCTGGGGTTGCCTGAGGACACACGGCTAAAGCCCGCCGGCGTCACCTATTTTTCCTCTGCCCTCACAGCAGAAAGCACCCCTTGCGCCATCAGCGCCGAGCAGGCGATGGCAAATGCCGCAGGACGCATGAAGCGCAGCGGCGTTTTGCTAAGTGACCCCGAGGTATTGCACGCCGCAAGTAATACCGGAAATGCGGATATCGTTGGCACAGGAAAGGGCAAGGCCGTGCTGAGCGAGCAGGAATTTTCTCATATGTTCTCGCAGCTGGAATCCACTCTTGAGCGCCTGCAGGGCGAGATCAGGGGAGGCGATGCCTCTGCCCTGCCCCACGAGCATGGCGGCAGGCTGCCCTGCGAATACTGCCGCTATGCGGCGATCTGCCGCGCAAGCGGACTTCACGTGAAAGGAGAAGGCGATGAAGCGTAACTGGACAGCGGCGCAGCAAAGCGCCATCAACGAGCGCAAAAAAACTCTGCTTGTTTCCGCTGCGGCCGGCTCCGGCAAGACCGCCGTGCTGACCGAGCGCATCATCACAAGCCTGATCGACAAAGAGGCCCCCGCAGATATCTCGCGGATCCTGGTAGTTACCTTTACCCGCGCCGCAGCCAGCGAGCTGCGCACGCGCATTTCCGCCGCCCTTTCCGAGGCGCTTTCCGCCGACCCGGAAAACGAGCGGCTGGCAAGGCAGCTTGTGCTGCTTGGCAGTGCCTCGATCTCCACGATCGACTCGTTTTATCTGAACATTGTGCGCGAGCATTTTGCAGAGGCGGGCTTTCCCCCTGCCTTCCGCCCCGCCGACGAAAACGAGCTGCTGCCCCTGCGCCGCGAGCTGATGAACGACACGATCGACCGCATGTACAAGCAAGAAGAACACTTTTATATGGTCGATAATATTTTTGCGGATATCCGCCGGGAAAACGTGCTGTGCGAGGCGCTGCTTGACGTGCGCGACAGCCTGATGCGCTATCCCGAGGGCATTGACATTCTGCTCCGCTCGGCAACCGAGCTGGAAAACGGTGTGGACACGCCGCTCTCTACCCCCTGGGGCAAGGTCTGGTGCGATGAGGTGCGCCGCCTTGCCGAAACAGGCAGAGCGCTTGTGGGCGAAGCCCTTTCGCTGATCGAGGCAGAGCCGCACGCCCCCCTGCTGTTGCAAAAATACGGTGCCGCCTATAACGAGCTGCTGCAACGCTGCCGCGAGATCACAGAGCGCCTGGAGCGCGCGGATTACAGCGGCGTGTGTGAGGCGCTGCTTGCCCCCTTTGTCTGCGCTTTTACCTCAAAAAAGCTGCCCGAGTGTGGGGATATCATCCCTATGCTGGCCGGCGCCTTCAAGCAATTTAAAACGGATTGGCCCAAGCGCGCCAAGACGATCGCCGTTTTTTCGGCGAAGGAGATCGCCGAGACAGCCACCGAATCGGCACAGGCGATGCGTGTGCTGCACAAAACGCTTTCGACATTTGAGAGTGAGTATTTTGCGGCCAAGATGCAGCGCGAGATCGCAGAATTTTCCGACGTATCGCGCGCGGCCTACCACCTGCTTGTCAATGCCGACGGCACTCCCACCCCCCTGGCTCGGGAGATCGCTGCAAGCTTTGACAGCATCTATATTGACGAGTATCAGGACGTGGATGGCATGCAGGATGCCACCTTCCGTGCCATTTCCACCCCCACCAACCGCTTTATGGTGGGTGACATCAAGCAAAGCATCTATCGCTTTCGCGGTGCGCAGCCTGCCGTTTTTTCGGGCTATCGCCGCAGCTTCCCCACGCTATCCGAGGCGAGCGAGAGCAACGAGGCCACCATCTTTATGTCCGACTGCTTCCGCTGCGACGAGCCGATCATCAAGTTTTCCAATACCGTTTCGGGGTATTTATTCTCTCGCTGTGCAGATAGCATCGGCTATACCAGCGAGGATGATCTGCACTTTGCAAAGGGATCTGAAAACAAGGTAAAATGCCGCGTGGTGCTGGTGGATAAGGATAAGGACAGCACGGCGGAAACCAGCCCCGAGGTGCGCTGGATCGCTGCCGAGATCAACCGCCTGATCAACTGGCAGGAATCCCCGACAAAGCGATGCTATCGCCCCGAAGAGATCGCCGTTCTGGTGCGAAGCTCAGGCATGATGCAGGCACTGGAAAAGGAGCTTTCTGCGCTTGGCATTCCGGTAAAGGACACTTCTGCCAAAAGCTTTTTTGAAAATGCGGACGTGCTTTGTGTTTACAGCCTGCTTGCCGCGCTGGATAATCCCTTGCGCGACGTGTATATGGCCGCCGCCCTGCGCTCGCCCTTCTTTGGCTTCTCGCTGGACGAGCTGGTGCGCATCCGCGCCAGCGAGGATGGCTCGCTCTCTCTTTACGAGGCAGCCGTGCAGGCGGTGGAAAAGGAGCGCTTTGAGGGCGAGCTGGGCGCACGCCTGCAAAGCTTTTACACCCGCTTTTCTCTCTGGCGCGAAAAGGCCAAAAATCTACCCGTAGACCGCCTTTTGCGCTATTTATACCGTGAAAGCGCCATCCTTTCCTTTGCCGGACGCGAGGGCGAGGATACAAGCGCTCCCCTCACCCGCCGCGACAATCTGCGCCGCCTTTACGAGTACGCACGCAGCTTTGAGAGCGGTGCGTTCAAGGGGCTGTTTCAGTTTATCCGCTACGTGGACGGCATTATGGAAAACGGCGGTACCGTAAAAACGCCCGAGGCCGCAGGCAACGCCGTTTCGCTGATCACCATCCACCACTCCAAGGGCCTGGAATTCCCCGTTTGCTTTATTGCGGGCGGCTGCTATCGCTTTACGGGCAAGGAGTCGCAGGATACGCTGGTGAGCGATGAATTTCTCGGCTGCGGCATCAAGCTGTGCAACGCCGGGGCCTTCTCCCGCACAAACACCTTTTTCCGCGATGCGATCCTGCGCGATAGCGAGCGGCAGGCCATCGAGGAGGAAATGCGCGTTTTGTACGTGGCGATGACCCGCGCAAGAGAACGGCTTTACGTTACGGCCAATCCCGCCTCGCTGCGCACAAGCGCGGATAAGATCATCCAAAGCTGCGAGCTGGCCGCCTGCAGCAAAAACACCGGCTTTCTCACGGCAAACGGCCCCGACTATATCCATTGGGTTCTGACGGCGCTTTACCGCACAAATTACGAGGATTTTGCCAGCATTGAGGTGGTGGACGAGCTTCAGCTTGCCGGCTCCACCTTCAGCCTTTTCCCCTTCAGCAAGTACGACAAGCTTCTCGCCGGCGAGAAGGATGACACGTGCGAGGAAGAATACAACGAGCCGACAAACGAGGAGATCTGCGACGAGCTGCGCCGTCGCTTTGCCTGGAAATACCCCTTTGAGCATCTGACGCGCCTGCCCGCAAAGCTTTCGGTCTCGCGGCTTTCCCCCGGTGTTCTAGACGTTTATGACAGCGACAGCGCCACCCCGGATGCCATACGCGAGGCAGATGCCGAGCAGCTTTTGCACGGCTTTGAGCGCGCGCCGCTGTTTGGTGCCAAAAGCATGGAAAATGAGGCGGCGCAAAAAGGCACTGCCACACACGAATTTTTGCAGTTCTGCGACTTTGAGCGCTGCACAAGCGTTGGTGTGCGCGAGGAGCTTGCGCGCCTTGTCGAGCAGCGGTATCTGCCGCCTGAAACGGCAGAGCTTGTCCGTTTTGACGAGCTGGAGAAATTTTTTGAAAGCAAGCTTTTCGGGCAGATCAGAGCTGCCAAGGAGCTGCGGCGTGAAACGCGCTTTCACATCTTTTTGCCCGCCGCCGATTTTACGCAGGACAAGACCTTTGCCGCCGAGCTTGGTGAGGAAAAGCTTGCGGTACAGGGCGTGATCGACCTGTTTTTCACAGACGGCGAGGGCAACCTTGTGCTGTGCGATTACAAAACCGACCGTCTGTCGCCGCGCGAGCTGAAAAGCCCCGCGCTTGCCGCCGCCAAATTGACGGCACGGCACGGCGAGCAGCTGCGCTATTATGCCAAGGCGCTGCAGGAGATCTGCGGCAAGGCACCGGATAAGATCTTGATCTATTCCCTGCCGCTTGGCGAGGCGATCGAATTTACACTTTAAAATAAAAAAGGACGCGCGACGCGCGTCCTTTTTTATTTGGCTTAGACCTGCTTGTTGGTGCTCTTGAGAAGCACGTCGTGGGCGCCGCCCTCAACGATACTGACAGAGGAAACAAGCGTAAGCTTGGCTTTTTGTTGCAATTCGGGGATGGTGAGTGCGCCGCAGTTGCACATGGTGGAGCGCACCTTGGCAAGGCTGATCTGCACGTTGTCGGAAAGCTTGCCGGCATAAGGCACGTAGGAGTCAACGCCCTCCTCAAAGGAAAGCTTTTTGCTGCCGCCAAGGTCATAGCGCTGCCAGTTGCGGGCGCGGTTGCTGCCCTCGCCCCAGTACTCCTTCATCAGAGTGCCGTTGACGTTGACCTTTGCTGTGGGGCTTTCGTCAAAGCGGGCAAAGTAACGGCCCAGCATCATAAAGTCAGCGCCCATGGCAAGTGCCAGAGTCATATGATGGTCGTGTACGATGCCGCCGTCAGAGCAAACGGGCACGTAAACGCCGGTTTCTTTAAAGTATTCGTCGCGCGCCTTGCATACGTCGATCAGCGCGGTAGCCTGTCCGCGACCGATGCCCTTGGTCTCACGCGTGATGCAGATAGAGCCGCCGCCGATACCGACCTTGACAAAGTCGGCGCCGCACTCGGCCAGGAAGCGGAAGCCCTCGCCATCCACCACGTTGCCGGCACCCACCTTAACGGTGTCGCCGTACTTTTCGCGGATCCAGGCAATGGTGCGCTGCTGCCACTCGGAATATCCTTCAGAGGAATCGATGCAAAGCACGTCAACGCCTGCCTCGACAAGTGCGGGCACGCGCTCGGCATAGTCGCGGGTATTGATGCCTGCGCCAACGATGTAACGCTTCTGGTCGTCAAGCAGCTCCATGGGGTTCTTCTTGTGCTGATCGTAGCCCTTGCGGAACACGAAATAGCAAAGAGTACCGTCCTTGCGCACGATGGGCAAGGAGTTGAGCTTGTGATCCCAGATGATATCGTTTGCTTCCTTCAAGGTGGTGCCCTCGGGCGCGGTGATCAGCTTTTCAAGGGGGGTCATGAAGGTGGATACCTTTTCGGTGGGATCCATACGGCTGACACGATAGTCACGGCCGGTCACGATGCCAAGGAGCTTGCCCTCGGGAGAGCCGTCCTCGGTGATGGCAACAGTGGAAAAGCCGTTCTGTTCCTTCAGCTCCAGCACGTCGGCAAGGGTCTGGTCGGGGCGCAGGTTAGAGGCGGATTTTACAAAGCCTGCCTTAAAGCCCTTTACTCTGGCAACCATAGCAGCCTCGTCTTCGATGGTCTGTGCACCATAGATGAAGGATACGCCACCCTCTTGCGCAAGAGCGACGGCAAGACGGTCGCCGGACACAGACTGCATGATAGCGGAAACAAGCGGAATGTTAAGGGAGAGCGCAGGCTCCTCACCTTTTTTAAACTTTACAAGCGGAGTTCTCAGCGAAACGTTTGCGGGGATGCACTCGGCAGAGGAATAGCCGGGAACAAGCAGATATTCGTTAAAGGTATGCGAAGGCTCGCTATAATAAAATGCCATAACAGAAATCTCCTTAAACTCGAATTTTAATTTAATCTATTATACAATAAATTACTTTATTTTGCAAGGGGGTTTGCAAAGGAATTTTTAATTTGTCAAAAAATAACAGAAAGTTGACACCAACCGCCCCTTTTTTAAGAATGTTTTTCCCTTTTGACTTGACTTTTTCAGCGGAAATGCTATAATTAAACATGAAAAAAGGAGGTGCGTTTATGCGCTATCAGATCGATCACGACCTACACATTCATACCTGCCTGTCGCGTTGCGCACAGGATATGCATCAGCGCCCCGAGCGCATTTTGCAATACGGACTGGAAAACAACCTTCACACCCTTTGCATCACCGACCATTTTTGGGACGAAAACGTTCCCGGCGTAAAATTCGGCATGGTAGGCGGCGCCTATAACGGCTATGCCACGCAGACCTGCGCCCACATTAAGCTGGCGCTTCCGCTGCCGCAGGCAGAGGGCGTGCGGTATCTGTTTGGGTGCGAAACTGAGATGGCTGTGGATCACACCATCGGCGTTTCCCGCAAGACCGCAGAGGAGCTGGATTTTATCATCGTCCCCACCACGCATATGCATATGCGCCTGCTATCCGCACGCGACCCTGAGGACAACAATGAAAAGCGCCGTGCTGAAATGTGGGTAGAGCGCTTTCAGGCGGTGCTTGACAGCGGCCTTCCTCTCAAAAAGGTGGGCATTCCCCATCTGACCACTGCTCTGTTTGTCCCCGACAAATCCTGGGCAGGCGTGGAGCGCTGCCTTTCTATGATCTCGGACGATGATATGAAGCATCTGTTCGGTCAGGCAGCAAAGGCGGGCGTTGGCATTGAGCTGAACTTTGAGCCCTTTAAGTGCGCCCATATCATGGATAGTGTGCTGCGCCCCTATAAGATCGCCATTGAGTGCGGCTGCAAGTTCTATCTCGGCTCCGACGCGCACACAGGTGGCGGGCTTGAGCACGCCATGGCAGATTTTGAAAAAATGATCGAGCTTCTGGACCTCAGCGAGGACCAGAAATACGTTGTACCGAGAAAGGAGGAGCTGTGATGCGTTTTCAGATCGACCACGATATGCACATTCACTCTTACCTTTCGCTTTGCTCCTCGTCGGGCAGGCAGGTGCCGGATCTTATCCTGGATTACGGCGTGAAAAACGGCCTTTCCACCCTTGTACTGACCGACCACTACTGGGACGAGCGCATTCCCGGCGCAAGCTTTCGCGGTGAGTATAAATCCTCCAATGCCATTTGGTATTCCATGCAAAACACCAAGCGCACCGATCTGGCACTCCCGTTGCCGCAAGCTGAGGGCGTACGCTTTCTTTACGGGTGCGAGACCGAGATGGACAAGCACTTTACCATTGCCATCTCGCGCGAGGAGGTAGAGCGCCGCGCGTTTATCATTGTGCCCACC
>JAZNNA010000028.1:0-3331 GCA_045580065.1 Eubacteriales bacterium
GCTCGAACCCCCGACCTACTGCTTAGAAGGCAGTTGCTCTATCCAACTGAGCTAAAGGCGCGTACAATGGAGCGGGTGATGGGAATCGAACCCACGCGGCCAGCTTGGAAGGCTGGAATTCTACCATTGAACTACACCCGCTTGTGGTGCTTTTCCAAAACTGCCTTACAATCATATCATATTTCAATCGGTTTGTCAAGGGCTAACGCAAATTTTTTTGCGTTTTCCTTCGTTTTTGTCACTTTTTGCTTCATCTCTCTTGCCTTTGCGGCGCAAATGTGTTAAAATAAATAAGATATGATAAGAAAGGAGCGCAACAATGCCCTATTTTCAACCGGATTTTACGCGGCTTTGCTATCGTGACCTCACGGCTGAGTTTTTGCAAGAGCAGGGCGTGCAGGTCCTGCTGTTGGATATCGACAACACCCTTGCCCCGTACGAGCAGTTAGATCCCGACGACCACATCCGCGCCTGGCTGCGATCGCTGGCAGATGCCGGCATCATAACTGCGCTGCTTTCCAACAACCACGGCGACCGCATGGAGCGCTTTAACCGCGAGCTTGGCCTGCCCTGCCGCTCCGGCGCGTGCAAGCCCCTGCCCTTTCGCGGCAAAAAGCTGATGAAGCGCCTTGGCGGCACAAAAAAGACCACCATGCTGATGGGCGACCAGATCTTTACCGACATTCTGTGCGCGCACCATATGGGCATCCGCGGTATTCTGGTGCCCCCCATCAAGGATAAGACCAACCGCATCACGCGCATCAAGCGCTATTTCGAGCGCGGCTTTTTAAAGCGCTATCACAAGCGGCTGCCCGATGCCCCCAACGTGCTGGACGGCAGCCCCTTAACAAAGGAGCATCTATGAGAAAGCAAGCAGTATTCGGCCCCGGCGGCAACAGCGAAAGCTTTTACGCAGCGGGCTTTAAATCCACCGTCGAGGCGCCCAAATTTCTTTCCGGGATCGGGCTTGGCGCTTATGAATTTGAGGCAGGCAACGGCCTGCGCGCCGGTGCCGCCGCACTGCAAAGGATCGGCGACGAGGCGAAAAAGCACGGCATTGAGATGTCGCTACACACCCCGTATTTCATCTCACTTTCCGGCATCGACCCCGAAAAGCGCCTGAAAAGCATTGACTATATCAAGCAATCGCTGGATGCCGCCGCGCTGCTTGGCGCCGACACCATCGTGATCCACACCGGCAGCGCCGCCAAGATCACCCGTGCCGAGGCAATGGCGCTTGCCAAGGATACGCTTTGCAAAACGCTGGACGAGGTGGGCGACACCCCCATCCACCTGGGGCTTGAAACCATGGGCAAGATCAATCAGCTTGGCACCCTGGACGAGGTGATCGAGCTGTGTGAGCTGGACCCGCACCTTTACCCCGTTGTGGACTTTGGGCATATGAACGCGAGGGAGCGTGGGGGGCTTTTTGCCACCACCGACGATTATCGCCGCGTGTTCCACCGCATTGCCGAGCGCCTGGACGACGAAAAGGCACGCTATATGCACTGCCACTTTTCCAAGATCCAGTATACCGATGCAGGCGAAAAAAAGCACCTCACCTTTGCCGACGAGGTATTTGGCCCCACGTTTGAGCCGCTTGCCGAGGCATTGGTGCGCGACGATCTTTGCCCCCGCATCATCTGCGAGTCCGACGGCACCATGTCCGACGACGCGCTGTATATGCAAAACGCCTATCTTGCTGCAAAGAAATAAGCAAAAAGCCGCACACATGTGCGGCTTTTTATTTAGAATGGCTTTTTTGTATGATTAGGCGAAAATGGCTCTGCATCCGGCGGAAGGGGCAGATTGCGCAAATGCTGAAAGAGCGCGGCGTCCACGGGTGAGGCGTTCAGCTTTCTCATAAAAAAGCGATTGAGCTTTACCCCTGCGCGGCTACGATGCCATCCTACACGCGCCACGCTTAAAATCGTCTGCCTGCCCAAGGTGGTGAAGCTCAGCTGATAGGTGGCTTGGCCAAAAAGGGGGAAAAAGGTGATCTGGCAAAGCTTGTCATCCACCTCGTATTCCACACTGTCCTCAACGTCCCGCACATGCAGCGATCGCATCGCTTCAAGCCTACCCTGCGGCAGCAGAAAATAAAGGCCGTGAAGATCCGCGTTGCTGACCCATCCGCGCTCCTTGCCGTCACGCAGAATGGACACAATGACGATCACGGTGCCGCCTAAAATAGCCAGCAAGATCAAAATATAATACATAGGTTTAATACTTATCGCGGATACGGCCGCTGGTGTGCGTGAGCGGCAAGCCGTCACGGAACAGATGCGAATCGTTGGAAAGCGTCAGCACGCGGGCGCGCGCATATTCGCGCGGCACGGTATCGCCGGGAGCGCTGGCACCGTCGTCAAAGCGGATCGCGGTCACACCTGTATGCTTCATCTCAAAGTGCGCGGCATAATACGGATACGGAATATCCAGAAGGTGGCTCATAAAGATCTTCCCAATCGACTCGTGCGCAAAAATCGCAATACGTTTTTCATATTGGCGCTCTCTTACGCGGTAAAGCCCCAGCTCTGTATCGTGCTCGTAGCCATAAGAGGCAATAAATTCATCCAAGCTTTGATAGATGGGATGCAAGGCCCGTTCAAAGTGAAAATCCTTCAGCTCGGGATGCTCGTACCAACGGTCGCCGAGCTCGCGGACATCGCGGCGCGCCAGAAGCGGCCCGTAAACGGGATGCGACCACACCCATACCGACTTTTTACCCGGCACGGGGAGCTGGAGCACCTTGTCCAAGTAATTTTCGTTCAGAAAGTCCAGCGTGATCAGCTCCTTGTGCAGCAGCTCGCAGGTGGGCTGTGCCGTTTGCATGGCACGCGTGGAGGTGGAGGAATAGACCTCGTCAACGCCAAACAGCGCCAGGCGCCGCGCCACCGACTCTGCCTGACGGTGCCCCAGAGGAGTCAGCTCGTCGGGATCGTAAACGGGATCGCCGTGACGGATATAAAACAAAAGCATAAAAACACCCTTTCGCAGTTGATAGCTTTATTATAACATATTTTTCTGCCCCGGGCAAGCCTTTTGGGCGCTTACGGTATTATTTTATCTATTTTACAAAAACCCCTTGACAAATTTGGCACAATGGGATATAATATCATATGCGAGTTTTGTAAACGGCAATCTCGCGCTTGATGTATGGAGAAGTACTCAAGTTGGTGACGAGGCGCCCCTGCTAAGGGCGTAGGTCGGATTAAACCCGGCGCGAGAGTTCGAGTCTCTCCTTCTCCGCCAACAAAAAAGGCACCCTTCGGGGTGCCTTTTTTGTTGGTGGGAGGGCCTTGAACCGAGCGCCGGAAGTCGGATCGTAGCC
>JAZNNA010000029.1:0-11791 GCA_045580065.1 Eubacteriales bacterium
GCGGGGAAACCCTTGTCCCCACCCCCCGTAAAGTCGCCTTCTTTTATTAGGTGCTTTTTAAACCGGACCGCCGCCCGCTTGCGGGGCGGCGTTTGTCATATTCTCCTTGAAGGTCGCATAGCATATAGCGACAAAGAAGAAACGCGGAGGAGAGATTATGGCAGAGCGTTCAATTTATCAGGACATCGCGCGTCGTACGGGCGGCGATATCTACATCGGCGTGGTGGGGCCTGTGCGCAGCGGAAAATCCACCTTTATCACAAGATTTATGCAGGAAATGGTGCTGCCGAATATGGCAGAGGATGCCTCGCGCGAGCGTGCCAGGGATGAAATGCCGCAAAGCGCGGCGGGTAAGACCGTGATGACCACCGAGCCGAAGTTCGTCCCCGACGAGGCGGTCGGCATTACGGTGGATGGCGGCATCGCCCTGCGCGTAAAGATGATCGACTGCGTGGGATATATGATCCCCGAGGCGATGGGCGGCGAGGAAAACGGTGCGGCGCGGATGGTAAATACCCCGTGGCAGGAGGCGCCGATGCCCTTTGCCGATGCGGCAGAATACGGCACGCGCCGTGTGATGTGCGAGCATGCAACCATTGGCGTGCTGCTCAGCTGCGACGGCAGCATTGGTGAGATCGGGCGTGCCTCTTATGCAGAAGCAGAGCAGCGCCTGGTGCAGGAGATGAAGGCGCTTGGCAAGCCCTTTGCCGTGGTACTGAACTCTGCAGATCCCGCATCCCCCGCGGCGCGTGCGCTTGCAGCAGAACTGGAGGAAACGTACGGCGTTCCCGTGGCCCTGGTGAACTGTCTTGCGCTGTGTGCCGAGGATATCCGCGGCATCCTTTCGATGATCCTTGGCGAATTTCCTGTCACCTCGGTGCGCTTTTCGCTGCCTGCTTGGGGCGCGGCCCTGCCTGCCGATCACCCTATCCGCCTGGCGCTTTGCGAGGATATTTGCCGCCTTGCCGATAAGGTGGAGCGTATGGGTGACGTGTCGGAGGCCTTTGCCACCCTTTGCGAAAACGATGCCGTTACCGACGTACGTGTGCAGGAGCTGGATATGGGCAGCGGCAGGGCAGTGATCGGCGTGGAGCTTGCCCCCGCGCTTTATTACGACGTGCTAAGTGAGCTTGCGGGTGCCGAGGTGCGCGACGAGGCAGCGCTGTTTGCGCTGCTTTGCGAGCTTGCCGCGGTGCGGGATAAGTATGCCCGTGTGGCGGATGCGCTGGAGAGCGCCGACAGCACGGGGTACGGCATCGTGATGCCGGAAATTGAGGACCTGCGCCTGGAAAAGCCGCGCATCGTCAAGCAATCCGGCGGATATGGCGTGCAGCTTTCCGCCTCGGCACAGTCGATCCATATGATCCGCGCGGATATCTGCACCGAGCTGAACCCTATCGTTGGCACAGAGCAGCAATCCGAGGAGTTTGTGCGCAATATCCTTGCCGAATTTGAAAGCGATCCCGAGCGGCTGTGGCAGTCAAATATGTTTGGCAAAAGCCTTTACGAGATGGTGAACGAGGGGCTGCAGCAAAAGCTTGCGCATATTCCCGAGGAGGCGCGCCGCAAGCTTTCCGAAACGCTGGAGCTCATCGTGAACGAGGGCGCCAACGGTCTTATCTGTGTGTTGCTTTGATGTAAAAGCAAAAAGGGTGGCAGACTTTTGTCTGCCACCCTTTTTGTAGAGCTTTTTTGCAAAACACCCCAAGACGGGTGAGTTTTAATCCTCAATTACGCCGTCAAGCTCGCGCACGTTGCAAAGCGTGTTGAGATAGCGCTTTCCGCGCTTGCTCTTGTCGCACAGCAAAAAGCTTTGCCTTGCATTCCGGATCATGATGCGCCGTATCGCGTTTTCCATGATCGAGCTGTCGGTGGCGTTGCCCTCAGCGTCCAGCCCTCGGCAGGAGAAAAAGGCAACGTCGGCATTGTAGCGCGCAAGCGTTTGCTCGGCATCCGGTCCGATAAACGAGAAGGACTCGCGTGCAAGCTCGCCGCCCGTGCAAAGCGTGCGGATGCCCATGGCCGCAAGCGCGATCGCCGCCCGCGCACCGCTTGTGATCACAAACAGATTTTTAAACTCGCCAAGGTAAGAAAGCAGGGCATAAGAGGTGCTGGAGGCATCCAGCATCACGGTGTAGCCATCGCGCACGTGCGCTGCAGCCGCCTTGGCAATGCACAGCTTTGCCTCTTGATTGGTGGTGTCGCGCAGCACAAGCGGAATACGGCGGTCCGGCGCATCTGCGCAAAGCCGCACCACGCCGCGGCGACATTCTACCAGCCCCCGCTCGCGCAGCGAGGCAACGTCGCGGCGTACCGTGGGCTCGCTGACAAAAAGCCGCGCCGCCAGCTCCTCTACGCGGCACTCCTTTTCGGCAAGAAAGGCAAGATAATCCTTTTCGCGGTTGTAAACAGACATTTTTGCACCTCTTTGATCGTTATTATCAATATTATAATCAAAAATTGCGCGTTTTGTCAAGTTTTGGTGAAAATATTGACAATTTTGTGCCGTTAAACTATAATATAGGCAATAAAATCAAAGGAGTGCTTTTATGAGCCTTGATCTGTTGCAAAGTCTGAACGGCAAGCCCTGCGCTTGCGGCAAAACACATACGCATACCGTTTCAAAGATCCTTGTCGGTGCCGGCGTGGTAACACAGCTGCCCGGGGTGTTGGCGGGATACAACGCAAAAAAGGTGTATCTGCTTTCTGATAAGACCACCCATCGCGTGGCAGGGGAGCGCGTGCAAGTGCTTTTACAAGAAGCTGGCCTTACGGTCGTTTCCTGCGTGTTGGATAGCGAAAGCCCCGCCCCTAACGAGCATAGCGTGGGCTATGCCACTATGTTCTACGACCACGCCTGCGAGGCGGTGGTGGCAGTTGGCTCCGGCGTGGTAAACGATATCGGCAAGATCGTTGCCGCTATGGCAAACAAGCCCTATATCATTGTTGGCACCGCTCCGTCGATGGACGGCTATGCCTCCCCCACCTCGTCGATGACGCGCGCCAACCTCAAAATTTCTCTCAACAGCAAGACCGCCGACGTCATCATCGGCGATACCGATATTCTGTGTACCGCCCCCACGCGTATGCTGATCTCCGGGCTTGGTGATATGATCGCCAAGTACGTCAGCATCTGCGAGTGGCGCATTGCACACATTATTTCCGGCGAGTATTATTGTGAGGAGATCGCCAACCTTGTGCGTGTGGCGCTCAAGCGCTGCGTGGATAATGCAGAAGGGCTTTTGCGCCGTGACGTGCAGGCCGTGCAGGACGTGTTTGAGGGGCTTGTGATCACGGGCATCGCCATGGCGTATGCCGGTGTTTCCCGTCCTGCCTCCGGTGTAGAGCATTACCTCTCCCACGTGTGGGATATGCGCGAGATCGAGTTTGGCACCGCTGCCGATTTCCACGGCATCCAGTGTGCTATCGGCACGCTGATCGCCGCACGCTGCTACGAAAAGCTGCGCGAGATCACCCCCGACAAGCAAAAGGCGCTTGCCTATGCCGCAGCCTTTGACGGCGATATGTGGAATGCCGCTTTGCGCGAATTCCTTGGCAAAAGTGCCGAGAGCATGATCGTCCTGGAGAAAAAGGAAGGGAAGTACGACAAGAAAAAGCACGCGGCTCGCCTTGACGTGATCCTTGAGCGCTGGGAGGACATCCTGCAGGTGATGAAAGAGGAGCTGCCGAGCGCCGCGTGGATCGAGGCGCTGCTGGATCAGCTGGGTGCCCCCAAGTCGCCGGCCGAGATCGGCATCGACCCCGCCATTCTGCCCATGACCTTCAAGTCCGCCAAGGATATCCGCGACAAATACGTGCTGCCGCGCCTTGCATGGGATCTCGGCGTGCTGGACGAGATCGCCGACACCCTTTGAAAAAAACGCCGCATCTGTGCCTCTGTTGCTTTTGGCGGAGAGCTTGGACATATAAATAATGGTGCGTTGAGTAAAAATGCATTGACACAAAGGAAAAAATGTGTTATAATTATGCAAACGAATAATCTAAAAGGAACCAGCTGACTGCAGAGGACGTTGGTTCCTTTATGCTTTTCAGGGGAAATCTTATGCTTGGAAAAAAGAAATTTACACTCTCAACCACGCAGATCATATTGCTCAGCTTTCTCGTGACCATTCTCATAGGAAGCGGCCTTTTGGCATTGCCGATAAGCTCAGCCACAGGCGAAGCTGTACCGTATCTTGACGCGCTCTTTACGGCAACGACCTCTACCTGCGTGACAGGACTTGTTACGCTCCCAACCGTATCCACGTGGAGCGTATTCGGGCAGATCGTCATTTTGCTTTTGATACAGGTCGGCGGTCTTGGTATCATCACCATTATGTCGGGTCTGATGCTTCTTCTCAACAGAAAAATGGGCATCAGCGACCGTTTGCTGATTCAGGATGCCTTCAATCTCAATACGATGTCGGGGCTTGCAAAATTCGTTAAGAACGTACTGTTCGGCACGCTGAACATCGAAGGGATAGGAGCTATTTTGTATATGATCGTGTTCATCCCCGAGTTTGGGGCCGTGGGCATCTGGATATCGGTGTTCAATTCAGTTTCCGCTTTCTGTAATGCCGGCATTGATATTATCGCGGAAAACAGCCTTTGCAATTACGCGACCGACCCCTTGATCAATATCGTCACCTCCGCGCTCATCATTCTTGGCGGTCTTGGATATATCGTGTGGTGGGACGTTCTTCGTGTGGTTAAAAGCCGTTCACCGAAAAACAGAAAAATATTCAGGCACTTGACCCTGCATTCCAAAATTGCGATTACGTTTACCGCAGGACTTATTCTTGTCGGTGCGCTCCTCATTTTCATTTTCGAATATTCAAACCCCTTGACCATTGGAGAGATGTCTCTCTTTGATAAAATTCAGGTGTCCTTCTTCCAATCGGTCACCACGAGAACGGCAGGCTTTGCCTCTGTTCCGCAAGAGAATTTGACAAACGCCTCTGCTGCCGTATCTGTTATCTTGATGCTGATCGGTGGCTCACCTGTCGGAACGGCAGGTGGTATGAAAACGGTTACGATTGCCGTTCTCGTTTGTTCGGCATTCGCCACCATAAGAAACAAGAACAGCGCAACCTTGTTCGGCCGCCGTGTTTCAGAGGCATCGGTAAAAAAGGCCGTTGCGGTAGCGGTAACGTTTCTTACGATATGCTCCGCATCAACGATACTATTGATGGCAACGAGCAACGCATCCGCCCTTGATGCAGTCTATGAAACGGTCAGCGCAACCGCAACCGTCGGTCTTTCAAGAAACTTAACGGCAACGCTGAACACCTTTGGAAAGCTAATTATCATCGTAACAATGTATTTCGGCAGAGTCGGCCCCATCTCACTTGCAGTGGCACTTGGCAGTAAAAACGAAAGTCAGAACGTCATTTCCGAGCCGACGGAAGATATCAGTATAGGATAAGGAGAAGAATAATGAAAGCAAAGAAAACATACGCAGTCTTCGGACTTGGAAGATACGGCACAGCCGTGGCAAAAGAGCTTGTAGAGCACGGCATGGAGGTCATTGCAGTCGATACGGAGGAAAGGATCGTCAACGATGCAGCGGCATATCTGCCCGTGTGCAAGTGTGCTGACGTGACCGATGCGGAGGTCATCTCACGCCTTGGAATCGGAAGTATTGATACTGTCATTGTATGTATGGCGAGTAACCTTGAAGCAAGTGTGATGGCGGTCACGCTTTGCAAGGAGGCAGGCGTTAAGAACGTTATTGCAAAATGCGCCAATGAGATGCATCAAAAGATACTGCTTCGTGTGGGTGCAGATCAAGTGGTTTTCCCTGAAAACGAGTCGGGTATACGCCTTGCCAAAAACCTCTTAAGCTCCGGATTTATTGATATGATCTCTCTGTCACGTGACGTATCTATGGTAGAGATCGACGTGAAGGAGGAGTGGTGCGGCAAGAATCTGATCGAGTTGAATCTCCGTAAAAAATACGGATTTAATATCGTTGCTGTTAAGAAGGGCGATAAGGTCAACGTAAACATTAATCCCGAGCAGGTTCTTGATGCAGAAAGCTCGCTGATCGTTATCGCAAATACGGCAAAATTGGGAAAATTGAAATAAGCCGTCAGCTTTCCAATTCTTTGAATAGCAAACGCCGACAGAACTTAAAGCTCTGTCGGCGTTTGCTATTTGCTTGCTGTAAAATAAATTTGTGTCATATGGGTAAACCGGCTTGTGATTTTTGGGTAGAGCATCGCGCCTTCCGGCGCGGCGCTTTTGTGTTACATTATATAATAAATTATATAATTTTTGCGGAAATGATTGACAAGCCGCTCGAATAGTGCTAAAATATAAGATGTATGTAAACAACACACCAAAGAAAGGAAAAAATAGAATGGCTACATTGGTAATCATGCCCCGCCAAGGGCAAAGTGTTGAAAGCTGTATCATCACCGCCTTTAACAAAAAGGTTGGCGATACCGTAGAAAAGGGCGACATCCTCTTTTCCTACGAAACCGACAAATCTTCGTTTGACGAGCCCGCTCCCGAGGCAGGCAAGATCCTGGCTTGCTTTTGTGAGGAGGGCGACGACGTTCCTTGCCTTGAGGGCGTTCTGGTGATCGGTGCCGAGGGTGAGGATATCTCCGCACTCGTTCCCAAGACCGAGGCCGCTGCCGAGGCCGCTCCCGCCGCCGAGGCTGCTGCACCTGCCGCCGAGGCTGCACCTGCCGCTCCCGTGGCAGAGGCCGTTGCTACCGCCACCGCAGGCGGCGCTATGGCGATCTCTCCCCGTGCAAGACTGCTTGCCGAAAAGACGCATGCCGATCTTCTCAAGGCAGTTCCCACCGGCCCCAATGGCCGTATTATCGAGCGCGACGTGCAAAAGCTTGTTGATATGGGTCTTACCGTATCTCCCGCTGCAAAGGACGGCTACACCGCAGCGGTCGATGGCACCGGCATCAACGGCAAGGTTATGCTTGGCGATCTGAACGCCGCTCCCGCTGCAGCCGAGGCACCCGCTGCCGCTCCTGCCGCTCCCGTTGCTGCTTACGAGGACGTGAAGCTGCCCAACATCCGCAAGATCATTGCAAAGCAGATGTGCGCATCCCTCACCGGCATGGCACAGCTTACCTTTAATTCTTCCTTCGATGCCACCAAGATCCTTGCTCTGCGCAAGTCCCTTAAGGCAGGCGCCGAGAAGATGGGCCTTAACAACATCACCCTCAACGATATCATTCTGTACGCCGTTTCCCGCGTGATCCTCAAGCACCGCGGCCTTAACGCCCATTGCCTTGACGACACCATGCGTTACTTCAACACCGTCAACATCGGCATCGCTGTGGATACCGAGCGCGGACTGATGGTGCCCACCGTATTCGGCGCTGAAAAGATGTCCCTCAACGAGATCTCTGCTGCTGCAAAGTCCGTCATCTCCGATGCACAAAGCGGCAAGATCAACCCCGACCTCTTGAAGGGCGCTACCTTCACGGTATCCAACCTCGGCTCTCTCGGGATCGAGTCCTTTACCCCCATCGTCAATCCTCCCCAGACCGGCATCCTCGGTGTTGACTGCGTCACCTACCGCATCAAGCAGGTGAACGGCGAGGACGTGACCTACCCCGCAATGGGTCTTTCTCTCACCGTTGACCACCGCGTGCTCGACGGTGCCGATGCCGCTCGCTTCCTCAAGGATATCGGCTTCGCTCTGGAGAACATCGACCTGCTGCTTGTGAAATAAGGAGGGGACTGCACAATGTTTGATCTGATCATTCTGGGCGGCGGCCCTGCCGGCTACAATGCAGCAGAGCGCGCAGGACATGCAGGCCTTAAGACCCTTGTTATCGAGGAGCGCGCCCTTGGCGGCGTGTGCCTTAACGAGGGCTGCATTCCCACCAAAACGCTTCTTTACTCCGCAAAGATCTTTGACTATGCAAAGCACGGCAAGGATTACGGCGTGACCTTCGGCTCCGCCGCCATCGACCACGGCTTTGTGGTAGAGCGCAAGAACAAGGTGGTCAAGCAGCTGGTGTCCGGTGTTGGCGCCAAGCTCAAAAAGGCAGGCGTTGAGGTCGTAAAGGCCTCTGCCACCATCAAGGAGCGCAATGCAGAGGGCTTTGTCGTTACCGCAGAGGGCAAGGATTACGTTGGTAAGCAGCTGCTCATCTGCACCGGCTCCTCTCCCGCACTCCCCCCCATCGACGGCCTTGCAGATTCCCTCAAGGAGGGCTTTGCCCTCACCAACCGTGAGGTGCTGGGTCTCAAGGAGATCCCGAAGGAGATCGTTATTGTCGGCGGCGGTGTTATCGGTCTTGAAATGGCATCCTATTTCAACTCCGTGGGCTCTAAGGTCTACGTGGTAGAGATGATGAACAAGATCGCAGGCCCCGTGGATAACGAGATCTCTGCTATGCTGCAAAAGGAATATGCCGCACGCGGCGTTGAGTTTATTCTCGGCGCTAAGGTGGTTTCCATCAAGGATAAGTCTGTCACCTACGAAAAGGACGGCAAGACCGTTACCATCAAGGCTGACTACGCCCTTGTATCCATCGGCCGCCGTGCGCGTACCGCAGGCCTTGGCTGCGAGAATATCGGCCTTGTGCTTGAGCGCGGCGCTATCGTTACCAACGAGTTTGGAAAGACCAACGTGCCCGGTGTTTGGGCAGCAGGTGACGTCAACGGAAAGTCGATGCTGGCACACACCGCATACCGCGAGGGTGAGGTCTGCATCAACAACATCCTTGGCAAAAAGGACCGCATCAACTACAACTCCATTCCTTCCGTTATCTACACCAATCCCGAGGTTGCCTCGGTTGGCGAAACTGCCGAAAGCGTTAAGGCAAAGGGCCTGGATGCTACCGTGCAGACCGTAACGCTGAAGTACAGTGGACGCTACATTGCAGAAAACGAGCACGGCAACGGCGTTCTCAAGCTGATCACCGATAACAAGCATCACAACGTGATCGGTGTGCACATCATCGGCAGCTACGCATCCGAAATGATCTACGGCGCCGCTATGATGGTAGAAACCGAAATGCGCGTAACGGATATCCAAAAGCTGGTGTTCCCGCATCCCACCGTGTGCGAGGTCATCCGCGAAGCAATGTTCCTGTAATCTGAAAACAAATAAATTTGCACTATAAAAAAGGAGATTAAGACAATGCCTAAGAGCCAATATGTCGATCCCGGCAAAGCCTTTGAGGCCGGGTACATCCATTTTGAGGACATCCCTGTATGTCAGTACAAAAAGACCTTCGCAGAAGAGAAGAAGATCTACACCAAAGAAGACTTTATGCGCATCTATCGCGATATGGCCATCATTCGCGAGTTTGAAACGATGCTCAACGACGTTAAGACCAAGAGCAACTACAACGGTGTTGAGTACAACAACCCCGGCCCTGCTCACCTTTCCATCGGCCAGGAGGCTTCCGCTGTAGGCGAGGCTTACTGCCTGGATATCAACGACTTCTCCTTCGGCTCTCACCGTTCTCACGGCGAGATCCTTGCAAAGGGCCTTTCCTCCATCCACAAGCTCACCGATGAAGAGGTGTACGACGTGATGAAGGAGTTCCTTGGCGGCGCTGTTCTTTCCGTTGTGGAAAAGCAGATGAAGTCCGAGAACATCAAGGACCTTGCCATCAACTTCCTGCTTTACGGCGCACTGGCAGAGATCTTTGCCCGCAAGACCGGCTTCAACCGCGGTCTGGGTGGCTCTATGCACGCGTTCTTCATTCCTTTCGGTCTGATGCCCAACAACGCGATCGTGGGTGCTTCCGCTCCCATCGCTCTGGGCGCAGCTCTTTACAAGCGCTCCAACCACAAGCCCGGCATCATCATCTCCAACTGCGGTGACGGTGCAACCGGCCGTGGCCCTGTGCTTGAGTCCTTCAACTTTGCTTCTATGGACCAGATCACCAAGCTCTGGGGTATGGAGGGCAAGTTCGAAAACGGCGGCCTGCCGATCCTGTTCAACGTGTTCAACAACCACTACGGCATGGGCGGTCAGACCCGTGGCGAGACCATGGGCTACGATATGGTCGCTCGTCTGGGTGCCGGCTTCAACCCCGAGCAGATGCACGCCGAGCGCGTGAACGGCTACGATCCGCTTGCTGTGATCGATGCTGTGACCCGCAAGAAGGCCCTGCTGCTTGAGGGCAAGGGCCCCGCACTGCTTGACGTGGTTACCTACCGCGTATCCGGCCACTCTCCCTCCGACTCCTCCACCTACCGTACCGCAGAGGAGATCGAGGCATGGAAGGCAGCAGATCCTATCCTTGCGTTCAAGAACAAGCTCATCAAGGGCAAGATCGCAACCGAGGAGGACTTTGCCGCTCTGCACGAGAGCATTACCGCTCGCATGACCGAGATCATGAAGCTCGCCATCAACGACGAGATCTCTCCCCGTATGGATCTCAACAAAGAGCCCGACGCCATCTCCTCCATCATGTTCTCCAACCAGAAGGTCAAGAGCATGGATCCCTCCCGCGAGGCAGAAATGCTTATGCCCAAGGAGGAGTGCCCCCGCGTTAAGGAGATCAAGGGCAAGATCCGCACCGCTACCGATAAGGACGGCAAGCCCGTTTCCAAGATGAAGATGTACAACGTGTGCGACGGTCTGTTCGAGCCGATCATTGACAAGTTCTACGACGATCCCACCCTCATTGCTTACGGCGAGGATAACCGTGACTGGGGCGGCGCATTCGGCGTGTATAAGAAGATGACCGAGGCAGTGCCTTATCACCGCTTCTTCAACTCTCCCATTTCCGAGTCCGCAATTGTCGGCTCCGCCGTTGGTTATGCAATGTGCGGCGGTCGCGCTATCGTCGAGCTGATGTACGCCGACTTCATCGGCTGCGCCGGCGATGAGATCTTCAACCAGATGGCTAAGTGGCAGGCAATGTCCGCAGGCATCCTTAAGATGCCCATCGTCCTTCGTGTTTCCGTCGGCTCTAAGTACGGCGCACAGCACTCTCAGGACTGGACCGCGCTCTGCGCTCATATTCCCGGCCTTAAGGTCGTATTCCCGTCCACTCCCACCGATGCTAAGGGTCTGATGACCTCTGCTTTGGAAGGCACCGACCCCGTTGTCTTCTTCGAATCTCAGAGAGTTTACGGCTTTGGCGAGCAGTTCGTGAAGGAAGGCGTGCCGGAAGGCCACTTCGAGATCCCCTTCGGCGAGCCCGACATCAAGAAAGAGGGTAAGGACGTTACCATCCTCACCATTGGCGCAGTTCTGTACCGCGCAATGGATGCTGCCAAGATCCTGGAAGAGAAGTATGGCATCTCCGCTGAGGTGATCGACTCCCGTAGCGTGGTGCCCTTCAACTACGAAAAGGTGATCGAGTCTGTAAAGAAGACCGGTAAGATCCTGATCGTAGGCGACGCATGCGAGAGAAACTCCGTGATGCGCGACATGGCCTCCAACATCACCGAAATGTGCTTCGATTACCTCGACGGCCCCGCCGTTGTTGTCGGCTCCCGCAACTGGATCACCCCCGCATTCGAGCTGGAGAAGAGCTTCTTCCCGCAGCCTGACTGGATCATCGATGCTCTGCACGAGAAGATCATGCCCATCGCAGGCTACGTTCCCAAGAACAACTTTACCGATATCGAAAAGGTAGAGCGCGCTAAGAAGGGTCTTTGATCCAAAAATTTAAAGAAAGATCCATCGGGCGGAAACGCCCGCTGGATTTTGATTAAGGGCTATGAAATTTGCTGTTTTACAAACCACCGATCCCTATCTCAATCTCGCCATCGAGGAATATCTGTTTCGCACAGAGGAGAGCGAGGTCTTTTTGCTATGGCAAAATCGCCCCACCGTGGTGAT
>JAZNNA010000030.1:0-3438 GCA_045580065.1 Eubacteriales bacterium
CGCTTGGCTCCGTGTCAATCCCGAGGACGGACGTCTTTACGCCGTTAACCCCGAGAACGGCTTCTTCGGCGTTGCTCCCGGTACCAATGAGAAGTCCAATCCCAATGCTCTCGCTACCACAAAGCGCGACACCATCTTCACCAACGTTGTGCACGACACCAAGAACAACACCGTTTGGTGGGAAGGCCTTGACAACAATCCTCCCCAGCCCGGCAATGCCATCGACTGGAAGGGCAATCCTTGGGACTGCACCAAGTTTGACAAGAAGGATAAGTCCACCTGCGGCGCTCATCCCAACTCTCGCTTCACTGCACTGGCAGCAAACTGCCCCTGCATCTCCTCTGAGTTTGACTCCATCGCAGGTGTGCCGATCTCCGCTATCGTATTCGGCGGCCGTCGTGCAAAGACCGCTCCCCTGGTTTACCAGTCCTTCGGCTGGCAGCACGGCTCCTTCGTTGGCTCTATTATGGCTTCTGAGACCACTGCAGCTGCAGCAGGCGCTGTCGGCGTAGTTCGTCGCGATCCCATGGCTATGCGTCCCTTCGTTGGCTACAACATGGGTGACTACTGGCAGCACTGGCTGGATATGGGCAAGAAGATCCCCAATCCCCCTGCTATCTTCCACGTAAACTGGTTCCGCACCGATGACGAAGGCCACTTCATCTGGCCCGGCTTTGGTGACAATATGCGCGTTCTGCTTTGGATCCTGGCTCGTTGCGAGGGCAAGGTTGACGCCGTTGAGACCGCTATCGGTTACGTTCCGAAGGCTGAGGACATCAACATTGAGGGTCTTGATATCTCTATCGACACCATCAAGGAGCTGCTTTCCGTTGACACCGCTTCCTGGAAGGAAGACGTTGCCAACATCAAGGAGTTCTACGCACAGGTTGGCGACCACGTGCCCGCCACCATGTACGAGGAGCTTGCCGCTCTGGAAAAGAGACTTGGCTGATAAGGCAAATAAAAACAACTCCCACCGCACGGTGGGAGTTGTTTTTTATTTATTGTGTGATTTTGATAGCGTCCAGCTCAAAGGGCTCGTCGGTTGCCGTTACAATGTAAAGTGTATGGATGCCGCCATGTAGGTCAAGCGAGGCAAACAACGGTACGCGATTTTGCACCGCAACTGAATTTTCGTCGATCTCACCGGAAAAAACACCGTCGATATACACCTTGGCTTTTCCGTTTCCGGGGCGCAAGTTACCAAACACCTCTACGCGTTCCCCCTCAAAATAAGTAAAGACCGCACTTCCGGCAGTTTTTGCCGTATGATAGTCGCTCTCAAATGAGCCGAGCGCCGTGTGTGTTGCAGGATCTCCCATTAAGAAAGTGTAGCTCCAATTCCCTTCGTAGCGCAAGCGTTTATCCGAATCGTTGAACCACTCTGTATGTGTTGCATTTGCTGGAACGCACCGTTCAAAGCGTATCACACTGTCGATGGTATCAAATCTACCCGAAAGCTTTAATAAATAGCCCTTTTCCGTTTGCTTAAAGGAAACAACTTTCAGCCCATCACAAAGAGCTGTGGGGGCGTAGAGCATTGCGCCGTCTGCGGCGCGAGGGATGCTGATGCAATCACTTTCGGGAGCCCCAAGAAGGTGAAGATACTCGTATTTCCCGTCAGCAGACTCGGTAAAGCAACGATGATGGCAAGCCTTCATCGTGCTACCGGAAAGCGTAGGATAGCTCGCAGAAGGCACGGCATCCAGCACAGAGCCCTTTCTTGCACGGATTTGCGCGCCAAGCTCCTGCATAAAGTCCACAACGCCCGTCGGAAACAGATTCCCCTCGCAATAAGGACCGCTGGCAAGGCAAGTGCCACCGCCCGCTGTGCAGGAAGCATTGAAGATCACAAAGCGCGCAAGCTGCACGACCTCACTTTTTCTTGCATCTGCTCCCATTGCATTTCCGTCAACCGGACACCATCCCCCCTCAAAAGGACAAAGCGCCAGCGCCTTTCTTGCCGCCGGGATCACGCTTGTATTCTTGAAAAGCGCCTCCTCATAGCCAAAATAACCTTCCGGCATTTCAAAATCATCCGAGAACAGATATCCAAAATGGTTTTGGATCATACAGATCGCAGGATTTTTCTTTTTAATGATATCCCTGATCTTGGTATAGTCAATGACCTGAAGCGTTTTTTCATACTGCTCGCTTTTGTGGCTATACGGCCCGGCGCCGTCGGTATAAATACCGCTCAGTTTGTCGCCGTAGCGCTCCAAAAGTTCGGTGTAAAGTGCCAGAACGTACTCGTTCCACTTGGCATGGTCAAAGCTTTCGGCATCGGGGCGGTCGCCCTCTACATCCTTGCCCCAGCCGCAGACGATCTTTTCCTCGGGGGAAAAATCGTGTCCGTCGCGCGGGTGGGTATAAAGGAGCATATCGATCCCTCTTGCCGTAACGGCGTTGATGATCTCGCCGAGGAGATCGCGTTCGGGCAGCGTGATCCCCCTGTACTTTTCGGTAACGGCGCTTTTGTAAAGCGGCAGCATTTTTGCATGCCAGGAGGTGAAGATCAAGTATTCCACCCCCATAGATGCGATCGCATCGGCAAACCCCTCTACGTCAAAGCCGGCAATCGTTTCTTCCATACTGCAAGGTCTGCTGCCGTCGGCATTTTGCGCAAGGCCGTGTACAAAATGCACGAAAAAGCCGTATTTTCTGTTTTTGAAGGTGTATTCAGCTTTCATTTTGTCCTTTTTATCTCCTTTATCTCCGATTAAGATGCGAAATCTTAAGCCCAGTGCATGCCCGTGGGCTTCGGGGCTTCAATCATGGATTGCTTTAAAAATTCAACCGCCTTGCAAAGCCCCTCGTCGGTGGTCATCAGGCTATCCTCGTGCTCGATGCTCAGCACCTTATCGTAGCCGACAAGGCGAAGGTTGGAGATAAGATCGCGCCAGTATTCCAGCCCGTTGCCGTAGCCGACGGTGCGGAAGATCCAGGAGCGGTGGATCTCATCGCCGTAATGGTTGGTATCCAGCACGCCGTTCACGGCGGTGTTGTAAGGATCCACCTTGGTATCCTTGGCATGCACGTGGTAGATCGCACCCTGCAGCGCGCGGATTGCGGCAACCGGGTCAATGCCCTGCCAGATCAGGTGCGAGGGGTCGAAATTGGCGCCGATCACGTCGCCAACCGCCTCGCGCAGCTTCAGCAGCGTTTTGGGGTTGTAGACACAAAAGCCGGGGTGCATCTCAAAGGCGATCTTGGTAACGCCGTGCTTTTTTGCAAATTCGGCTGTCTGCTTCCAGTAAGGGATCAGCACCTCGTTCCATTGATAGTCTAAAACGGCAAGAAAATCCTCGGGCCAGGGGCAGGTTGCCCAGTTGGGGGTTTTGTCCTCGGGCGAGCCGCCGGGGCAGCCGGAAAAGGTGATCACAGTATCAATACCAAGCTTTTCGGCAAGCAGCACGGCATCGCAAAAGTCGCTGTGGA
>JAZNNA010000031.1:0-19742 GCA_045580065.1 Eubacteriales bacterium
TATTTCACAAGGCGCAGGCGTAGTATACCTACGTCAAGGCTTGCGCGACAGTATTCCAAAACGGCGCAGGGCTAATCGAGTGCAGATTTTGAGCTGGAATTTTATTTCACAAGGCGCAGGCGTAGTATACCTACGTCAAGCCTTGCGAAATGAAATAACCCCCACGGCGTTGCCGTGGGGGTGGTGCAGCCAAAAGATGCCTCGATTAGTGGACGATGCACTTTTCGGTGTCTTTATCAAAGATGTGGATACGGGATACGTCAAGAGCCACCTGAATGGTGTCGCCTGCACGGCTGGTGGAGCGAGCAGATACGCGAGCGATCAGTCTGGTGGGATCCTCAACGATCTCCTTACCGCTGGACATACCCTCCTTGGGAGTTCTGTCGTAGCTGTTGAGGTAGAGGTAGATCTCAGCGCCCATCAGCTCGGTTACGTCAACGTCAACGGTGATGGTGCTATCCTTGAATACCTCAAGCTGCATGGGAGCGTCGTGGATACACTCGGGACGAAGGCCTGCGATGACCTCTTTGCCGATGTACTCCTTAAGAGCCTCGTCAGCAGCCTTTTCAGCGGGAAGCTTGATGGAGTTGCCGTCGAAGTTGAAGTAAACATCCTCGCTGCCCTTCTCCTGAGAAAGGGTGCCGTTGATGAAGTTCATCTGAGGAGTGCCGATGAAGCCTGCTACGAACAGGTTTACAGGGTTGTCGTAAAGGTTTTGAGGAGTATCTACCTGCTGGATCAGACCGTCTTTCATAACAACGATACGGGTAGCCATGGTCATAGCCTCTACCTGGTCGTGCGTTACGTAGATGAAGGTGGTTTCAACTCTCTTATGGAGCTTGGTCAGCTCGGTTCTCATGGTTGCACGAAGCTTTGCGTCAAGGTTGGAAAGCGGCTCGTCCAGAAGGAATACCTTGGGGTTACGAACGATTGCACGACCCAGAGCAACACGCTGCTTCTGACCACCGGAAAGAGCCTTGGGCTTACGGTCGAGAAGGTGGGTGATATCAAGGATACGGGCAGCCTCTTCTACGCGGCGCTTGATCTCTTCCTTGGGGGTCTTGTTAAGCTTAAGACCAAATGCCATGTTGTCAAACACAGACATGTGGGGGTACAGAGCGTAGTTCTGGAACACCATTGCGATCTGACGGTCCTTAGGAGCTACGTCGTTTGCAAGAACGTCGCCGATGAACAGCTCGCCCTCGGTGATCTCCTCAAGGCCTGCGACCATACGAAGGGTGGTGGACTTACCACAACCGGAAGGACCTACGAACACGATAAATTCCTTATCCTTGATCTCCAGGTTGAAGTCGGAAACGGCGGTAACGCCACCGGGGTACTTTTTGTAAATGTGTCTGAGCGATAAGCTTGCCATTATGTAATCCTCCTTGGTGGGATGCGAAAGGCATCCGAATCCCAATATATTTTAACATATAATATTATAGCAGATTTTTGCCCATTCGGGAAGATGTTAAATCTCCAAATTTTATTCTTTTCATTTATGCACAATGCACAATTCAGTACGGCTGTGTGACGGCCGTGTGAAATTGCGCATTGTTTATGAACGAAATATTGCGTTCATAAATGAACAAATTAGCCCTTTGCTTCCTCGTTTTTGGCCTTTTTCATGGTCAGGGCGATGCGCTTCTTTTTCAAATCGACAGAAAGCACGCGCACCTGCACGATATCGCCAAGCGACACCACCTCACGGGGGTGCTTGATAAAGCGATCGGAAAGCTCGGAGATATGAACAAGGCCGTCCTGATGCACGCCGATATCCACAAACGCGCCAAAGTCGATAACGTTACGCACCGTGCCGGTAAGCAGCATGCCGGGCTGCAGATCCGAGATCTCCAGCACGTCGTCGCGCAGGGCGGGCGGAGTGAAATCGTCGCGCAGGTCACGCCCCGGCTTTTCCAGCTCGGTGGCGATATCCTGAAGAGTGGGAACGCCGATGCCAAGCTCGGCTGCCAGCTTTTCCACGCCCTCGGTGCGCACGCGGCCACCGATGCCGGAAAGCTTGCCTGCCCTGATATCCTCGGCGGTATAGCCAAAGCGCTTTAAGAGGGCGTGAGCCGCCTCGTAGGACTCGGGGTGAACGCCGGTGTTATCCAGCAGCTCACGGGAGCCGGGTACGCGCAAAAAGCCTGCGCACTGCTCGTAGGCCTTGGCACCGATGCGCGGCACCTTCAGCACGTCGGAGCGGCGCTTGAACTCGCCGTTTTCCTCGCGGTATTTTACAATGTTTTTGGCGCTGGTGGCATTGATGCCGGAGATATAGGAAAGCAGAGAGTGCGAGGCGGTATTGAGGTCAACGCCCACACTGTTTACGCAATCCTCTACCACGCCGCAAAGCGACTCGTCAAGCATGGCGGGCTTCATATCGTGCTGATACTGCCCAACGCCGATGGCCTTGGGATCGATCTTAACAAGCTCGGCAAGGGGATCCTGCAGTCGGCGCGCGATGGACACGGCGGAGCGCTGCATAACGTCAAATTCCGGGAACTCGTCGGCGGCAAGCTTGGAGGCGGAGTAAACGGATGCGCCCGACTCGCTGACGATGATATACTTGGTATCTGCCTTCATCTCGCGCAAAAGCTCGGCCACGAACCTTTCGCTCTCGCGGGAGGCAGTACCGTTGCCGATGGCGATCACGTCAACGCCGTGCCTTGTGATCAAGCGCTTCATAATGCCCTTTGCCTGTTCGGCACGGGCGGCACCCTGCGTGGGGAAGATCACGGCGGTGTCAAGCACCTTACCCGTCTGGTCGCAAACGGCAAGCTTGCAGCCGTGGGCATAGCCGGGGTCAAAGCCGAGCACGATCTTGTTTTTGAGGGGAGCCTGCATCAGAAGGTTGCGCAGGTTCTCGGAAAACAGGGTGATCGCGCTGCGGCAGGCATCGTCAAAGAGATCGTTGCGGATCTCGCGCTCAACGGAGGGGGCGATCAGGCGATCGTAGCTATCCACGATGGCGGCGCTGACGTATTCCTTGGCGGGGCTGTTCCCTTCCTTGAGGACGGTGCCGTTCAGGTAGTTGAGGATGATATCCTTATCAATGGTGATATCCACCTTGAGGAAATCCTCCTTTTCGCCGCGGTTGATGGCGAGCACGCGGTGGCCGGGCACCTTATGCACCGGCTCGCTGTAATCGTAATACTGCGCGTAGACCGAGTCCTCCTCCTTTGCCTGCTTAGAGGAAAGGAAGCCGTGGCGAACGGTGAGGGAGCGCAGGAATTTGCGGTAGGTCGCGTTATCGGAAATATCCTCGGCAATGATATCCATTGCACCGGCGAGAGCCGCCTCGGCATCCGGAACGCCCTTTTCTTCATCAATAAAGGTAGCGGCAAGCTCGGGGATGGGGGGATCGTAGGACTTTTCCTGTGCAAGCAGTGCCTCAGCCAAGGGGGCAAGGCCGCGCTCGCGTGCCACGGATGCGCGCGTTTTGCGGTGCGGGCGGAAGGGGCGATAGATATCGTCCACCTCGGTGATGGTGTTGGCAGCAAGGATCTGGGCCTCAAGCTCAGGGGTCAGCTTTTCCTGCTCGGCGATCAGCTTGATCACCTCTGCCTTGCGCGCCTCGATATTGCGCAGATAGCGCAATCTTTCCTCCAGCTTGCGCAGCACGGTATCGTCAAGGCCGCCCGTGACCTCCTTACGGTAACGGGAGATAAAGGGGATGGTGTTCCCCTCATCCAGAAGGGCAACGGTCTTTTCGACCTGGTCGACGGTGAGGGAAAGCTCTTGGGCCAGTTTTTGCATCATTTCCATAAGTGTTCAGGGTCCTTTCGGGGTTTCTATTTCGATATTTACAACAAAGTCATTCGGCGGCGGCAAGCAGGGCTGCCTCCTCGTCGGGGGTAAGCTCGCGCCAGGCGCCGCGCGGCAGATCCGGGGGCAAGGTAAGCGGGCCAAAGCTGATGCGCTCGAGATAGGTGATCTGGTTGTGCAGTGCCTCAAGCATACGCTTGATCTGATGGTATTTCCCCTCCACCAGCGTGATCACGCCGGAGTGGGCGTCGTCATAAAGCTCGATCAGGGCGGGCTTGGTTTCGTATCCGTCCTCCAGCACAAGCCCCTTTTCAAAGCGGGCACATTCCTCGCGCGTCAGGGGGAATTTGCAGCGAAAGGCGTAACGCTTTGCCACGTGGCGGCGCGGAGAGAGCAGGCGGTGTGACAGCTCGCCGTTGTTGGTGAGCAGCATCAGCCCCAGCGTGTGCTTATCCAGCCTGCCGCAGGGAAACAACCCCAACGCGGTGTATTTTTCGGGCAAAAGCTCCAGCACCGTTGGGTCGCGCCCATCCTCGGTGGCGCTGACGTAGCCGTCGGGCTTGTTGAGCAGCACGTAATAATACGGCTTGTACACAACGGGAGCGCCGCAGAACACAACGGCATCGCGCTCGGGTGAGATCTGTACGTCCGCTTTTTTGACGGGCAAGCCGTTGACCAGGATCTGACCCGCGCGTGCGGCACGTGCCGCCTCGCTTCTTGTGGCGGTGGCGGTAACGCTTAAAAATTTATCCAGCCGCATCGGATCACCTCCCGTCGTTTGGCATCATACTGTAAAATTATATCACATTTTGCTGGATTTGTAAAGAGGAAAAGCCCAAAAAGGGTATGAAAAAATTCCCCTTTTTTCCTTTTTAAAATTCGCCCTTTTTCGCTTGACTTTTCGTTTTCTTTATGTTATGATAGCCTCAAAGCCGCAAGGCAAAGCAAAGCGAGGTAACACTATGGATTTTTTGTTTGACTGCCACCAGGACCAGCACAAGCTGCACGTGGGATGCGAGCGCCCCCGCGCGTATTTCATTCCTTATGAAAGCGATACCAAGGCCCTGCGCGACAATCGCGCTGAAAGCGCCTTTTTCACCTCGCTTTGCGGCGAGTGGGATTTTAAATACTACCCTTCCCTTTCCCTTTTAGAGGATTTCCGCGTGCCGGAATTTCCCCGTGCCGCAATGGACAAGCTTGCCGTGCCGCGCAGCTGGCAGACAGTGCTTGGGCGCGGCTACGACACCCCTAACTACACCAACGTCAACTATCCCATCCCCTTTGACCCGCCCTTTGTGCCAAACGACAACCCCTGCGGGCTGTATCTGCGCGATTTCTCGCTTTCGGCACACACGCTGCGCGGCAAGCGCCTGTTTTTGAATTTTGAGGGTGTGGACTCCTGCTTTTATCTGTTTGTAAACAACAAATATGCGGGCTACAGTCAGGTCAGCCATACGACGAGCGAGCTGGACATCACCGATTACGTCAAAGAGGGCGGCAACACGCTTGCCGTGGTGGTGCTGAAGTGGTGTGACGGCAGCTATCTTGAGGACCAGGACAAATTCCGCCTCTCCGGCATCTTCCGTGAGGTATATCTGCTTGCACGCGAGGAAAGGCACGTAGCGGACGTTGACGTGCGCACCGCGCTGTGCGAGGACCTCGGTGCGGCACAGATCGCCGTTACGCTTTCGACAAGCGGTGCGCTGGATGCCATCTGCCGCCTGGAAACGCCGGACGGACGTGTGCTGTGCGAGCAGCTGCTGGCGCTTGACGGCACGGGCTGCTTTGAGGCAAGCGTACAAGCCCCCCTGCTCTGGAGCGACGAGCTGCCGCAGCTCTACCGCCTGTTTATCACCGCAGGTGCGGAGCATATCTGCCTGCAGATCGGTCTGCGCGACATCCGCATCAAGGGCCGCGTGCTGCTGATCAACGGCCAAAAGGTGAAGCTGCGCGGCGTAACCCGCCACGACAGCCACCCCATTCTCGGCGCAGCTACCCCGATGGATCACATGATCCGTGATCTGCTTTTGCTCAAGCGCCACAACGTCAACACCATCCGCACCAGCCACTACCCCAACGACCCGCGCTTTCTTTCGCTATGTGACAGATACGGCTTTTACGTGATAGACGAGACCGATTACGAAACGCACGGCACCAACAAGGAGGGCATTGCCAACTGGGATTACTTTACCGACAGTCCCGACTGGACCGAGGCTTATCTTGACCGCGTGGAACGTATGTACGAGCGCGACAAGAACCACCCCTGCGTGGTCATGTGGTCGCTTGGCAACGAGTCCGGCACCGGATGCGGACATATGGCTGCCTCGAAATACCTGAAGGCGCGCGACCCCAAAAATCTGGTGCATTGCGAGGATATCACCCGTCGGCTTGCTTACGGCTGTAAGGCCTTGGGCATCCCCCCTGCCGAGGGAGGGGCGATGAACTCCCCCATCATCGACGTGGACAGCCGCATGTATCCCTCGATCCGGGAGATCAACGACGTATATAGCAAAAAGCATCTCACCAAGCCCTTTTTCATGTGCGAATACTCACACGCGATGGGCAACGGCCCCGGCGACCTGCAGCTTTACTGGGATATGATCTACAAAAACGACTGGTTTGTTGGCGGGTGCGTGTGGGAGTTGACCGACCACTCGGTGGCGACGGGCGAGGATGTCTATAACGACCCGCACTACGTTTACGGCGGCGACTTTGGCGATACCCCGCACGACGGCAATTTCTGCTGCGACGGGCTTGTTTACCCCGACCGCAGAGTGCACCAAGGGCTTCTGGAATACAAAAACGTCCTTAAGCCCGCACAGCTCAGCTACGAGCTTGGCAAGCTGAGGGTAAAGAGCCTGCGCCATTTCACCTCGCTTGAGGATATCGACCTTTACTGGTCGCTGCAGCGCAACGGCAAGACCGTGACCGAGGGCAGATTTTTAAATCTGAGGATCGCCCCCGGCAAGAGCCGCACCTATCCCCTGCCGCACTTCAACGCCGCCACCACGGGCGAGTACAGCACCTTGACCGTATCGCTGCGGCAGAGCGCGGCTACCCCCTGGGCCGAGGCGGGCTATGAGATCGGCTTTGCACAGTTTGCGCTTTCGCAAAAGCAGCCGAGAGCCGCGCTGCTTGCCGAGATCACCGAGGGCGCACCCATTGAGGTGACGGAAAACTCTACCCGTATCGCCATTAAAACCAAGGATACCCTTTACACGGTGGATAGGACACACGGGCTGATCTGCTCGATTCTTGACCGCGGCAAGGAGATGCTGGCAACCCCCATTTCGCCTGCCGTATGGCGCGCCCCCACCGACAACGACCGCCGGATCAAAAACGAGTGGATGAAAAACGGCCTTGACCGCGCCCTGCTGCATTGCTACGGCTGTGAGGTCGCGCACGTTGACGGAAAGCAGGTGCGCGTTTGCGCATCGCTCTCGCTTGGGGCTGCATCACTTCCCAACATTGCAAGCGTGCAGGCAAGCTACACCTTTTATGCCGAGGGCGGCGTGAAATTTGACCTTGAGGTAAAGCGCAGCACCTTGAATACGTCCTGCGCGCTCCCCCGCTTTGGCGTTGAGCTGCAATGCCCCGAGGGCTTTGAGCAGCTGCGCTACTTTGGGCGCGGGCCCGGCGGCGCTTATGCGGATATGGGTGTTTCCACCTATCTTGGTGAGTTTTCTACCACCGTTTCCAAGCATTTTGAGCCGTATCTGCGTCCGCAGGAAAACCTGGCGCACGCCGGCAGCAAGTGGATGAGCGTTTCTACGCTTGCAGGTCACGGGCTGCTGTTTGTATGCACCGAGCGCGATTTCAGCTTTAACTGCGCGCACTACACGGCAAAGCAGCTGACCGAAACGGCACACGATTTTGAGCTTGCTCCTCTGAAAAACACCGTTGTCAATATCGACTACCGCCAGACCGGCATCGGCTCCGGCTCCTGCGGCCCTGCCCTCTCCGAGCAATATGCATTTAACGAGCAGGAGTTCAGCTTTTCCTTCCGCTTGCTGCCCGTGCTTGTAAACGACGCCCTTCCCTTTGACGAGGCCGGCAAGCTTTAAAAAGCAAAAAGAGTAACCACGGCGTGGTTACTCTTTTTGTGTTAGAAAAGCATGAGCAGCAGCATATAGGCTGCCGTACCGCCGCCGATGCTGAGCAGCGCGTTGCGCCGCCAGACGTGCAGCAGCACCACAAGCACGGTCGCCGCAAGCTCCGGAACACCAAAAGGGGCAGCTGTGAAGGAGATCCCCTTGAAGCAATAGACCACCAGCATTCCCATTACGGCAAAGGGCAGTACCGAGGAAAGCCAGCCGATAAAGGCGGGCGGACGGCGCTTGCCGCCAAAGATCAGAAACGGCAGCACGCGCAAAAGGAAGGTGACAAGGGCGATCACGCCCACTGTCAGCACCGCGTACAGGATCTGCTCACTCGTCATGCTGCGCCCCCTTTCTCGCCAGCTTCAGCAAAGCCAGCGACAGTGTGATCAGCAGCATAGCGGGGATCAAAAAGCTTTGGCTGCCGAAGATCAACAGGCACAAGAGCGTGCAAAGCACGCCGATGATGGCAGGGATATGATCCTTGGTGCTGAGCCATTGCTCGACAAAGATCGACACAAAAAGCGCCGTCAGTACAAACTCGATGCCTGCAAGCTCAAAGGGCAGCACGCTGCCGATCAGACCACCAAGCAGGCAGCCAAGCGTCCAATAGCAATGGTCAAACAACGTGACGAGCAGCTGATAGGTGTGGAGCTCCACTCCCTCGGGCACCTCGCCGCTGCAAAGCAAGGAATAGGTCTCGTCGGTAAGGCCGAAAATAAGGTAAAGCTTTTTGCGCCCTGCCCCACGGTATTTTTCGATCATAGAAACGCCGTAAAACAAATGGCGCGCATTGACCATCAACGTCATCAGCGCGCTGTTGACGAGCGAAGCGCCGCCCGCCAGCAGATCCACGGCAACAAACTGCATAGAGCCTGCATAGATAAAGGCACCCATGGCAAGCGCCCACGGCGCACCAAACCCCTTTGAGGCAAGCAGGATACCAAACCCGATGCCAAGGATCATATACCCCGTCAGCACCGGAATGCTGGCAAGGAACGCAAGACGGCACACGCCCGGCCGTTTCTTTTCCTGCGGCATACTGCTCCCCTCCCTTTTTGTTATATGCCATATTATAACACTCTCCGGCCCGTTTTGCAAGGGGGAGAGGAAAAAAAGAGCAGGGCGCCGTGGCGCCCTGCTCTTTTTTAGTTTACAGCTCCTCAACGGATACTACGTTTTCGATCTCGCCGATGGCGGTCATCACTCTGTCGTGCGTCAGCTTATGCGGCAGCTGCAGCGAGAAGATGGCACAAGGGTTTTGTGTGGCAGCACCGGATTTGGTGATCTGCAATTCCCCCACCACCACGTGGTGCGATTGCAGATAGTCGTTGATGCGCTCCAGCGCATCGTTTGCCTTGTACTCCACGTAAAGGTTGACGTCGCGCGTGGTGGATACCAAAAACCACTCAAAGCGGGAAAGCAGGATCTCGACCACCAGGATCAGCACCGTGGCGATCAGCACCGCCTCGTAAAATCCGGCACCTGCGGCAAGACCCAGCACGGCAGAGGTCCAAAGACCCGCTGCGGTGGTAAGGCCCTTGACCTGGCGGCGCTTGGTAACGATGATGGTGCCCGCACCGATAAAGCCGATGCCGGCAATGACCTGCGCGCCAAGACGGGCAAGGTCGGTGAAAAGATTTAATTCCAGATAGATGTATTGGCTGGTCAGCGTGGTAAGTGAGGCACCAAGGCAGATCAGAATATGCGTGCGAAAGCCGGCGGGACGGCGCTTATGCTCGCGCTCCAGGCCGATCACGCCGCCGCAGATCACGGCAAGCAGCATACGTACAATGGCACCTACTATGTGAAATCCGTCAACAAAGCGGATCATATCCATAAAAGCAGACACGTTCATTTCCTCCTTTGACTGTCTTACAGCTCTTCAATGGCGCGCACGCACTCCACGCCCGCAAGCGTTGCCATCAGGGCGGTGTGCTGCATACGCTTGGGCAAGCGAATGGAAAATACGGCAGAGGGATAGGATTTATCCTTGCTCGGCTTTTTCATTTCCACATCAAAAATGCGGATGTCCTGCGCCTTGATCAAGGAAATGAGGCTGCCCAGATCGTCCATGTGGGCAAATTCAAGATACAGATTGATGTTGCGCGCTCTGGAAATGATCATGCGCTCCAGGCGGCTGAACACGATGATGGTGGCCACGATCATAAGGCAGGCGAACAGCGCCCCCTCGATAAAGCCTGCACCGATGGCAAGACCCATGCAGGCAGATGCCCAAAGGCCCGCTGCGGTGGTAAGGCCCTTGACCTCCTGTCTGCCGGTGACGATGATGGTGCCCGCACCGAGAAAGCCGATGCCGTTGATGACCTGCGCACCAAGACGCGAAAGATCGGTATTGGCAACAAAGCTGGTCAGCTGCGACCAGTAGGTGCCCTCCATCATAGAAAGATATTGGCTGATCAGCATGGCAAGCGTTGCGCCGATACAAACCAGCATATGTGTACGAAAGCCTGCAGGGCGGCGCTTTTTGCCGCGCTCAAGGCCGATGATCGCACCACACACAACACCAACGCCCAGGCGGAGCAGCGTGACCCAAAAGACGTTGTCCGCCGTCATAGAGCGAAGTGGATCAAGAAACACAAACATAGAAATTCCTCTCTCAAAAGTAATTACGAGGCTGCACCCTCGGTCAGCATCACGCGCACGGTAATCTCAGCATCGCCGCGCCACACGGTAAGCGTAACGCTCTCCCCCGCATAGTGGCGGTTGACGGCATCGATCACATCCTGAATGGTGGTCATACGCAAGCCGTTAATGGCTAATATCACGTCACCCACCTGCATTTTGCCGATAACGTTCTGGCCGGAAACGGCGCTGACGAACACACCGTCGCGGGGCATATACACGTAGCCGGGCTGCTCGGTATCCGAAACGGTAACAGAGCCGGTCGTGCCGTCAACGGCATACCATTTGCCGCCCTCGCCGCCATAGCCGGTAACGCCAAGCAGTGATCTGCCCTCGGCAACGGGGTTATCCCCCGTAAAGCTGCCCTTTGCAATGATCTCATCCAGAATGACCTTAGCGCCGTTGATCGGGATGGCAAAGCCAACGCCCTCGTACGCGGAGCCGTTATAGGAAAGGATCTTGCGCACCACGATGCCGATCACGTGGCCGTACATATCTGCCATCGGGCCGCCGGAGTTTCCGGGGTTGACGCTGGTATCGGTCTGGATCACGGTGATCTTGCGGTAAACGGTGCCGCTTGCATCCTCAAGGGCAAGCAGGCGCGAGGTGGCAGACACGTTGCCAAAGGTGGCGGTGCCCGCAAACTCGATACTGGCGGGCGTGCCCACGGCAACCACCGCGTCACCCACCAGAAGATCGGCAGAGGAGCCAAGCACAGCGGGCACAAGCCCTGCAGCCTCTACCTTCAGGACTGCCAGGTCTGCGGGGACGTCGTATCCCACGATGCTCGCGTCAACGGCGGTACCGTCGGGCAGGATGACCTGCACCGAGGTGGCCCCCTCGATCACGTGATAATTGGTACAAATATGCCCGTTTGCATCATAAACGAAGCCGGAGCCGATGCCGGAGCCGGCATCCGATCTGCTGACGACGGTGACGGTGGATTTTTTCACCACGTCCGCCGCCTCGTTAGGGGTGAGCAGGCCGCTGGTTCCATCGTCCTCGCGCACGTAGATCACGCGCTCGCTATGCAGGGTCTTTACGATCTGGATCCCCCCATCGCCAAGAAACAGCGTGACGATGAGCAAAGCGATGCATAGGGCAAATACGCCGCCAAACACGGCAAAAAACGCGCCGATGCCGCTTTTTTTCTTTTCCGGCCTCTGTGCGCCGAAATCAAAGCTGAGCGGCACCGCAGGGGGCACCGGCTGCCCGGCAGCGAGAGCGCCCTCGGCGGGGGGCGCAGCATCCTCGGCGGGGGCTGCTGCGGCTTGCTCCGCCTGCCCTTCGGGCGGGAGAGGCTCCGGCAGCTGCGCCCCGTTTTCGGGAGCGTTATTTTCAAAAAATTGCTTATTTTCTTCCATACACGTATTCTCCAAACATCAAAGCTCGGCGAGAGCCAGCGTGAAATTGAACTCACAAAAGCTGCCCTGCTCGCTTCTCACCCAGATATTTTCATTGTGTGCATCAATGATGGTCTTGGAAATAAACATCCCAAGCCCTGCGCCGCTTTTGTCAAGGCCGCGGCTTTTGTCGCCCTTATAAAAGCGCTCGAAGATAAAGGGGACGTCCTCAGCGGCAATTCCCTCTCCCTCATTATATACAGAGATCTGCAGCTTGTTATCCTTGATCTCGTTGATGGCAACGCGCAGCTTGCCGCGCTCACGCGAGAATTTCACCGCATTGTCGCAGATATTATACAGGATCTGATAGATCGCATCGTGATCTGCCAACACGGGCATACGATCACGGTCGCAGTCAAATTCAACGTCAAGATGCTTGCCCTCGATCTTGGCCTCAAAGGAGATCAGGATCCTGCGCGCCATTTCGCACACGTCAAAGGGACGCATTTCAAACTTGCGCTCGCCTGCCTGGATACGGGAAATATCCAAAAGCGAGGAAACAAGACGTGCCAGACGCCCGACCTCGGTGCGGATCAGCTCCAGATAATACTGATGCTTTTCCGGTGGGATGGCGCCCGACAAAATATTGTCGATAAAGCCGGAGATGGTGGTCATGGGAGTGCGCAGATCGTGGGATACGTTTGCCACGAAGGTGTTGCGCATCACCTCAAGGCGGGAAATAGAGTCTGCCATATCGTTAAAGGCCACGGCAAGGCTTGCGACCTCGTCGCGTCCGCGCACGGGAACGCGCGCCTCAAAGTTGCCTTTGGCAAATTCCTTTGCCATGCGGCTCATATCCTTCAGGGGCCCGATCACGCGCTCGGTGATGATATACACAGCGATCAGCGCCGCCAGCATGATCCAAAGGCTGCTGATGATAATGGTTTTGATCATCACGCCAAGCAGCTCGTCCTGTGTGGCGGTGGCGGAGCAAGCAAACACCGTGCCGCACACGTACCCATCCTCGGTAAACACGGGGGCGGTATAGAACATATGCGGTGTGTCGAACACGCCCTCAAGCATTTCAAACTCAGAAAGCTCAACAAGGTTATTGACCTCGTTCATCACGCTGCGCGGCACCACGGCATTGCTTTCGCCGCACACGCCGCCCGAGATCATACGCACCACATTGCCGTTGTTATCCACCAGCAGGATGCTGATATCCTCGTCTACCGAGGAAAGGGCGGAGAGCATACGATCAATATCCGCTTGCGAGTCGCGCACGATCTGATCAAACTTGACAAGCGAGCCGTGCGATTTTGTGCGCGCGCCAAGAAAATCGGCCGCGCCGTGGGCGGTGGTGGAAAGCGTTTGCTGCTTGCTGGTGACGGCATAGCTGTTGACCATACCCGTCACGATGGAAACAAGCACCAGAAAGCTGATAAAAATGATCAGCATAAAGGTGATGATGTATTTTGCAAATACACTTTTAAACATCTGTGCTCCTTTTGCTCAAAATGAGCAATGCCGCCGCAAATTGCCTTTGCGGCGGCACATAGGCTTAGTTGGAAAGCTCAAATTTGTAACCGATGCCCCACACGGTCTTCAGCGCCCACTTGTCGGAAACGCCCTCAAGCTTTTCGCGCAGACGCTTGATATGTACGTCTACGGTGCGGGAGTCGCCAAGGAAGGCAAAATCCCATACGTGCTCAAGCAGCTGCTCGCGGCTGAACACGCGATTGGGATTGGAGGCAAGGCAGTAGAGCAGCTGCAGCTCCTTGGGGGGGATGTCCACCTTTTTGCCGCGCAGCTTCAGCTCGAACTTATCCTGGCTGATCTCAAAGTTTTCAAAGCGGATCACGTCATCCTCGCTCTCCTGGTTCATATGCGACTGGTAACGGCGCAGCACGGCCTTGACGCGTGCGGAAAGCTCCTTGAGATCGAAGGGCTTGACAACAAAATCGTCAGCACCCATCTCAAGGCCCAGCACCTTGTCAAACACCTCTCCCTTAGCGGAAACCAGAATGACGGGGCGGGAGGATTCCTTGCGGATCTCGGCAAGCACCTGCTGGCCGTCCATTTTGGGCATCATGATATCCAGCAGCACGATGTCGGGGGAAACTGCCTTGAATGCGGCAACGCCCTCGATCCCATCGCCGGCAGTGATCACCTCGCACCCTTCGTTTTCGAAATGAGTTTTGAGAATGTCACAGATATTGGGGTCGTCATCCACGACCAGGATCTTGATTCCAACCATGATATACCTCCGCAGTAAACCTTTTTTGCCGCCGCGTTGGTGAAAATATCCATTTCAACGCAGCATTTACTTTATGCTTTTATTATTATAACACATCTGTTAACTTTTGAAAAGAGCTTTTGCAAAAAATTTTTAAATTTCCCCGCTTTTTCACGGCATATTCACAAAACTTGGGGCTTTGTGCCAAAAATCTGCCTACTTTGTGTAAATTTTGCACAGCGCCCTTGCAAAATTATGGGTTTTGTAGTATAATGAGATGATATGATTTCACTATACCGTTACAGGAGGCATTTATGATCAGAACCGAGGAATTACAGGCAAAGAAGCACTATGACGTGATCGTGGCCGGCGGCGGCGTGGCCGGCGTTGCGGCAGCCGTTCAGGCGGCGCGCAAGGGCAAGCAGGTGCTGCTGATCGAAAAATCCCAAAAGCTGGGCGGCCTTGCCACTCTGGGGCTGATCAACCTTTTTGTGCCCATGTGCAACGGGCGCGGCAAGCAGATCATCAAGGGTATGGCCGAGGAGCTGTTCCGCCTCTCCATCAGATACGGCTATGACCGCGGCGGCTATCCGCACTTTGAAAACGGTGTGATCCCCAAGGAAAGGCTGGAGGAGTACGAGCGTGACGGCAAGCTGCCGCCCCGCTACACCACCCGCTTTTCTGCCGAGATCTTTGCGCTGGCGCTGACCGAGCTTTGCGTGAACGAGGGCGTAACGCTTTTGTTTGACGCCATTCTCTCCACCCCGATCTGCACCGAGGAAAACGGCAGAACGACCGTGGAGGGCGTGGTGCTGGAAACAAAGTCCGGACGCGAGTACTACACCGCCTCGCTTTTCGTGGATGCCACAGGCGACGCCGACCTGCTCTACCGCGCGGGCATTCCCACCGTTGAGCGCGGCAATTTTCATACCTACGAGGCGTTTTTCGTAACACTGGAAAGCTGCAAGCGCGCTCTGGACGAGCAGGATATCTCCCGTCTGGTATTCAGAAAGGGGGCAGGAACTGCCAACCTGTACGGCGGTGGTCACCCTGCCGAGATCCCGCTTTATTACGGCACGACAAGTGAGGAGGTCAACCGCTACCTCATTTCTAACCAGCTGGAGCTTTTGCAAAAGATCAAGGAGCATAAGCGCAACGAGATGGATATCGTCACGCTGCCCGGCATGGCGCAGTTCCGCACCACGCGCCGCATCGACGGTGCTTACGCGCTGCAGGAGGATGATGCCTTTTGCCACTTTGACGACTCGGTCGCCGCTATCTGCGACTTTGACCGCCGCGACTATTTATTTGAGATCCCCTACCGCACGCTGTACAGCGAAAAGGCGATCAACGTCATCACCTGCGGCCGCTCGGCAGCCGCTGACGGCTACGCCTGGGACGTGCTGCGCGTGATCCCGCCCGCGATCGTGACGGGACAGGCTGCGGGCTTTGCCGCAGCGCTGGCGCTGGATGCCGGCCACAGGGATCTTACACGAGTTGACGTTGTCGCGCTGCAGGCTGAAATGCAAGCCGCCGGTAACTACATCCACTTTGACGATGCGGACGTCCCCGCCGTTGCCCGTGATATCCACGAGGTCAACGACTGACCTATCAACTGTCAAAAATTACTGCACATACAAGGAGAAACAACATGAAACTCGGTATCGTAGGCTTGCCCAACGTGGGCAAGAGCACGCTGTTCAACGCCCTGACCAATGCGGGGGCTGAGTCTGCAAACTATCCCTTCTGCACCATCGAGCCCAACGTGGGCGTGGTGGCTGTGCCGGATGCGCGTATGGACTTTCTTGCCGATATGTACGCCCCGGAAAAGTACACCCCTGCCGTGATCGAATTTGTGGACATTGCAGGTCTTGTGCGCGGCGCCTCTAAGGGTGAGGGCCTTGGCAACAAGTTCCTTTCTCACATCCGCGAGGTGGACGCCATTTTGCACGTGGTGCGCTGCTTTAACGATGACAACATCATCCACGTGGACGGCGCTGTTGACCCGATGCGCGACGTGGAGACCATCAACATGGAGCTGATCTTTTCCGACATGGAGATGGTGGAGCGCCGCATCGACCGCGTGAAAAAGGCGATGAAGGGTGACAAGACGCTTGCCTCTGAGCTTGCGTTGTTCGAGCGCATCTACAAGGCGCTTTCCGACGGATTTACCGCCAGAACGGTAGAGCTTTCTGAGGATGAGCGCGCTATGCTTTACGACACCCCCCTGCTGACCATGAAGCCGGTCATCTACGCCGCAAACGTCAGCGAGGAGGAGGCAGGCGCAGAGCCCACCGACAACCCCCACTATCAAAAGCTGAAGGAGTTTGCAGCCAGCGAGCACGCAGAGGTGCTGCCCGTTTGCGCACAGATCGAGGCGGAGATCGCCGAGCTTTCCGGTGAGGAGAAGCAGGCGTTTCTTGAGGACCTCGGCATTGCTGAAAGCGGCCTTGACCGCCTGATCAAGGCAAGCTATTCTCTGCTTGGTCTGATCAGCTTTCTCACCGCAGGCCCCAAGGAGGTGCGCGCCTGGACGATCACGCGCGGCACCAAGGCTCCCGGCGCTGCAGGCAAGATCCACAGCGACTTTGAGCGCGGCTTTATCCGCGCCGAGGTAGTAAGCTACGCCGATCTTGAGCGCCTTGGCACGATGAATGCCGTCAAGGAAGCGGGCCTTTTGCGCTCCGAGGGCAAGGAATACGTGATGCAGGACGGGGACATCGTTGTCTTCCGCTTTAACGTCTGATGCGCGCCCGTAAGAAAAAGCACGGTGCCGAGCGCATTGCCGCCTGCGCGCACCTGCTGATCGAGGATCCTGCCGTTCTTGCCGAGGATCCGCAAGCACCCTTTTCCGAAAAGCGCCCGCTGCACCTGGAGATCGGGTGCGGCAAGGGCAGCTTTGCCTGCGGCATGGCGGCCGCCCACCCCGAGGTGAATTTTATCGCAATGGAGCGCGTGCCCGACGTGGCGTGCCTTGCCCTGGAAAAGGCCGAGCGTGAGGCAGAAAGCCGCCCCGACAATCTGCGCTTTCTGATCGGCAATGCAGAAAATCTGACCGAATGGCTGCCCGCGCACAGCGTGGACTGCCTGTATCTCAACTTCAGCGATCCCTGGCCCAAGGCAGGGCACAAAAAGCGCCGTCTTACCCACCGCCTTTTTTTGGAAAGATACCAAACGGTATTAAAAAAAGGTGGTATTCTGCGCTTTAAGACCGACAACGTGGGGCTGTTTGACTTTTCGCTTGAGGAATTTGAGGCAATGGGGCTGAGGACCTACGATCTCACCCGCGATCTGCACAATTCCCCATTGAATGAAGGAAATATCATGACCGAATACGAGCGTGCCTGGTCGGAAAAGGGCTTTCCCATTCACGCCGTAACGGTAGAGTTTTAAGGAGCCGCTATGCTGGAAAAATTGGTAAATGCCAACCGCACGTACCGTGCCTTTGATGAAAGTCAGCCCATTTCGCGCGAGCAGATGGCGGCGCTTGTTGATCTTGCGCGCCGCGTGGCCTCTGCCAACAACAAGCAGCCGCTACGCTATCGCATCGTCAGCGAAAAAAGCGAGTGTGAGGCGCTGCTTTCGCTCTGCCGCTTTGCAGGGCTTTTAAACATTCAGCTGCCGCCCGAGGGGCAGCACCCCACGGGCTATATCGTGATCTACAGTGATGAGGAGGTGGGCTCGCCCGAGCATTGCATCCACAAGGACGTGGGCATTGCCGCGCAGACCATTCTGCTTGGCGCCACCGACAAGGGCTTTGGCGGCTGCATGGTCGGCAGCTTTCATCCGCAAAAGCTGCAAGAGCTGTTTGACACGCCCGCACGCTATATTCCCCGCCTTGTGATCGTGCTTGGCAAGCCCGCAGAGGTCTGCTGCCTTGTGGACGCCAAGGACGGCAACACGGCATATTACAGGGACGAGATCGGCATCCACTACGTGCCCAAGCGCCCCTTGGAGGAGATCTTACTTTGAGCATTGAGCCATCGGGCATTCTGCCCATCGACAAGCCGGCGGGAAAGACCTCGCACGATATCGTGGGAATGGTTCGCCGCCTGTATCACACGCGCCGTGTGGGGCACACGGGCACGCTTGACCCCATGGCAACGGGCGTGCTTGTGGTGCTTGTGGGGCGCGCCGCCAAGGCGGCGGAATACCTTTCCAGCGACCGCAAGACCTATGAGGCTGTGCTGCGCCTTGGCATCACCACCGACACCGAGGACACCACGGGCACGGTGCTGACAAGCAGCACGCTGCTCCCTGCCCCGGATGAGGTCTGCCGCGTGGCACGCGACTTTATCGGAAGCTATCTGCAAACGCCCCCGATGTACAGCGCGCTGAAGGTGGGGGGACAAAAGCTGGTGGATCTGGCACGGCGCGGCATTGAGGTTGAACGCAAGCCGCGCGAGATGACGATCTACGCGCTTGACTGCACCCCTTTGGAAAACGGCGATTATGCATTGCGCGTGACCTGCTCGGCGGGCACCTACATCCGCACCTTGTGCGCCGATATCGGTGCGCGGCTTGGCTGCGGCGGTGCGATGGCAGCATTGCGCCGCACCGAAACGGGCGGGATCCCGCTTGCAAGCTGCTACACGGTAGAAGCGCTGGAGGCCAAGGGCGACGAGGAGCGCGTGGCGGCGCTGATCCCCACCGAGGAGCTGTTTGCCGACCTTGCAAGGCTTTGCCTGCCTGCGTTTTATGAAAAGCTTTGCCGCAGTGGGTGCGAGATCTATCTCAAAAAGCTTGGGATCGAGCATGCACCCGGCACACGCGTGCGCCTTTGCAGCGCAGAGGGCAAATTTTTTGCCCTTGGTGAGGTGCGCGAATATGAGAACGGGAACGCCGTAAAGGCGATCAAAACCTTTGATATTGAGGGGTGACCCTTGGCACAAAAAAAGAGAGCCGCGAGTGGCTCCTTCTCATAAGGAAGTTTGTACCTGTTTTGTAGGGACAGGCGTCCTCGACTGTCCGAAAAAGAATAGTTGCAACGCAGAAAGCAAAGATTAACCCCGACAGATTTTTTATAATCTGTCGGGGTTTGCTGTTCGATAAATTGGAATTTAGCAAAGAAACTTTACTCCTCTATTAAGGCTTTTCCTTCCTTTCCGTTATCGTCCACGATGTAAACAAAACAATTTTCAAATTGGTTAGAATACACTTCCCCATCTTTGAGCATTTCCGGGAAATAATTGTACTTAATCATTACGGAAAAATTGTTTGGCAAGAATTTTGAAGCAAATGGCAAGAACTCACCGGTTAAGCAATTACCACGAGCTTGTGTTCCATCTTTTTCGGAATCATATACAATTATAGAATTGCCGCAACAGTGACAAAAAGCTTCCAAAACCAACTGACCTTTTTTCTTGATAATTAAAGGAGCAAGAATTCCTTTGGTTTGCTTGCCAGTATGTAAAAATTTAAAGTTTGAACATCCGCAAGTGCATTGAAGCCTCGCAGATAAAGCGACACCATTTACTTCTTGTATATCAGTCAAAAAATCCAATATTCTCAATTTCATAACAACTTACCTTTTTGTCAAATTCTTATTTATTGTTCCGTTTATCGCCAGTTTCGCCTTTGTATTACAAAGGCATAGGGCTAAGCCCATAAATCGGTGGCCAAGCGGTCTTAGGAAGACAAGGTAGAGAGTCA
>JAZNNA010000032.1:0-2673 GCA_045580065.1 Eubacteriales bacterium
GCCGCTTTCTAATCTGCAAGCGATTTCTTTTTTATCAATGGAATAATAAGAAAAGTGCTTATCAAGAATATACTGCGTTGTTTCTTTTAATAGATCAGAGGTGTTTTCGTAATGCAGATAAAACGTGGAGCGGTTAACGCCGGCTTTGTCGCAGATCTCCTTAATGGTAATATACTCAAACTCTTTCTTTTCCAGAAGCGAGATAAGCGCCTGATCCATTTTGATTGCAGTATTAAAATATCTGTTTTCGTTCTTGTTCATCGAACGCGCCCCTTCGTGTATTATTTTTCGCTGATTTCGCGTGCAAGCTCCACGATCTCATACGCATACTTTTTCTTGCCTTTTTCCAGCAGCTTTTTGTAAATCGGATAGTTTACGCCGCAACCAAGCATACCAAGCATGCCAACAAGGATGCCAAGGATCATGCTGTTGCCAATAACCTGCATAGCAAGGCACATGCCTGTACCGAACACCAATGCCGATACGATGCCGCAAGCATAGGTGAACATGGTGGCGGGCAGCTTTGCTTTTGCATCAAGCTTGCGAAGCGCGATGATTTTGGAATTGTCCTTGGGGGCATATTCCTTTGCGATAGATTCTGCATAGATTTTGTCTGTGTTCATTTTGTTTCTCCTTTTTTATTTTGGTGCTTTTATTATACCAACGAAAAAAAAGAAACGGAACAACACACTTTGCGGTTTGTGTTGATTTTTTGTGCGCATGCCCGCTTATTGCCCGGTGTATTATAATATAACACGGCAGTGGAAGCAATTCCACTGCCGTGTTATGCGCGTTACCGGATCCCTTGTTAAGAACAAAGGCGAAACGGTAATTTGCTTTTTTAAACCTTGTTGATCTCGTCGATCAAAATTTGGCGCAGCACCTGCGGGTCGCAGTTGCCCTTCAGCTGCTTCATGCACTTGCCAAACAGAGCCATCAGGGCCTTTTCCTTGCCGCCCTTAAAGTCGGCAACAGCCTTGGGGTCGGCGGCGATCGCTTCCTTGATCACCTTTTCGATCAGACCCGTGTCGTTGGAAACGATAAAGCCGTTCTCCTCGGCATAGCGCTCGGGGTCAAGATCCGCGTCAAACAGCGCTTCCAAGATCTTTTTGGCGTTGCCTCTGCCCACCTTGCCGTCGCTTACCAGCTTGATCAGCTTGCCAAGCGAGGTGCCGTTCACGCTCAGCTGATCGGGGGTCATCTGGCGCTTGTTGAGCAGGTTCATGCAATCGGAGATCAGCCAGTTGGCTGCTTCCTTGGCGTTGCCGCAAACGGCATACGCGCCCTCAAAGGCATCGCACAGTGCGCGGCTGCCCACAAGCAGGTCGGCATCGTAATCGCCAAGGCCAAGCTCGCCCGTGTAGCGCGCCTTTTTTACCTCAGGGAATTCGGGCAGAGATGCCTTGATGCCCTCGTACCACGCGTCGTCGATCACGATGGGCATCACGTTGGGGTCGGGGAAATAGCGATAATCGCCGGCAGTCTCCTTGGTGCGCATCGCAAAGCTCTTGCCCTTCACGTCGTCCCAGCGGCGAGTTTCCTGCACCAGCACCTCGGTGCCGTTTTCAATGGCATCAATGTGGCGTGCGGTCTCGTACTCGATGGCGCGTACGATGGCAGAAAGCGAGTTCATGTTTTTCATCTCGGTGCGTACGCCCAGCTTGTCGCTGCCCTCGGGGCGGACCGAAAGGTTGACGTCGCAGCGCATCGAGCCCTGCTCCATACGGCACTCGGAAACCTTGGCAAAGCGCAAGAGCGAGCGAAGGCGCTCCAGATATGCCACGACCTCCTCGGCAGAGGAAAGGTCGGGCTGGCTCACGATCTCAATGAGCGGCACACTGGTGCGGTTAAAGTCCACCAGGGTGGTGTCGGTCCAGTCGTCGTGCACCAGCTTACCCGCATCCTCCTCCATATGGATCTGCTTGATGCGGATCGCCTTTTTGCCCTTAGAGGTTTCGATCTCCACGGTGCCGTTTACGGCAACGGGGGCAAACCACTGTGTGGTCTGGTAGGCGGCGGGCAGGTCGGGGTAATAGTAGCTCTTTTTATCAAAGGTAGTGGTGCGGTTGATGTGGCAGTTCAGCATCATACCCGCGGTCATACCAAGGTCAACCACCTTTTTGTTGACGATGGGCAGCATGCCGGGCATGCCGCAGCAGGCGGGGCAAACGTGGTCGTTCTGCTCGCCGCCGAACTTGGCGGAGCAGGAGCAGAAGATCTTGGAGCTGGTGGCCATTTCTACGTGGACCTCCAGGCCGATGACGGTTTCAAACTTCATCTTATTTGCCCTCCTTTACAAGGATCTTTGCAAGTGCCAGAAGCGCACCGTCTGCAAAGGCAGGGCCGATCAGCTGCACGCCGCCGGCAACCACTGCGGGCAGGCCCGTGATAGAGGCGGGCGCGGTGTAGCGGTTTTCTTCAAAGGCAGAATCGGCACACGTGTAAGCGTTTTTCGAGCAAGCGGGCAGCAGCACAGCATCGCAGTCTGCAAAGATCTTGCCAAACGCTTCAACGATCAGGCGGCGCACGCGCATCGCCTTATCGTACTTGGGCATATAGTTTTTGGTGGAAAGCACGTCAGAGCCGTAAAGGATGGCGGTCTTGGCCAGCTCGCCACACGCCTCGGAGCGGCTGTTCGTATACAGCTCGTCAAGGTTTTTATAATTCTTGGTG
>JAZNNA010000033.1:0-14402 GCA_045580065.1 Eubacteriales bacterium
CTTTTATCCTCCTCCACGGCGGCGCGGGGGCAAAGGAAGTTGTTATCGTAATCGTGCTTTAATTTGAAAAAGCCGTGCGTGGGCACCTCGGGGATGGAAAGATAGATGCGCCAGCCGTTCATGCTATCCGAAACGCTGGGGTTGAGGCCCATGCGCTCAAACAGGCGCAGCAGCTCGTGGTGCCTTTGGTTGTCGGGGGCATCCACGATAAACTTGAACTCGGTGCCGTACACCTTATGCACGGGCACGTAAAAGCTGAGCGTTCCCTCCTTCACCGGGGTCCCGTCGTGATAGCTCTCGCCCGCGGCAAAGTAACGCCCGTTGTGCATCACGTGGTTCAAAATGATGCACTCGCGTTTGTCCGGCTGCACCTCACGGGTGGAATACATGGCGCATTTCTGCCCGGAAACGGGGCAGGCGTGCCCCTTTAAGATGGGCGCCTCGTCCAGGCTATAGCTACCGTCAGCTTGCATCAATCGCTTGGCCCAACAATGCTCGCCATCGCTTTGCTTTTCATAAAACATACCAAAGTTTACAACAAGCGTGCCCAGCTTGCACTCGCGGAACAGCTCCTTTTTTTCATTGAGCATATCCGAGGAAAGGCGCACCATCACGGTAGAAACGCGCTCCGCCAGCATCCTGTCAAAATCCGCACGCTTGAAATCGCGGCATTCGTTTTTAAAAATACCGGAGTACACCGACATGGTCTTCAGCCTTCTGACCACCTCGTCGCTGGTGCGCACGGCGGGCAGATACTGCGACAGATGCACGTTGAGCAGATCGTTATCCACCGACCGCAGCGAAAGCACGTTGTCGGGGTCCCACAGCACCACGGGCATACCAAGCCCCGCAAAATAGCCGCACTCGTAGCTGACCCAATCGGAGCGCAGCGCCTTTTTGGAGATGATCACCACGCCTGCATAGCAGTTGATGCATTGCTTGATCTTTTTGTGAAAATAGTCGCCGCCCTTTAAAAACTCACGGTCGAAAATGGGATTGAGCTTATGTTCCGACAAGGACATCTTTTTTGCCAGCTCATCCAGGCGGCGCCCATCTGCGCTGGAATGTGAGATGAAGATGCCGAACAGCTTTTGCTCGACCTCGTTTGGGGGAAGCGCTTTCAGGGTGAAATGTAAGGCTCGGTTTTCCATACGTACTCCTTTACTGCGGGAACAGGTAGTCGGCTTTGATGCCGATCTGCAACGACTTTTTCAGTCGGTACGGCTCGGCATTCGGGAAGTTCATGCTGAAATACAGCTTGTTATCCAGCCTGCACACGTCGCTTTTTTTGGTAAAGTTAGAGGCAAACAGCATTTGCAGGATCTCCACCGTCAGCGGTGCTTCGGCGCGCAGGAACGCCTTGAAGTTTACGCCGAGCAGGCGGTGGATGGGCAGGATCAGCTCCACGTGATACTCCGCCTTCAGCGCGGGATCCTCGGGGTTGCCCTTGTAAAGGTGCTGGCAGGTGAAATTGATGGGGAAATCCAGGGTATCCAGCGTTTGGATCTCCTCGCGGTAAGGGGAAAGGTGCGTGGTCAGGCGCGACTCGGCACCAAAAGAGAGCAAGCGCACGCCACAGCTCAGCTTGTCGCGCAGAGCGGTGATAAAGCCCGCCTCGTCCAGGCGGTAATCGTTGGTCAGCGCGCGATAGCGGCTCATCGCCGCCTCAAAATCCTCGGGGGTGATATTCAGCGATATCAGCATGCGGCGATAGTCCACGCGATCCTTGGTATAGCTGTTCAGCGCGGGGTCGGCATAAAACTCGTTACGCGCCAGCGTGCTTTTGAATTTATCGTGGAACATATCCACGATCTCCTCCATGCGGCTGATGGTGTTTGCCTGCTGCAGCGGGCTTTTGGAAAGATCCACGTGGGCGTTGTGCAGCATAAAGGGCACCACGATCTCGCTGCGGCGGGATTCCAGCACGCCCACCTGATACCAGATGTTGTTGCGCAGGGCGCGGTTGCGCTTATCGTCAAAATGCTTGCTTAAAAACAGCAGATAGCAGCCACAGTTATCCAGCAGCTCGCGCGTATCGCTGATATAAGAGCTTTTCAGCACCGTGTGCATCCCAACCTCGTTTTCGATGTACTCATAGCCGATGCGGTCAAGCCCCTCCAGCACGTCACGGATCTGCTCCTTGTCCTCGGAAAGATAGGTCACGATCAGGTGTCCGCAATACTCGGTGATATCAAACGGATCGTTTTTCAGCAGCCTGACGCTGCCGTTATCCAGACGGTCGAATTTGGTAAGCTGCACGCGAATATCGTCAGCCATGTCACATAGGCTTTCAAGCTTTTCCTCGCTCAAGCGATACATCCAGTTGCCATTGCCGCTGATGCCCGGCACGTTCATACGGCTCTCACTGCCCTCACAAAGGAGATCCTGCGCCTGGATCACCACGCGCTCGGCAACGCTGGCAAGCAGCGAGCAAATGCCGGATCGCACCAACGCCTTGCCGTCCTCTGCATCGGAAACGCCAAGCAAAGCCGCCACACGTGCGCGCTTTTTCGGCTCCAGAGCCGTAAAATAGCCAAGCAGGGTGTCGTTATCGTGCGTGCCGGTATAGGCAACGGTATGCTCGGGATATCCGGCAGCGGTCTTGCCGGCATTGAGGGTGAACTGCAGGGTGTTCATATCCGGCAGGCCGTATTTGTCGGCCAGCTCGTGTGAGCCACCCGGAAAGCAATTAAAATCCTCTACGATAAAGCGGTCGGCACCGATCTCCTTGACAAGGCGGCGCACAAACGGCTCGCCCACGCCGCGCTCCCAATGCCCGTCGCGCGGATGACCGTCGGCAGGAATGGCATAGTAAGAGGCGATGGCCTGGAAATGATCGATGCGCGTAACGTCGTACACGGAAGCGGCAAACGCCATACGGTCAAAAAGCAGCGCATAGTTCTGCTTTTCCAGCGCCTCGGTGTCATACAGGGGGTGGCCCCATTTCTGGCCCGCATCGTTAAAGCTATCCCCCGGTACACCGGAAACAAATTGCGGCTTGCCCTCCTCGTCCAGGCGGAAGCACGCACGGTTATCATGCACCTCGCTGCTGTGCAGATCGGCATAGATCGGGATATCCCCGATCACCTCGATGCCACGCATGGCGAGATACTCGTGCAGGGCGTTCCATTGCTCGGCAAATTCATACTGCAAAAAGGCAAAATAGAAATGCGACTCACCCTCTTGCCCTGCAAGATAGCGGCAGGCGCTGTCCACGCACGGATTTTTTGCAAGAAACGCGCGCACCTGCTCTCCAAGCGCTTGCTCGGCGCGCTCGGCAGCCAGACGCCAGTAGGGCTTGCGATGCTGTGCGATCTGAAAATAATCCTTTTCCAGCGCAGCGACCTCACGGCGCAGCGTTGCCACCTCGTCCTTTTTGAGCAGCCCCTTTTCGCAAAGGATATCGGGGTCGATAAACAGCGGATTTTGCGCAAAGGTAGAAATCGAGCTGTAGGGCGAGGCATCGCGGTGCGGCACGTTAAAGGGCAGCACCTGCCAGATGGTAAATCCACAGTCCGACAAGAAATCGGCAAAGGCATAGGCATGCTTGCCGAAGGTGCCGCAGCCAAAATCGCCCGGAAGGCTGGAAATATGCAAAAGTACGCCGGCTTTTCTCATAGCAACTCCTTGAAGATGATAGTGTTACTATCATTTTAGCACAGTTATCGCATTTTTTCAACAAAAAAACACAGTTTTTGACGATTTACCAAATTTTACGCATTTATCCACAAAAAAAGCGGTGCCGGAGCAATTGCTCCAACACCGCTTTTGGGGGTCAATTTTCAATTTTTGCACGGTAGAGCGCGGCACGTCCGCGCTTGCCGCACTTTTCAACGGCAGAAAGCCCCTCGTACACCGCAAGCGCGTTGTAAAGGTCATATCCCCCAAGACGGGTCAGCTTTCCAAACTCCTTTGCGGTAAATTCCGCGGGCAGCTCAGGCAGATAGGCGAGATAATCCTCGCGCGCGCTAAGCCGATAGACCTCAAACAGCTTGACCGGGATCAGCTCAAAGCGGTGCGAGCCGCGCTTGCCCCCCTTGCCCCATCCGTCAAGCAGGCGGTATTCCTCTACCTCGATGGCGGGCAGACAAAGTGAGAGCCTGCCGCTTGTGAGATAGGGCAAAAAGGGGCGCAGCTGCGCAATGGCGTGCAGGGGTGTTTCGCGCAGGGTGGAGCGCGTTGGCTTTGCGATCTCGCCGGTGTTTGGCTGCATCCAGAAGATCTGCTTTTTTTGTATCAGAGGATGCAGCACGGTCACGTCGTGATCGGTTTCGTTCATATAAAACTCCATCTTTTTCAAAAGCGGGTAAAGCTTTGCGGTCTGGATCTCAAATATCCTGCCCTCGCGCGTGAGGACGTCAGCCACAAATTTCCGCTTTTTCTCCCCCCGTCCTGCCACGTTTTGCTCGTGGCAGGCAAAATCGTCACACACCCAGCGCTTAAAGACGCTGTGTAATCGCTTTTCCTCCAGAAGGCCGATGCCGTCACGCAGCTTTTCGCGCGAGAGCTCCTCGTGACACAGCCGCAGAAAGGAAAGCTCCTCAGCCGGCGTCACGTAGCGATCCCCGCAAACTGGTTGCTGTAAAGCTTGGCGTATTCGCCCTTATGCTCCAGCAGCTCCGCGTGCGTTCCCTTCTCCGCCACCACACCGTTTTTCAGCACCACGATGCAATCTGCGTCGCGCACGGTGGATAAGCGGTGGGCTATGATCAGCGAGGTGCGGTTTTTCATCAGATTGACCATCGCCTGCTGGATATGCATCTCGGTGCGGGTATCCACCGACGAGGTCGCCTCGTCCAGGATCAGGATCTTGGGGTCGGCAATCACGGCGCGCGCGATCGCCAGCAGCTGACGCTGCCCCTGCGAGAGGTTGCCGCCGCCCTCGGTCAGCACGGTATCATACCCCTCGGGCAAGCGTTCGATAAAGCTATCCGCTCTGGCAAGGTGCGCGGCGCGCTTCAGCTCCTCCTCGGTGGCATCGGGGCGTCCGTAAAGAATGTTGTTGCGAATGGTATCGCGGAACAGCACGGTATCCTGCAGCACGATCGCGATCGAGCCGCGCAGCTCCTTTTTGTGAATGTCGCGGATATCCACGCCGTCCACCGTGATGCTGCCGCCATCCACCTCATAAAAGCGGGTGAGCAGGTTGACCACCGTGGTCTTTCCGGAGCCGGTGGCGCCGACAAGCGCGATCTTTTTACCCGGCTCGACCGTCAGGTCAAAGCCGCACAGCACGGGCTCCTCGGGCACGTAGGCAAAATGGATCTGGTCAAAGTCGATGCGCCCCACCACCTCGTCGGCAGAGAGCGCGCTTTCGCCCGCGTCGATCTCGTCGGCGCTGTCCATGATCTCAAAAATGCGCTCGGCACCCGCAAGTGCGGTGAGAATGGCAGAATATTGATTGGCGATCTGATTGATGGGATGGGTAAACTTTTTAGAGTAGGAGAGCATGGATTGGATATTACCGATACTGACCGCCGAGGTGCCGCCAAACAGGATGAGCGCACCGCCCGTTGCGGCCACCAGCACGTATTGCAGGTTGCCGATAAAGTTCATCACCGGGCCCATGATAGAGCCCCACACGCGGGCACGGATCGAGCAGGTGCGATAGTCCTCGCTGATCGCGCTGAAGGTGTCGATCGCGGTCTTTTCCTTGCCGTAGGCCACCACCGTATCGTAGGAAGTGACCATTTCCTCTACCGTGCCGTTCATGGCGCCAAGCAAGCGCTGGCGCTTGATAAAGTGCTTGCGCATCAGCTTGGCAAGGTTGGTGGACACCGTGATGGAAAGCGGAATGGTGATCAGCGCCACCAGGGTCATCAGCGGGCTTAAAAACAGCATCATCACCAAAGTGCCCACAATGGTAAGAATACCCGAGAACAAAAGCGTGACCGAGCTGGAAATGGCGTTGGAAACGTTTTCCACGTCGTTGGTCATACGCGACATGATATCGCCGTGGCGATGCGTGTCGGTATAGCTGATGGGCAGGTGCGAGATCTTTTGGAACAGATCGTTGCGCATAGTATACACCACGTGCTGCGACAGCTTTGCCGCCACGATATGCATCACAAGGTTCATCGCGGCATTGAACAAAAAGAAGATCGCCATTGCCACAAGGATGGGCACAAGGCCGGGCGTGTGGCCGTCGCGCCCCACGTAATCTGCGGCAGTAAAATGCACCTTGTACTGCATTTTGATCGCCACCCCCTCAAAATCGGGGGACGTGGGATCATAATTGTAAAGCAGCGCGCCGGTATCGGCGTTGTAATAGATCGGCTCGATGGCGTCGATGGCGTTGCCCTGCAAAAGCGGGCCGACAAGATCGATGCAGGTCATCAGCAGCGTGATGACAAGCAGCGCGATCAGGATATAGCGGCTGCGCCCGATATAGCCCATCAGGCGCCCCAGCGTTTGCTTTGTGTGCTTTGGCTTTTCGCGGTTGATACGGCTGTTCATATTGCGGGGGCCGCCGCCACCGGGGCCAACGTGCACCATGGGTGCCTTTCCCTGATTATTCATTTGCGCCACCTCCTCTCTCCATCTGAGAGGCATAGATATCACGGTAGGTATCACAGCTTTGCATCAGCTCGTCGTGCGGTGCGCACGCGATCACGGTGCCGTCCTCGATCACGGCGATGCGGTCGGCATCCCGTACGCTGGCAATGCGCTGTGCGATCAGGATCATCGTGGTGTCGCCAAGCTCCTCGCGCAGCGCGGTGCGCAGCTTGGCCTCGGTTGCAAGGTCAAGCGCCGAGGTGGCATCGTCCAGGATCAGGATCTGCGGGCGGCGGCATAGCGCGCGAGCGATAGACATACGCTGCTTTTGACCGCCGGAAAGCGATGCGCCCTTTTCTGCAATGAAGGTCTGATACCCCTCGTTAAAGCCGTTGATAAACTCCGCGGCCTGCGCGATCTCGGCGGCACGTACCACCTCCTCGTCGCTCGCCTCGGGGCGTCCCCAGCGGATATTCCCCGCCACGGTATCGGAAAACAGCTCACTTTTTTGCAGCACGAACCCGATCTTTTGCCGCAGGGCGGCGAGATCGTATTCCTTTACGTTTACACCGTCCACAAGCACCTCGCCCTCCACGGCATCGTAAAAGCGAGGGAGCATCCGCACAAGCGAGGATTTGCCGCAGCCCGTGGCGCCCACGATGGCAAGCGTTTCCCCCTGATGCACCTGCAGATTGATATCGTGCAGCACGGGGCGCCCCACGGTGCCGGGATAACGGAAGGTCACGTTGCGAAATTCCACCGCAACGGGAGCTGCGGGGGCGGTCATATCACCGCTTTGGATCACGGGCTCGCAGTCCATCACCTCGCGCACGCGCTTGGCAGATGCCAGCGCGCGGGAGATCATCTGAAACAGCATTGTGACCATCATCACCGACATCAGCACCTGCGTAGTGTAGGTCACAGCCGCCATCACGTCACCCGTGCTCATACCCATAAGTCCGTCGGAGATGCGCTTGCCGCCAAGAAGGATGATGGCAACGATGGCAAAATTCTGCACTAAAATGACCACGGGCTGAATGACTGAGGTCAGCTTTTGCACGCGGTAGTTGATATCGCGCAGCTCGGCGTTTGCCACGCGGAAGCGCTCGCACTCGTGCGCCTCCTGCACGTAGGCCTTGACCACGCGCGCGCCGCTGACGTTTTCCTGTACCACGCAGTTGACGCGGTCCAGCTTTTGCTGCACCTTGCTGAACATCGGCACGGTGTGCGACAGCACAAACGCCAACGTAAAGATCAGAACGGGCAGACCCACAAGCAGCACGGCGCCAAACTGTACGTCAAGCGTCAGCAAAAATACGGTGCCGCCGATAAAGAACATCGGCGAGCGCACGAACATGCGCAAAAGGCTTTCCATAAACTCCACGATCATGCTCACGTCGTTGGTCATGCGCGTGACAAGCGAGCCGGTGGTAAAGTCGTCGCTTTGCTCCAGCGAGAGCGACATCACCTTTTTGTAGGCATCGCGGCGCAGATCGTGCCCAAAGCCCTGGGCGGCCTTGGCCGCGGTATAGGCGCAAAAGGTGCCGAAAAAGCCGCCGATCAGCACCACCACAAGCATCAGGATGCCAAAGGTCAGAATGATCTGCAGCCCGCTGTACGCCCCCTCTCCAAACAGGGTGCGCATAATAAAGGATGCCACGGCGTTTTCTGCAATATCCTCTCCAATGATGCCATAATTTACAATAAACGACATCAGGTAAGGCAGGCACAGATCCGCCAGCACCTCGCCCATCATCAGAAGCGGCGACATCACCGCCCATTTGCGATAGGGCTTTAAGTATTTGAACAGTCCCCTCATCTTACCCCTCCTGCAGATTTTCCCGCACGCGGAGCAGCAGCTCCTCCAAGGTGGCAAGCTCCGTGTCGGAAAGCCCACGGATCGCCTGATGGTCGTTGGTGGAAAGGCGGGAAAGGCGCTCACGGTCATAGTCGATGCCCTTTTGCGTCAGCTCCACGTATACTGCGCGGCGATCCTGCTCGTTGGGGGTACGGACAACGTATCCCTCTTCCTCCATATGCCGCAGCAGCACGCTGATGGATGCGGGCTTAAGGTGCGTCAGCCTTACCAGCTCCAGCTGCCCCATTTTGCCGTGCAGCGCCAAATGCGACATCACAAGCCGCGCCGTGCTTTGCGCCATCACACCGTGCTCGCCGCACAGCATCCGTGCGCGCAAAAGGCGTGAGATCTCCACGATCAGGCGCGGGGAGAGCGGCGCCCTGCTGCGCTCCTCCCGCTCGGGGGGCGGCGGCAGCGTGCCAAATTTACTTTTGCTCATAAGATCCCCTTTCAAAAAGTTAGTTTACTAACTAATTATATCAGCAACAGAATTTTCTGTCAATGCTTTTTCTTTGTTTTTTCCATCAAAAAACGCATTTTCGCAAAAGGTGGATAAAACAACTTTCATTGCTACTGATGAAACCGCGCACCGCGGCACATAGTAATATGGCAGCAAGTTTTTTGGGGGAAGAAAAATGAGAAAAAAGCATCAAAATATAAAACGCGCGCTGTGGCTTTTTGCCATAGCGGCTCTTTTGTGTGCAGCGGCGCTGCCCGTGGGGGCAAAGCCGCTGCAACGGCAAAGGCTGTTGGTTGGTGGCATCCCGTTTGGGGTGCGCTTTTTCACCGAGGGTATTTTAGTGGTTGGCTACTGTGACGTGGAGTGCGGTGGCAGCCATCACAATCCCGCTCGCGCCGCGGGGCTGTGCCCCGGGGATTGCATCTGCGCCGTGAACGGCGAGCGGGCCGATAGCGCCGAGCAGCTTGCCGCGCACATTCAAAAAAGCGGGGGCAAGGAGATCACGCTGAGCTACAAGCGTGAAAACGAGGAAAAAAGCGCCACGCTCGCGCCGCTCCCCTGCGATGCGGACGGACGCTTCCGCTGCGGACTTTTTGTGCGCGACAACGGCGCGGGGATCGGCACCGTGACCTTTATCGATCAGGATACGCACGCCTTTGGGGGCCTTGGTCACGGCATCTGCGACGGCGAAAGCGGCGCGCTTGTACCGATGGCACGCGGCAGCGTGATGGGGGTGACCATCGGGGGGATCACCAAGGGCGCCGTCGGCGCACCGGGCGAGCTGCGCGGACACTTTTCGGCAGGCAAAACCGGCTCGCTCTTGCAAAACACGCCCTGCGGAGTGTTTGGGGTGTTTGCCGAGCCGCCAAGCACACCGGCAGGCGAGTGCGAGATCGCCTATCGCAGCGAGGTGCACGACGGCGCAGCCTGCGTGTGGTGTACGCTGGACGATAACGTGGCAAGCTCCTACAGCGTGACCCTCTCGGAGATCCACCGCAGCGCCAAGGGCAACAAATGCTTTACCGTAAAGGTGACGGACCCCGCGCTCCTTGCACGTACCGGCGGAATCGTGCAAGGGATGAGCGGCTCTCCGATAATACAAGACGGCAAGCTCGTCGGCGCGGTGACACACGTGCTGATCAACGATCCCACCACGGGGTATGGGATTTTCATTGAAAATATGCTGGAGAACATGGCGGTACCGCTATCATAAAAATAAGGCAATATCCCACCAAACGGTATGGGATATTGCCTGTTTTCATTTTGAAGACTTATATTTTTTGATAAATTCGGTCGGTGTGATTCCCATGTATTCCTTGAATTGTCGGCTGAAAAAGTACACGTCGGAAAAATTACAAAGCTCCGCGATTTGCGTAACGGTATAGCGTTCCAGTCGGAGAAGATCACAGGCGTGGTTGATCTTGATCTGTATGATGTATTTCTTAGGGGAGATGCCGTATTTTTCCTTGAAAAGCCTTTGGAAATAGGATTCTTTGACACCGCACATTGCGGCAAGCTCCGGGGTTGAAAGCTCATCCTGCAAAAATCTGTCGTGGATATGATCTACCGCAGGCTTTATTTTAAGAAAATGTTGTTTGGGAGCGGAATTGTTCTTTTGCAGTTCAGAGAAAATCTTATAAAGAATCGAAATCGATTCAAAATAATATCCATCGTTCCTTCCGACCCACGTTGCAAAAATCCTTTTAAACAACGAGCCGAGCTTCTCATTTTGCGCAACGTTGACGTTAAAAGCGCATTCGGAGATCGGACGGTCGGTTTGAAAGAACACGTCAATACATTCTCCCTTTTCGTGATGCATCACGTCGTATCTTTGGGGCTTTCCTTTTGGCAAAAAGCGGATCGTATTCGGCTTTGTTTCCAAAACAAGATCGTCAAAATATACCGTGTCGTGTCCCGAAAAGTGAAAAATCAATTCGTTCGATTTTAAAACGTGTCCAAAAGAGATCGTTTGATCGGGATATTCGTCTTTTCCAACCATGATCACTCGGTCGATGCCCGTAATCATAAACTTTGCGTCCATACTATCACCCCTTGCAGTATAACATCTCTGCTGAAATTTGTCAATACATTCTCAAAAGTTGTACGGAAAAATGCAAAAGAAGGATTTCGTACATTTACTTGGCTTTTGGCAAGTGATATACTGATATCACCTTAAATTTTTTGGAGGCGCGATATGAACGAAAGGATGAAAAAGCTGACAGACGTAACACTTTCGGGGGAAATGTATCCTCGGAAAATCGCTGTTGAATATGATCGGGAGGATCTGTTTCTTTCCCCCGTTACCATGTCGGCTAAGCGAGTCTGCGAATATATTTTGGCGCAAGAGCCTATGCTCCGCGAGGAGTGCGCAATGACGGGGCATTTGATTTTCGACGGCACGGTGGAAGGGGATATTTTCGGGCGAAAAGGACATCTCGTGTTTCAGCAAACCAAAAAGGCTTTTTATAATGCTCCTTTGCACAATCTCGTCACCTTTGAATGGCAGCACTCCACCGCAAACTTTGAGGAAGTTCTCAAAGACGGTATCAGCGGCGTCCGCAGACGAATCGAGGTATCTAAGCAGGCCCACGCGGAAGATGATGAAGCCCTCGAATTTCTCAGCGCCCTCTCGGACTTTTGCGATGCGTTGATCGGCTGGGCGCACAAATGCTCCCACAGAGCCTATGCGCTTGCGCAAAGCACGGGCACGCAACAATACCGTCAAAACCTGCTCCTGCTCTCCGAGAGCCTGAAAAAGGTTCCCGAGCATCCCGCCGAAAGCTTTTATGAAGCCGTGCTGACGGTCTATCTTTGCTTTTCCTTCGTTCCGGACAGTATCGGTCTTGCCGACCGTTATCTCTATCCCTATTATCAAAAGGACATCCAAAACGGAACACTGACCAAGGATATGGCAAAGGAATACCTGCAAGAACTGTTTTTGATGCTGCAATCCCACACTTCCAAAAAGTCGCCCAATTTTTATCGCGGCGGCGAATCTCATTTTGCCATTGGCGGCTATCTGCCGAACGGAGAGGATGGCTTCAACGAGCTGTCGCGGCTGATGGTTGAGGCACTGATGGATCTCCCCACCTATATTCCCCAGATCTCCCTGCGTTGGACAAAAAAGACCCCCTCCGAGGTCTTTCGCTTTATGATGGACTGCGAGCGCAAGGATCCGAACAAGCGGATCGCGTTCGTCAACGATGAGCCAAAGATCAAGGCCTTTACCGAATATCTTGGGATGCCCTACGAGGATGCCGTCAATTACACCATGGTCGGCTGCAACGAGGTCGCCTTCCCGGGAGGGATCTATATGGGCTCCGCACAGGAAAACATTGTTCGTTCCCTTGCCCGCACCCTGCATGAACGCAGCGATGCCCTACTCTCCTGTTCGACCTTCGATGACTTTTATCAAATCTATGAAAAGGAACTGTTTACCGATCTTGGTGAGATGCTGGATTATGAGGACAAATTCAATCTTCTGCGGTCAAGAGATGTCAATATCGTCAGCAGTATCTTTTTCAAGGGCTGTGTGGAGCGCGGTAAGAGCGTGACACAGGGCGGCGCTACGGTAGCCTGCTCGGGAATTGACCTGGTCGGCATCCCCAACGTCATTGACTCCCTTGCCGTCATGAAGCAGTTCGTATATGACGAACAGATCCTTTCTGTGCGGGAGCTTCTCGGGGCACTGCGCGACAATTGGGAAGGACACGGGGATCTCCTCACGCTGATCCGAAAGAAGGGCAAATTCTTTGGAAACGATGATGACACCTCAAACGAGGTCGCAAGGCGCTTTACAGGGAGTCTGTACCGCTATCTGAACGATAAGCGTTCCATGTTCGGCCACAAATATTTGGTTGGAAATCTCATCGGATATAACGAGCATCACAAATGGTTCGGTGAGAGGACCCTCGCTACTCCAGACGGGCGAAGAAGCGGCGAGCCCTTCAAGTTCGGACTGGGGCAAAGCGGCGGACACGATCGAGAGGGACTTTCCGCCCTGCTGAATTCGATAGCAAAATGCGACCCCAAGCATATTCTCAACGGTCCCACCGTCACCAATGTCACCATCGACGAGCAATTGGTCAGGAATAACGAGCATTTTGAAAAGACGGTTCACCTCTTTGAGACATATTTGCAAAACGGAGGCATCCACTTCCAGCTCACCTACGTTTCCAAGGAGGACTTGCTCCGCGCGCAAGAAGATCCCGATTCCTACAAGCATCTGCGCGTCCGCGTTTCGGGCTTCTCGGATTATTTTGTACTGCTGAACCAAGCCTTGCAGGATGATGTGATCGCCAGAACGACACAAACGAGATAAGAGAACTATGAAAGCAACGATTTTTGATATTGAACGCAACTCCTACGTTGACGGCCCCGGGATTCGCACAACGGTCTTTTTCAAGGGCTGTAATCTGCGTTGCGCATGGTGTCACAATCCCGAAAGTCAAAGCCCCAAGCCCCAAATAATGTTTTACCAAAACAAGTGTACGGGTTGCGGAAAATGCAAAGAAAAATGCCCGAATCATTTGGAATCGTGCGAGCTTTGCGGCAAATGTACGCTTTATTGCCCTCACGACGCAAGAGAAATCTGCGGAAAGGAATATACCGTTGACGGGGTTATGAGAGAAATACTCAAAGATAAAACCTTTTACGATCACTCGGGCGGCGGTGTGACCTTCTCGGGCGGAGAATGTATGCTCCAGATTGATTTTCTTGAGGAGATTTTGAAGGCTTGCAAAGAAAACGGAATACACACCGCCGTTGATACCGCAGGGCATGTGCCGTTTGAGCGCTTTGAGCAAATTATTCCATACACGGATCTATTTCTTTATGACGTAAAATGTTTTGACAGCGATAAACACAGACAATATACGGGCGTTGAAAACCAACTGATATTGAAAAATCTAAAAAGCCTGCTTGCGAAAAGCACCCCTGTATGGATACGGATTCCTATCATTCCCACAGTTAATGATACCGAGGAAGAGCTACAAAGGATAAAAGAATACCTTTCCTCTTGCGGTATTCCCGAAAAGGTCGAGTTGCTTCCTTATCACGCTATGGGCGAGCATAAATATGCCGCGATCGGCAAGGAAGTGCAAATGTTTTCTGTGCCAAGTGAAGAAAAAATGTCAAAGCTAAAAAAGATTTTTTTATAAATTTGTTGTCCTTTATTGGCCACACTCGTGAGCGGCTCGCCCATCATACAGGACGGCAAGCTCGTCGGAGCGGTGACTCACGTTCTGGTAGCCGACCCGACCGAGGGGTATGGGATCTTTATTGATAATATGCTAAGTGCCGCGCAAAATCAGGTTCAGCCAAAGGCGTCTTAAATGCAAAATGCAAAAGGCAAAATGCAAAATTGAATAAAAATGTTGTCCTTATTATAACATACTCATATTGGGTGTTATTTTAAGGGCAACAATTATTTTTATGAGCTATAGAGGTAAAATGTTGCCCTTATTATAACATAACCGTTGCGGTATCGTTCAAGGAATACGTGTGGACAAATTCACAAATTTATAATATTATTACAAAAAAACTCCAACCTTTTTTAAAATCTGTGTCTATATGGATGAAAGCTTTCAA
>JAZNNA010000034.1:0-5171 GCA_045580065.1 Eubacteriales bacterium
AAGCCCGTGGATAACAAGCTGGTGATCACCGGCAGCAACGAGCTGCAGACCATCTGCGCTATGCAGTATCTGATCTACCAGCTCCTGCCCACCCACACGGGTGGTGCCACCGTTGCAATGCCCACCATCGAGGCCAAAAACCGCGATACCCTGCTGTTGATGAACGGTGATGGCAGCGAATTTGAGGTTATCTACAGCAAGGATATCTCAGACGATATCCGCCATCAATACGTTTCCTCCTCCACCAGTGACTCGCGCGATTACGGCTGCGTGGCAGCGCACAGCGTGGCCGCCATGATCGCCGGCCGTGCCGAGATCGGCAGCCTTTCCGTCAAGTCCAATACCGCGGTCAGCGTCAGCGCCGTCCTGGTGGGACAGATGGACGAGGTGGATATGAAGGGCGTGCTTGCCTCACTTGACGGCGACGAATACGCCATTGTGGTAAACAACGGCCACGTTCTGCTGGCCGCGTGGAACGACTACGCCCTGCAGACGTGCGTTGCGGAGTTCACCCGCATCGTGGATCTTTCCAAGGACCCCGAGGAAAAGCAATGGCACCTCCCCGCGCTGTTTTTTGCAAAGGGCTCTGCCAACAAAAACTGGGTAACCGATTTCCCCCGTCCCACGGGCGACAATATCAGCCTTTCTACCACCCGTAGCGCCAACAACGATGCCCTGCAGTTTGTTTATGAGGGCACGGGCGTGACCCCCGAGGCCTATGCCGCCTACTGCCAGCAGCTTTTGGATGCGGGCTACACCGTTTACACCAAAAACAGCATTGAGCAAAGCATTTTTACCACCCTTGTGCATAAAGAAAAGGGCATCATGCTTTACGTTGCCTACAATGCCTACGCTCACAAGGACGAGGACCGCTATAAGGACCCCGCCACCCACATTCTCACGCAGTCCATGAGCAGCGAGCGCGACGGCCAATGGACCTCCCAGCATCCCTTCCGCAACTATCAGTGCTGCATCCGCGTGATCTCCGCCCCGCTTTCCAGCGCTTACCTCATCCCCGTGTATCTGCTTGCACCGCAGAATTACATCAAGGTGACCGACGGCTCGCTTTCCACCGTGTTCCTCAACGGCAACGCCGTGGGACACTCCTACGTGGTATCGCTTGAGGACGGCAGCTTTGTGGTGGTAGACGGCGGCAACAACTACAACGATGCCCCCCTGCGCCTTTACAACACCCTTGTCGGCCTTTATACCAAGATCTACGGCACCGCGCCCACTACGCAAAGCCCCATCCGCATTGCGGCCTGGTACGTTACACACTCGCACGGCGACCACTACGGTGCCTTCCGCGCGTTCCTTAGCACCTATGGCAAAAACGGCAGCAATACTGTAAGATTGGATTATCTGATCGGCAACTTCCCCGACCGCACCGCCGTTTATTCGGTAGGTGGCGATACCACGCAAATGGGCACCATGTCCTACATTACCGGCATGCAGGCAATGGTACAGGGCGGATTTCAGCTTGTCAAGGTCTACACCGGCCAAAAGCTGTATCTTGCCAACCTGGAGATCGAAACGCTGATGACCTTTAACGATCACGCCCCCTTCATCATCGACAACTCCAACGATACCAATACCGTGTGCCGCTTCAGCATCAGCCACAAGACCGTTGCAGGCGCCCTCACCTGGCTCTTCCCCGGCGACTCCTGCCTTTACCAGAGCCGCTATCTGTGCGCTATGTACGGCGATTATCTGAGATCGGATATCATGCAGATGGCGCACCACGGCAACATCGGCTGCGAGATCGCGCTGTATGAAACCGTTGACCCCACGCTGCTGTTCTTCTCGCATCACCTGAGCCAGTACTTTAAATATACTAAAAAGTACGCCGACGGTCATGCCTATGTCACCGCCTGGCCCTACAACGTAGACTATTACGTGGCCCACAAGCTGGCAAGCGTGAAGTACATCATCACCGGCGGCTACACCAACTTTAATGCCGTTATCGTTAACATTAAGGTAAACGGCATGCTGGATTTTGACAACGTCTATAATTCCACAACGGGCAGCAAGATCGCCTGCAGCAGCAACAGCGAAACCTCCATGCCCGCCACCCCCTTCCTGAAAAATCCGTAACCCTCATGGGCAGGCAAGCCGACCCGGCTTGCCTGCCTTTTTTGCAAGAGCCTGCAAGGCGCGCCGCGCGGCGGCGTATCGCCATCCCGTAGGGGGCGACTCAGCTCGCGCAGCGAGGTGGTTCGACGCCCCGCTCTATGGCGTATTACCGTACGTTGGTATACTTGGTGTGTTCGCACTCACTGAACGCCTCCTTTGATTCAAGGGAGGTGCCGAGCGAAGGCGAGGCGGAGGGATTATCAGGCACAAACTAAAAACAACCCCTCAGTCAGCTTTGCTGACAGCTCCCCTTGCACAGGGGAGCCTTGGATGAGTGCAAACAAAGCACGCCGCGCGTGACACTTTACAATATCGACAATCTGTGTTAAAATTTTTATGGTAGGATAAGGATACTACAACAAAAGGAGGCGTTTTATGAAGACCTTTAAGCAAAGCTTTTTGCTTTTGTTAGTGCTTCTTGCGGCATTTCTTTGCCTGACTTCCTGCAAAAAGACCGATCCCTGCCCGAACGGACACAATTTTGCCATATGGGAAACGGTAACGCGCGCCACCTGCGGCGTGGCGGGGCTGGAAAGCTCCGAATGTACCGCGTGCGGCCATTACACCGAGCGTGAGATCCCCCCCACCGGCAAGCATAAGCTGAACGACTGGGAGATCCTCTCTCACGCCACCCTCAAGACCGATGGGCGCAAAACAAGATCCTGCGCACTTTGCAAGCAAACGGTAAACGACGAGCCGATCCCCGCGTTTGGTGCCACCTACAGCGCCGTTGCCGCCGACGAAAAGCTTTCGGTTTTGCTCTCACAGTACACAGTTGTGTACCAAAACGGCGTACAGGGTACGGTTTTTGCCGACAATGCCCGCACGCTGGCAAGCGCCATCAAAGCACTTTCCGGCACCGCCGTTTCCACCCTTGACCATATCGCCTGCCCTGCGGACGACACCCGCTACGAGATCCTGATCGGCGATACCGACCGCGCCCTCTCGCAATCGGCAAGGGCAAAAATTTCCGGCGGGGGCTTTGCCATTGTAGCCGAGGGCAAGCAGATCGCCGTTGTCGGCAGCTCGCCCGTGGAAACGATGCGCGGCGTGCGCTTTTTGATCGACACCTACCTTGCCCCCGCAGCCACCGCCACGCTGCAGCTGCCGCAAAGCATTACCGTTGCGGCCGGCACCGCTGTGCCGCTGTTTGTCGCCGGCGCCTGCAATTATCAGATCGTTTACAGCAAGGAGCACCCCACCGACGAAAGCCTGAAGGGGTATCCCGTGCTTGGCGCCAACACGGTGGCGGATAAGCTGGCCGCGCTCACCTCGCTGCAGCTCTCGGACATCAAGCGCCGTAGTGACGAGAGCGACGGGGAAAAGGAGATCTGCATCGGCGCCTTGAACCGCCCCGTAGAAGCCTCGCTGCGCCGCACGCTGGATGCCCACGAATACGCCATTCTGGTGCTGAACGGCCGCGTATATCTCAGCGCACACAACGATGCCGCGCTGAAGATCTGCGTTACCCGCTTTTGCGAGCTGCTTGCCCTTTCGGGCGGCGCGCTCCCCGAGGGATTTCGCCTGGTGGGTGTTGCAAATGCCGACTGGATCGTGGATTTCCCCCGCCCCACGGGTGAGGGCATCTCGCTTTACAACTCGCAGTATAACAACAACAATTCCCTGCAATTCCTTTACACGGGCAGCGGGATCAGCGCCGCGGCTTACCAGAGCTACTGCGCAACGCTGCTGCAAAACGGCTATACCGTCCTGTGGGAAAACAGCATCGGTACCAACCAGTTCAAAACTCTGATCAACCAGAGCGCGCGCATCGTTCTTTACGTGGCGTATAACGACTTTGCCTTTGAGGAGATCTACAAAAGCAAGACCTCGCACGACAAGGCCATCCGCGTGATCTCCTCTCCCTACGAAACCGTCAATCTCCCCGCAGCCGAGCTGCTGAATAAAAACCAGACCTACCAAAAGATCACCGATACCACCCTCACCCAGCTCCCCTTCCAGGGGCAAGCCGTGGGCATGGGCTATATCCTGCTTTTGGAGGACGGTCGCTTTTTGCTGATCGACGGTGGCGGCGTTGGCGGCGACGGCTCGCTTGGCAACGAGCATCGCAATCTTTACAACGTGCTGGTGGCGCTGCACACCGCAGCGCACGGCAGCGCGCCCAGCAAGCAAAACCCCATCCACATCGCCGGCTGGCTGATCACCCACTCGCACTGGGACCATTACCGCGGCTTTGCAAAGCTTTTGCAGGACTACGGCAAGTCGGGGCTGATCAAAATGGACTATCTGCTTGGCAACTTCCCGGAAGACAGTGCGCTCTACCCCGTGCTGAGCGGCGCCTCGTATATGGGCTCGGCCAGCACCCTTGCCACCCTGAAAAAGTATATCACCGGCGGCTTTACCTACGTTAAGGTGCATAGCGGCCAGCGGCTGTATTTTGCCAACGTGGAGATCGAGGTGTTTATGACCTGCGAGGATCTGAACCCCGTGCGCATGACCAACTCAAACGAAACCAATACCGTTACCCGTTGGACGGTGAAAAACAGCAACGCACCCGCAGGCACCGCACCCGTGACAATCATGTTCCTTGGCGACTCTTATTTTCAGCAAAGCCGCTATCTGTGCGCCATGTACGGCACGCTGATGCAGTCGCACGTGGTGCAGGTGGCGCACCACGGCAACGTGGGCTGCGAGATCCCGCTTTACGATGCGATCAACCCCACCGTGGTGCTGTTTCCGCACAAGCGCTCCGCTTACGACAACTACACCAAGCCCGGCAATCAGGGCAAGGGCTGGCAGTATGAGGTGGATCACCACCTCGTGCACGAAATGGAAAGCGTGCGCTATATCTACGTGGCCGACCTGAAAAACATGACCCTCACCTTTACGGCAAGCGGCATCAACCACCAAAACCCCTACGATGCCCTGACAAAGGAAAACCTGATCGGCCAGAGCTGCGTGATCCACAAGAGTGCCGAGAGCGAATAAATATCACAAAGGCCGACGGCTGCTCGCCGCCGGCCTTATCTTTATAAAGCGCACCAACACGCAAAAGCACCCCCTGCCACGTGGCAGGG
>JAZNNA010000035.1:0-17777 GCA_045580065.1 Eubacteriales bacterium
CCACGAAATCGTGGGGCTCTCTCTTTGCTTTGGGGCGGATTACGGGGCTCGAACCCGCCACCTCGACCTTGGCAAGGTCGCGCTCTACCAAATGAGCTAAATCCGCAATGGTGCCTCCGGTCGGAATCGAACCAACGACACGGGGATTTTCAGTCCCCTGCTCTACCAACTGAGCTACAGAGGCATACGCCTGGCGACCCGGATGGGACTCGAACCCACGACCTCTAGCGTGACAGGCTAGCGTTCTAACCAACTGAACTACCGGGCCAAGGTCATCGCACGAGTAATTTCATCCGGCGACCTGTATATTATAGCACACCAAAACGGACTTGTCAATACCTTTTTTCACAAAAAATAAATTTTTTTTAAAACAGCTTTTCCAGCTGCTCAGCGGTAAAGGTATAGCTGTTTTTGCAAAAGCGGCAGGAGATCTCAAGCTCCTCCGGCTTGCCCTCTGCAAGCTGCTCGTCAAGCATGTTACGCAGCTCCTTTTGCCCCACAGAGTGCAGCGCTGCCGCCATACGCTCACGGCTGCAGGTGCAGCGGTATTCCACGTCAAATTCGTCAAACAGATCGTACTCGATCCCGTCCAGCGCGATCCTTGCGATCTCCTCGTTGGAAAGGCCGCGGTCAAACTGCGCGGAGATATTGCCAAGCGAGTTCGCGTTTTTCTCCAGCTGATCCACCACGTGGGGGTCGGCAAAGGGGAGCAGCTGCACCATCACGCCGCCTGCGGCGCGGCAGGTGCAATCGGTATCCACCAGCACGCCAAGCGCGCAAAGCGTGGGAATCTGCTCGCTGCTTGCATAATACGAGGCAATGTCCTCGGCGATCTCGCCGCTGACCAGCGGTACGGTGCCGTTGGTCGGCTCCTTGCCGCCCATATCCTTGATCACCGTCATGCTGCCCCTGCCAACGGCGCCGCCAACGTCAAGCTTGCCGTTGGATTTGAGGGGAAGCTCCGCACCGGGATTTTGCACGTATGCGCGCACGTTTCCCATATAGTCGGAAACCGCGATCAGTCTGCCCAAGGGGCCGTCGCCGTTCAGTGCCACCGAAAGGCTGTCATCCTTTTCCCCCATCATACACCCCATCAGGGAAACGCCGGTCAACAGTCTGCCGATCGCCGCCGTGGCGGTGGGGGTGGTATTGTGGATGCGGATCGCCTCGTTTACAATGCTTTTGGAATTGATCACCAGCACGCGTGCGCTGCCGTCGCGCGTCATTCCTCTTAAGATCGTTGCCTTTTCCATATCGGTTGCCTCACTTTTTACATCTTGCCGCCACGTACCAGCGCTCGCAGTCTGCGCCCGGGGCATTGCACTCAAAATCTCCAAAAAACGCGATGTCGCCAAAGCCCGCGCGCTCCAGCGCCGCACTCAGCTCCTCACGCGAGTAGCAGCGCTCGGTCTGCTCCTCGTCACGGCGGCGATAGCTGCCGTCACCGTTTTCTTCAAATACCGAAAGCGAGAAGCGGCACAGACCGCTTTGCTCGTCAAACTCGTTCTGCCAGCCGCAAAAGCAAGCGCCCTCGCTTGTTTCTTCTTCTAAAATATAGGCGTTATCCCCATACACGTGTCGGAATTTATAGGGGGTGTTAACGTCAAACAAAAACACGCCGTCGGGGTCAAGGTAATTATGCACCAGGGCAAAGCAGCGGTCAAGATCCCCCTCACCCGTGAGGTAGTTGACGCAGTCCAGCGTGCTGACCACAGCGCCCACGGTGCCGTACAGCTCGAGCTCGCGCATATCCTGCTGCAAAAACAGAATCCCGCTTCTCCCCTCGCGGTACATACGCTCCATCGCGTGGGAAAGCATCTCCGCGCTGGCATCCACGCCGATCATATCATATCCGCGGCGGCAAAGCTCCAGCGTCATGCTGCCCGTGCCGCAGCCAAGATCCAGCACAAGCTGCGGCTTGCAGCCGTAGCGCGCAAAGCACTTTTCAAAATAATCGCCCCAGGCGGCGTAATCCACCTGGTCGTTCAGGCGGTCGTACACCGCCGCCAGCGCCTCGTAGCTTTTCATCGCTCTGCCCCCTTTCACAGTCTTTTATTATTTTACCTTATTTTTCCGATAAAGTAAAGTCCTTTGGCAAAATTTCAGCAAAAATCGCGTCGATATTCCCGGCGCCCATCACCGCAACGGTATCCCCCGGCTGCGTTTTGTCGCGCAGCGCTGCGGCGATCGCACGGTCATCCCCCACGTACTCTGCCCGTGTGCCGATCCCCTCGGCAAGCAGGGCGGCGCTCATCCCCAGCGTATCCGTTTCCCGCGCGGGATAGATATCCGCCACCAGCACGTGGTCGGCAAGGCGCAGCGCGCGGCAGAACTCCTCGAAAAACGCGGCGGTACGGGTGTAGGTGTGCGGCTGAAACACGGCAAAAAGCCGCCCCTCCTTGCCGCAAAGCGTGCGCAGGGTGCTAAGCGTTGCCGACACCTCGGTGGGGTGATGCGCATAATCGTCGTAATAGCAAACGCCGCGATGCATCCCACGGTATTCCATGCGGCGCGCCGCCCCCTTGAAGTGCGAGAGCGCCTGCAGGATCACGTTTGTGGGGATGCCGGAAAGCGAGGCGCACAGCGCCGCCGCCAGCGCGTTTTTCACGTTATGCTCCCCCATCACCGAAAGCTGCACCTCTCCGCAGATGCGATCCATCAGGCACAGCAAAAATTTGCCCTTTCCGTTCACGTACTGCAAATGCACTGCGTGGCAATCGCCGCGCGTGAGGCCAAAGGAAAACTTGTGCGCGGGGCTATCCGCCACGGCAGACACGCAATTTTCATCCTCGGCGTTGTACAGCACCGTGCCAAGTGCCCCCGGTGCTGCGGCAAAGGCGGCAAAGGAGCGTACCAGCGCATCCAGGTTGGAAAAATAATCGGTATGATCCATTTCAACGTTCAAAAGCAGCGACACGGTGGGCGAAAATGCAAGAAAAGAGTCGCCGTACTCACAGGCCTCAAAAATGCAATCCTCGCCCTTTCCCACAAGGCTCGTCCCCCCAACGCGCGGCAGCTCCGCGCCGCAAAACACGGTGGGAAAGCGCTGCTCCGCCACAAAGATCTCACTCAGCATGGCGGTGACCGTGCTTTTGCCGTGGCTGCCTGCAACACCGATACGCCGTGCATAATCCCCCACCAGAAAGCTTAAAAAGTCCGCGCGGGAGAACACCGGCATCCCCTGCCCGATGGCGGCAAGGTACTCGGGATCCTCGGGCGAGATCGCCAGCGTATACACCGCAGCATCAAATTCCTTTACCCGCTCCGGGTCCTGCCCGATATACACGGGGATCCCCTTTTTTGCAAGCTGCTGCAGCCGTGGGCTGTCGCAAAGGTCCGAGCCAGCCACCGCAAACCCACGCCGCCTGCACGCCAGCGCGATCGCAGCCATATGCACACCCCCGATCCCGATAAACCAGATCCTTTTCTTTCCCTGCAGAGCAGCAGCGATCCCCGCCGCCCCTAAATTTGTGTTTGAAACCGACATAATATTCCCCTTTCTTGTCTTATGTTGTCCAAAAAAATCAACCGCTTTCACAAAACCAACACAAAATGATTGAATGACCGCCACAAAATGCCTTTATACTATAGGCATGGAAGAAATCCCAAAAAACCACTACGGAGGCAAAAATCATGCAAATCACAGACGTTAAGATCCGCAAATTATTCGATGAGGGACCGATGAAGGCAGTGGTGTCGGTCACGTTTGACAGCCAGCTTGCCGTACACGATATCAAGGTGATCCACGCACGCGACCGTTATTTTATCGTAATGCCCAGCCGTAAAAATCCCGACGACACCTACCGCGACATCGTGCATCCCATCAACGCGCAGTTCCGCGGCGCACTTGAGGATGCGGTGATCCGCGCCTTTGAGGAAGCGCTGGCCGAGGCACAGAATGCACCTGTCACGGAAAGCACAGAGGCAGCTCCCATCCTTTAAATTATATGCCAGGCTGCCGCACCGCTATTCCATCGGCAATAAAAAACGCCAAAGGGGCTTTCCCTGTTGTCCTTAACGGAGAAATTGAAGGCACAAAATTTCGGCAGAGGGATTGTTTCCTCTGCCGATTTGTGTTATAATGGGACTAACAAAAAGCCTCCCTTGTGTAAAGGGAGGTGGCAGCCGAAGGCTGACGGAGGGATTGTAAAAAAGCCCCAAATAGTAGAAAACAATCCCTCAGTCGCTAACGCGACAGCTCCCTTTACACAAGGGAGCCTTTGGACGCGCTCGTGCAACTTTAGGGGTATGGGCTTAGCCCAAGCCTTTGTAATACGAAGGCGAAACTGGCGATAAAACAGAACGATAAATAAGAATTTGACAAATAACTATAACATTATGTAGCTTTACTCCCATTTGTGGTGAATGTTAACATCGGTTGCTTGAATGCAACGGGTTTTAGTGATATAATAATCACATCCAAAGGAGGGGTGATTATGCTAAATGAAAATATTAAAGCACTGAGAAATGCCAAAGGGTTATCTCAAGAGGAATTGGCAATCAAATTGAATGTAGTTCGTCAGACCGTTTCCAAGTGGGAGAAGGGATTATCGGTTCCTGATGCTGAAATGGTAATTCAAATTGCGGAGGCTTTGGAAACCACGGTTAACGTATTACTTGGAGAAGAAATCCCCGATTCTGAAAAATCGGATTATTTCAAAACTCTTGCGGCTAAATTGGAGGTATTAAACGAGCAACATTCTAAACAGAATGAGTATCGTCGAAAAATTTGGAGAGTTGTGTTTACGGTAGTTTTAGTTGTTTCGGCGATTGCATTGATTAGGTATTTACTTTTCTTTAGTTCAATATATCTTATGAAAAATACAGGAGATACATCCGTATCTACAAGTGTAACTGTAATTAGTGGCGGTGATGCTCCTGCTTACATTTCATTTTGGTACTACCTCTCGGTACTGAAGCCTGTTTTGGTTAGTGTGCTTGTAGCAATTATATCAATTGTCGGTCTTTGCCGTACACAAAAAAATAATATCTGGTAGTTTTCATCGAAATATAGTCAATTGCAAAAATCCAATTTAACAAGAATAACCAACGAGCCCCGACAGATCTTTGAAAATCTGTCGGGGCTAATTATTTGTTTACTGTGGATTAAATCAAGTAAAGTTATTTGCGATTTCTCCGCTAAGAACATCACCCTTTTTCCCTTCGGCGTTTTTTTGTTTTTTTTGCAAAAAACCCTTGACAAGCGCATACTATGTGTGGTATAGTATTATGCGAAAGGGGGTATCGCTTTGGATATTCAGATGAAGCGCGGTCTTTTGGACGTATGCGTGCTTGCCGCCATCCAAGGGGGCGAGTCCTACGGCTATCAGATCATCAAGGACATCAAGCCTTATTTAGAGATCTCAGAGTCTACGCTGTATCCCATCCTGCGCAGACTTGAGGAAAACCGGATGCTGAGCGTACGCTCTGCCGAGCATAACGGCAGGCTGCGCAAATACTATAGCATCACGGGGCTTGGCAAGGAGCGTCTTGCCGATTTTGTAGAGGAATGGAAGGAGATCATGGCGATCTATCGCTTTGTGACAAGGGGGGATGACAATGAATAAGCAGGAATTTTTGGATGGTGTGGCAAGGGGCATTGCCGGTCTCTCGCCCGAGGACGTCACGCGCTGGACAGAATATTACCGCGAGATGCTGGAGGACCGCATTGAGGACGGTATGAGCGAGGAGGAGGCGGTTGCCGCCATGGGCAAGCCCGGAGAGGTCGTGGAGGAGATCATTGCGCAAACGCCGATCCGCGCCCTGGTAAAGGAGCGCGTCAAGCCCAAGCGCCGCCTTACTACGTGGGAGATCCTGCTGATCGCACTCGGCTCCCCCATCTGGCTTGCGCTTTTGCTCTCGGCATTTGCGGTGATCCTTTCCGTCTTTGTAACGCTTTGGTCGCTGGTGATCGCCGCGTGGGCGATCGAGGTATCCCTTGGTGCCTGCTCGCTTGCGGGCATTGGTGTATGCGCCATCAAGCTATGCACCGGCGAGCCTTCTCAGGCGTTCTTTATGCTTGGCGCAGCACTGGCGCTTGCCGGGCTGTTCATTTTCGGCATTTGGGTGTGCAAGTTGTTCACGCGCCTGATGCTTGCTTGCAGCAAGGGATTTTTGTTGCTGATCAAGCGCATGCTTATGGGAAAGAGAGGTAACGGCTATGAAAAATAAGATCTGGATCCTTGCACTTATACTGCTTGTGTCAGGGCTTGCCCTGATGCTGTGCGTGCTTGCCGTATCCGGCTTTTCCTTCACGGCGATCGGTACCCTGCCCTTTACCGCGGCCAGCGTTGATCTTACCGATGCCGAGATCACGGATATCGAGATCGACACCGGTTTTTTTGACGTGGTCATCCTGCCCACCGAGGAGGGTGAGGGGGCATCCGTACGCCACGCGGGCTGCGCGGAATACTTCCATATGATAGAGCTCACAGACGGCAAATTGAGCATACGTGTGGTGGATAATCGCGCTTGGTATCAAAAAATCGGCATTTTCAACACCACCGACGAGCTTACCAAGCTGGAGCTTCGCCTGCCCAAGGGGATTTATCGGAATTTAAAGATCACCACCGCCTCCGGCGATACTACGGTAAACGATACGGCGTTTGTTTTTGACACGGCGGCCGTATTTACCGCAAGCGGCGACACACAGCTTTTTGCCACCGTGGGCAAGGAGTGCCAGGTCAACTCTGCCAGCGGCGATATCGAGATCAGAAACGTGACGGGCGGCCCGATCATCGTAACCACCGCAAGCGGTGATATCGTTATTGCCGACTGCACGCCACGCGACCTTTATATAGAAAGCGCCAGCGGTGATATCACGCTTGCCCGCATTTTGCTGACCGAAAGCACCACCAGGCTGGAAAGCGCCAGCGGCGAGATCTCGCTCACCGACGTGCTTGGCGGCATCGGCTGCAGCCTTGAGATCAAAACCGCAAGCGGTGACGTGAGCATGCTGCAAAGCGATGCAGGCCACATTGTCATCGACACCACCAGCGGCGAGGTGAAAATGTGCCTGCTTTCCGGCAAGGACTTCCAGGTAAGCAGCACCAGCGGCGATCTGGACTACCCCGCCTCGGATAGCACAGGCGGCATCTGCCGCGTGGAAACCACCAGCGGCGACGTGGAGATCAGCGTCAGCGCCGTGGCTGCGGCACAATAATAAAAAAGGGCATCCTGCAGGATGCCCTTTTTTTATTACAATTTTCCAAAGCCTGCCAGCACGCCGGCGGGGGCAAGCGTGAGGGTGGCAAACGAGGGGATGCCGTCGGGCGGCTCACCCACACTGCCGGGGCAAACCACCAAAAGCGGCTTTTTCAGCACCGTTCCGGCACATTCCGTGCCTGCGGGGCAGGTTTTTTCAAGGGGGATATGCGTGTGCCCGTAAAGCAGCACGTCTGCCTCTGCCGCAGCAGCATTGGCAATGGCGCTGTCAAGCGAATGCTTTACCCCCTGCACGTGCCCGTGCGTCATATAAATACGATAGCCGCCGATCTGCTCCACGCGCACAAGCGGCGCCTCCAGCGCGTTACTCCAATCGCAATTGCCGCGCACCGCGCGCAGCGTTACCTCGTCGGGGATCACGTTCAGATCGCGCTGCCCGTCCCCCAAAAACAGCACCACGTCGGGCCTTGCGCGCTCAAAAGCGCGCAAAAGAAGGTCGGCGCGCCCGTGGCTATCCGATACCACCAGGGCTGTCAACGGCATAGCTCGATCAGCTCCTTCGGGGAGTGTGTAAAGTTGTGGATGCTGCCATCCGCATTAATGGCGATCATGTCCTCAATGCGGCAGCCGTACTTACCCGTAATGTAAATCCCCGGCTCCACGGTCACCACCTGCCCTGCCGTCAGCACGCTCTCAGGTGCGGCTCTGCCGGAAAGGCTGGGGGCCTCATGCACGTCAAGCCCCACGCCGTGCCCCAGCGAATGCCCGAACCTGCCCTCATAGCCCGCGCCGTGAATGATGTCGCGCGCCACCTTATCCATCTCACGGCAGGCAACGCCGCCCGCAGCAAGCGCCAGCGCTGCCCTTTGTGCGCGCAGCACGGTTTCGTAAAGGTGCTTCATCTCCTCGTCGGCGCGCCCGATCACCACGGTGCGTGTCATATCCGCGCAATATCCCCCGAAACGGGCGCCGAAATCCATAGTGAGAAAGCCCTTTTCCAGCTCACAGTCGCGCGGCACGCCGTGCGGCAGCGCCGAGGCAGTGCCGGACACCGCAATGGTATCAAAAGCGATACCCTCTGCGCCGTTTTTGCGCATAAAGAACTCCAGCTCCAGCGCCACCTCGCGCTCGGTACGCGCGGGGGTGATGTAATCTAAAATATGGGCGAACGCCTCGTCGGTCAGCGCCTGCGCCGCGGTCATTGCGGCAAGCTCCATGGCATCCTTGTATTGGCGCAGCTCGCCAAGGATCTCAGAAGCACCGCCCTTTACCTCGCAGCGCTCCAGGGCATCCTGCAAGCGCTTGTACTCTGCCAGCGTCAGGGCCTTTTCCTCAACGAGCAGCGTGATGGCATCCTGCTCCTTCATCAGCTCCTTGATGGCAGAAAACGCACCCGTTTGGGGGGATAACACCTCAAATCCCGCCACGACCTGCGTGCGTGCCGCCTCCTCGTAGCGAAAATCCGTCAGCAGATACGCGGCATCCGCAAACACCAGCACGTATCCGTCGGAAAAATTAAACTCCGACAGATAAAACTGATTTTGCGGCGAGGTGATCAGCGCGGCATCCCCCTTGCTTTTCAGCTTTTTTTGAAATTTTTCAAGATGTGAGATCATTGCTCTCCTCCAAAATCCAGCCACTCGGAAAGAATGGCGTTACTCAGCTGCATCCCGCACGGCGTAAACGCCACGCGCTTTGCATCGTTTGTCAAAAATCCGCCCTTTGTAAGCAAGGTGAGATCCCCATACGCTTTTTCAAAGGAAATGCCAAAACGGTGCGAGAAATCCGCTTTATCCACCCCTTCTGCAAGGCGCATACGCAGCATCACGTACTCCTCGCGCGCCTCGTGCGCGCTCACCGTATAGCGCTCGGCAAACAAGGCTTCCCACTCCTCGCGCGCCACAGCCTCAAGATATGCCTGGGTGTTAGGGGGCGTGGCAAAGCGCTCGCCAGCAAAAAAGGAATGTGCACCGGGCCCAAAGCCAAGGTAATCCTCGCCAAGCCAATAGCGCAGATTATGCCGCGAGGCATATCCCGGCCTTGCATAATTGCTGATCTCATAGCGCGCATAGCCGTTTTGCGGCAAAAGCCTTGCCACGTCCTCTGCCATTTGTGCCTCGTCATCCTCGCTTGGCAGGGGAAGCGTATCCCGCATTCTGCCAAAGGGCGTACCGTCCTCAATGCGCAGCCCGTAAGCGGAGATATGCTCGGGCGAGAGTGCGCAAAGCGCCTCCAGCGTCCGGCAAAAGCTTTGCGGTGTTTGGGCAGGGATACCAAACATCACGTCCGCGCTGATATTTTGCACTCCCGCAGCGCGCGCCGCCTTGAAAGTGGCAACGAAATCCGCATAGCTATGCAGACGGCCCAGCAGCTTCAGCTCATTTTCGTGTATACTTTGCAGCCCGATGCTCACGCGGTTCACGCCCGCTGCAAGCAGCCCCTCGAACAGCCCGGCGGTATTGGTAACGGGGTTGCACTCGGCGGTGATCTCCGCCCCATTCTCCAGTGCGTAATGCTCTCGCACGGTGGCAAGGATCTGCGCAAGCTCCTTACCCGAGAGCAGCGTTGGTGTACCGCCGCCAAGGTATACGGTATCCACCACATAGCCCGTCGCACGCGGCGCAACAGCTGCGATCTGGCGGCAAAGTGCCGCCACGTAACGCGATTTTGTGCGCTCGTCGGTGGGCGCCGAGCAAAAATCGCAATAGTTGCACTTGCGCAGGCAAAACGGGATATGAATATAAAGCCCCAGCTTTTTCACCGCGGCACCTCCCTTCAAAAAATGATAAAGGGGGAGGGGCAAGCCCCTCCCCCACAAGGTCGTCAGTTGTCGTCGTCCAGCTTGAGCACTGCCATAAATGCCTCAGGCGATACCTGCACCGAGCCGAGCTGGCGCATCTTCTTTTTACCCTCCTTCTGCTTTTCAAGCAGCTTCTTTTTACGGGTAATGTCACCGCCATAGCACTTGGCAAGCACATCCTTGCGCATTGCCTTTACCGTTTCGCGTGCAATGATCTTGGCGCCGATCGCCGCCTGGATCGGGATCTCAAACAGCTGGCGCGGGATATTTTCCTTCAGCTTTTCGGCAATGCGGCGCGCGCGGCCGTAGGCCTTTTCCTCATGCACGATAAAGGAGAGTGCGTCCACCTGCTCGCCGTTGAGCAGGAAATCAAGCTTGACAAGCTTGCTTGCCTCATACCCTTCCATTTCGTAATCCAGCGAGGCGTACCCACGCGAACGGCTTTTCAGCGCATCGAAAAAGTCGTAAATGATCTCGTTCAGGGGCAAGCGGTAGTGCAGCTCCACGCGGTTGGTATCCAGATACTTCATGTCGATAAATTCGCCGCGCCTGTCCTGGCACAGATCCATCAGTCCCCCCACAAACTCGGTGGGCGTGATGATAGATGCCTTTACGATAGGCTCTGCCGCCACCTCGATCTCGCCGGGATCGGGATAATTAGAGGGGTTGTCGATGCGCACGGTCTCGCCATCGCGCATGGTGATCTCGTAAATAACGCTGGGGGCGGTGGTGATAAGGTCAAGATTGAACTCGCGCTCCAGTCGCTCCTCAATGATTTCCATATGCAAAAGCCCCAAAAAGCCGCAGCGATAGCCAAAGCCGAGCGCCACAGAGGTCTCCGGCTCAAAGGAGAGCGCCGCATCGTTTAGCTGCAGCTTCTCCAGGGCATCGCGCAGGTCACCGTATTTCGACCCGTCTGCGGGGTAAATGCCTGCATATACCATCGGCTGCACCGCTTTGAAGCCGGGCAACGGCTCGTCTGTGGGAGTAGCTGCCAGGGTGACGGTGTCGCCCACGCGCGTGTCGCCCACGCTTTTGATCGAGGCGGTGATATATCCCACCTCGCCGGCGGAGATGCTCTCGCCCTTTTGCAGCCCGAACGGGGACATTACGCCCACGTCCACCACGTCAAACTCCTTACCCGTGCTCATCAATTTGATGCGGTCACCGCTTTTTAAGGTGCCGTCCACCACGCGCACGTAGACCACAACGCCGAGATAGCTGTCGTAGTAGGAGTCGAAGATCAGCGCCTTCAGCGGCGCGTTCTCATCCCCCGCAGGTGCGGGAATGTCACGCACCACGGCCTCCAGCACGTCGGGGATATTCAAGCCCACCTTAGCGGATACCGCAGGGCAATCCTCGGCGGGAATGCCGATCACGTCCTCGATCTCGCGGCGTGTGCCCTCGATATCGGCAGAGGGCAGGTCGATCTTATTGACCACAGGCAGGATCTCCAGCCCCGCATCAACGGCAAGATAGGCGTTGGCAAGCGTTTGCGCCTCAATGCCCTGCGTGGCATCCACCACCAGAAGCGCGCCCTCGCACGCGTTGAGCGAGCGCGATACCTCGTAGTTAAAGTCAACGTGGCCGGGGGTGTCGATCAGATTGAGGATATACTCCTCCCCGTCCTTTGCCTTGTATTGCAGGCGCACCGCGCGGGCCTTGATGGTAATGCCGCGCTCGCGCTCCAGATCCATATTATCCAGCAGCTGCTCCTCCATCTCGCGCGTGGAAACGGTCTGCGTTGCCTCCAGCAGACGGTCGGCCAGGGTAGACTTGCCATGGTCGATATGCGCGATGATAGAAAAGTTTCGGATATGTTGTTGACGTTGTGATGCCATAGCTACCTCGTTTAAGTGCTTTTATATCTCTTATATTATACCGAAAAAGCAAAAATTTCTCAATGGGTTTTGCGCATTTTTTTGCTTTTTGTGCGATTTTTTCGCGCGCGAAATGCAAAACCGCAAAATTTGTCTTTAATTTTGCCAATATTGACTTGAATTTGCACCTTTTGCGCCTTATAATGAAAATGTATATCCCCAAAAGGAGGGCACTGTTATGAAAAAAAGATGCGTTGTGGTGGGCTACGGCGGCATGGGCGGCTGGCACACCCGTCATATTTTAGAAAACGGCGTTGTTGAGCTTGCCGGCATTTACGACATCAAAGAGGAGCGCTGCGAGCTGGCGCGCAGCCGCGATATTTTTGCATATGACAGCTTTGAGGCGGTTCTTGCCGACAAAAGCGTAGATTTTATCACCATCGCCACCCCGAACGAGTGGCACAAGCCCCTTGCCATTGCAGCGCTGCGCGCAGGCAAGCACGTCATTTCGGAAAAGCCGGTCACGCTCAGCTGCACCGACCTTGCCGAGATCTGTGCCGTGGCAAACGAGTGCGGCAGACTCTTTACCGCACACCAGAACCGCCGTTGGGACGCAGATTACCGCATGACGCGCGAGGCGTATCACAGCGGCAAGCTGGGTAAGGTGACCTCGGTGGAATCCCGCTATCACGGCTCGCGCGGCATCCCCGGCGACTGGCGCGGTAAAAAAGAGCACGGCGGTGGCATGATCTATGACTGGGGCGTGCATCTCATTGACCAGATGCTTGGCATTGTAGACGACCGTCGCATTGAAAAGGTATACTGCCGCTGCGACCACATCACCAACGACGAGGTGGACGACGGCTTTAAGCTTGACCTTTACTTTGAGGGTGCGCTGACCGCACGTATCGAGGTGGGCACCACCAACTTTATCTCACTCCCCCGCTTTTACATCACGGGCGTGAACGGCACGGGCTGCGTGGACAATTGGCAGGACGAGTGCCGCCTGGTGCTTTGCCGCTCCTGGGAGGACAAGGACGTTGCCCCCGTGGTGACAAATGCCGGCTTTACCAAAACCATGGCGCCGCGCGACGAGAAAACCACCACAGAGGAGTGGATCCCCCGCCCCGCACTTGACGTGCATGATTTTTACCGCAACTTTGCCAAGGCCATCGACGGCGAGGAAACGCAGTACGTCACGCACGCGCAGCTGATGCGCTCGCTGCGGATCATGGAGGCAGCCTTCCGCTCCGACGAGCTGGGCGCACCCGTTGCCATCGACGATGCCCCCACCGGCGACCGCGCCTTTTAAATTCCGGGCAGGATGCACGCGCATCCTGCCTTTTTTATCCAAAAGGGGCTTGCAAGCCCGTAGATTTCGTGATATAATAAAGCCAACCGGCAATCGAAAGGAGCAACACCATGACCGCGTACGAGGAAATTTTACAGCTTTATCCCCTTGTTTCCTATGAGGAAAACCGCAAAACCGAGGGGGACGTTACCCTGCTTTTTGAAAAAGAGAGCTTTGATATTATCGAGGGACTGCACTACTGCTCCCGCCGCTATCAGGTGGGTGACGGACGCGGCGTTGACGTGCATATCGCCTTTCTTTCCCCCGCGGCAAAGGCACAGCTTGCCGTTTCCGCAGCACCCCTGCGCAGCGTAAAGATGGTAAAAAAGCACGCCGAGCAATTCCCCCGCAAGGCATACTACGCCACCAACGCCAGCTTTTTCCATTACTTCAACGACGGCGATCTCACCCCCTACGGCATCCAGATCGTGAACGGCGTGGTGATGGCTGAGCCCGGCAAGGACAAGCCGCAATACGCCACCAACTGGATAGGCGTGCTGAAGGATGGCACCCCCGTGATCGCAGATGCCGATGCTTACTACTCCACCTACGAGGGCAAGCTGGACTACGCGGTCGGCGGCGGTCTTGTGTTGATCAAGGACGGCGAGATCCGTCTGCACGACGATGCAGGCAAGGGCCCCCGCACCGTGGTGGCCATCGCCACCGACGGCACTGTGATTTTGCTTTGCGCCGACGGCAGACGCGAGGATTCCTGCGGCATCTCCTACGGTGACACCATTGATATCTTCACCCACCTTGGCTATGAGATCCGCGATCTGCTCAACCTGGACGGCGGCGGCTCCACCACGGTGATCCTGCGCGAGGAGGACGGCACGCTTGTCACCAAAAACGTGCCCAGCGGCCCCCCTCTGCCCGTTTCCTATCGCAAGTACGGCTTGGTAAAGCCGACCCCGCAGGGCGACACGCTCTCCCGCGCCGTTGCCGACTGTCTGCTTATCGTAGAAAAGGAATAAACCGCAAAAAAGCCGCCACGTGGCGGCTTTTTTGCTTGACAAAGAGGAGCGCATGTGCTATAATACAGAAAAACCGATATCCCCCCACCGGGGATATAAGGAGAGAGGTATGACACATCACTCACACGAACACGACAAGGCGGTGCAAAATCGCCTTTCCCGCGCGATCGGACATATGAATGCCGTAAAGCGCATGGTAGACGAGGGGCGGGACTGCAGCGAGCTTTTGATCCAGCTTTCCGCCATCCGCGCCGAGATCACAAGCCTCAGCAAGCTGATCTTAAAGGAGCATCTGGAGCATTGCCTGGTGGATGCCATAAAGACGGGGGACGAGCACGCCCTTGCCGAGCTGAAGGGAGCCATTGATAAGCTGCTATGAAAAACTCTGCCAAGGGTGGCATTCTGCTTGCCGTGTTAGCGGCGGCGCTGTATGCCATCAATTCCCCTTTTTCTAAAATTTTGCTGGACTACATGTCCCCCACGCTGATGGCGGGCTTTCTCTACCTTGGTGCCGGGGTGGGGATGCTGTGCATCGCGCTGCTTCGCCGCTTGCGCGGCAGGACGCAAGCCGAGGCGCACCTTTCCAAAAAGGAGCTGCCCTACACGCTTGCAATGATCCTGCTTGACATTGCCGCGCCCATCTTTTTGCTGTTCGGCTTGTCGCAGACCACGGCGGCAAATGCCTCGCTGCTCAACAATTTTGAGATCGTTGCCACCGCGCTGATCGCCCTTGCCGTGTTTGGCGAGCGCATCAGCCCGCGGCTTTGGGGTGGCATTTTGTTTGTGGTGCTTTCCTGCGCACTCCTCTCCTTTGAGGATATCACCGCCCTGCACTTTTCGCGCGGATCGCTGTTTGTGCTGCTTGCCTGCGTGTGCTGGGGCGTGGAAAACAACTGCACGCGCAAGCTCTCGGAAAAGGATCCCTTAGAGATCGTGCTGCTCAAGGGCATCTTCTCGGGGCTTGGGTCGGTGGTGATCGGGCTTTGCATTGGGGAGCGCATCACCGTGTGGTGGAGCATTTTCGCGGTGCTTGCCGTGGGATTTGTTGCTTACGGGCTCAGCATTTTTGTGTACGTCTATGCCCAGCGCCGTCTTGGCGCGGCACGCACCAGCGCCTACTATGCCATTGCCCCCTTTATCGGCACGCTGCTCTCGCTGCTGATCTTTCGTGAGCTGCCGCACTACACCTATTTTATCGCGCTTCTTTTCATGATCGTCGGTGCCTTCCTTTGCGCCAAGGACGAGCCGCTTTTTAAAAGGCGCCCAAAACAGTAATATCTATTTGAAAGGAGTTTACATTCTTGTGAAAGATTACTCTTTTGATCTCACACTTGCCCTGATCATTCATAGTAATGAGCCGATTGAACATATAAAGGCTTACTTAGATATCGACTTAGAACAGCGAGCAAATCACGGCATTGAAGAATTCCCCAAAGTTTCGCAAAACCTCTATTTTTGCAAAACAAAATATGAAGAGTGCAGCAACACCGATTTTGCCATCAATGACTTTCTCCAAAAACTTTTCATCTCTCCGAAAAAAATTAACTTGTTGAAAAAAATAGGTGATTGTACGCTACGCTTATTTGTACAATCAGATTATGCCCAAATAGGTTTTAAGTTATCTGAAAAAAGCCTTGCGCTGCTTTCCTCTCTTTCCCTTCCGCTTGAAATCTCCATCTTGTCTTGGGGCGAAGTTGACAGTAATTAATCACCGCATTTTCGCCATTTTAACGCAAAAACCGCCCCACGTGGGGCGGTTTTTGCTTTTTTATTTGATGATCGCGCGCGCCAGCCGCATACCAAGCTCCCACTCGCTGGCGGGGGTGTAGTGCCAGTTGTCAAACATTTGCTCGATATCCGTGGTGGGCACAAACACGGCATTGCCGATCTCGCCCGCCACCTTTTTTTGCGCCGCGATCACGGTGGCACGGTGCGGCATATGCTCGCTGAACTCATGCACCGAGCCGATCGCCACGGGCAGATCGGGGGCGGTCAGCGCGCGGACATTTTGCAAAAAGGCGCGCAGATTTTGCTCATACTCGGCGGCGGTATGCTCCTTGATGGCATCGCTGCAGCCCTGCTGCCACAAAAGCCCCCGGAACACCACCTGCTTGCCCCTTGCCGCAAGGTCGCGCAGCGCTTCCTGCAGGGTGGCGACCAGGGCGTTATAATCCTCTGCCGAGCGCTCCTTGTTCCAACGGTCGTAAAGCGCGGTGCCGTCCGAAGCGTACTTTACGATCACCCACGACTCGCTCCGCTTTGAAAGATACGCGGCGGCAGGCAGCTCCAGCCCAAAGCGATCGGCGCGGTGCCCCAGCCCCGGGCGCACTTTTTGCCATACCTCGTTATTGGGATTTTCGGTATTTGTGCGAAAATAAATATCCACGTCATACTCACAAAGCACCTCGCGCGGCAGCTCTGCATAGCGCGAAATGCCCAGCGCATTGGATTGCCCCGCGATCAAAAGAAGATTGACCTTTTCCATTGCTTTATTTCCCTCTTTCATACTCATTTTACCAAAATAAACGCGGTATCCGGAAAGGCATCAGCATACTCCGCCGGGAACTCTGCATCGCTGATCACCGTGTCAAAGCGATCCAAAAGCCCAAAGCGGCAAATTTTTTCAGCATCAAATTTTTCCTTGTGATACAGGCACACCCTTTTTCGGCTGTTTTTCAGCACCGTGGCGGTACTATCCCAAAAGACCTCGGGGATCTGAAATGCGCCCTCGTGTGTGACCCTGCCGGGGGAGAAAAAGGCAATGTTAAAGGAAAAGCGCTGCAGGGTCTCGGCAGCAAGAGGACCGCCGATCATTGCCGTGTCGCAAAGTCGTCCGCCGGGCAGAAAACAAGTGACACTGTTTTCATCCAGCTCCAGCGCAAGCTTGAGGTTGGTGGTAACAACAGTGATCCCCCGTTTTTTGATCAGCGCATCGCGCAAAAAGTAGGTGGTGCTTGTGCCGTCCACAAACACGGCATCTCCTTCCTGTATCAGCTCGCCGGCAGCCTGGCAAAGGCGCGCTTTGGCAGCAGTATGCTGATGCTCGCGTATGGTAAAATTCCACGCACCCACAAAGGATGCACCGCCATAGCTTTTTTCGATCAGCCCTCTTTGCGCAAGGTGCGTAAGATCCCGCCTGATGGTAGCGGGGCTGTAATGCAGCTCGTTTACCAGTTCATCAACCGTGCAGAATTTGCGCGATTTTATGATCTCCAGCACCTGCCCGATCCGCTCCTGCTTTTGCATATCGCACTCCTTTTTGTGATTATTGTTGCGCACTTTGAAAAAGCGCGATCACATCTTGATTTTTTCTGATTATTTCGTTATGATAATTATACACCCCCTGCGGGGAATTTTCAAGGGCTTTTGTGAGGTGATTTTTCATGAAGGATCTTACAAAAGGAAATATTTCCAAAAATTTATGGGCGCTGGCGCTCCCTACGCTGATCGCTGCGATGTTCAACTACGCGCTCTCCGTTATCGACCAGGTGATGCTGGGCAAGATCGTGGGGGACGTGGGGCTTGCCGCCGTTGGTGCAACAAGAAGCTACTTCAATATCCTATGGGGTATTGAAGGCTCACTGGTGTTTGCATTCGGCTCACATCTGGCGGTTCTTGTGGGGCAGGGTGACGGCGGCTCCATCAAACGGGCTTACAAGATCAATATG
>JAZNNA010000036.1:0-7453 GCA_045580065.1 Eubacteriales bacterium
GTCATGACCTGCGTCTGGCCGCGGGTGAAAAGGCCCGAGCCGTGGGTACGGGGAAGCAGGCCGACCTCAGCGCCGAGAGGACGGATCTGATCCATGCGACGGCCGTCAACGCGCTTCTTGTCGTTGAGGAGCCAAGCACGCACGATCTTCTTCTGCATCTTGTAAAGCAGCTCCTCCATCTGGGTGGAGAGAGAAGGATACTTCTCGGAGAACTTTTCAACGATAGCGTCGTAAATGGGAGCAACGCGGGCGTCGCGCACGTTCTTGTCGTCGGTGTCAAGTGCAACCTTGAGGTCAGCCTCGCAGAAGGCAAAGATCTCGTCGAACATGTCGTGATCCAGCTCGCAGGAGGGGTAATCAAACTTGGGCTTGCCGATCTCGTCAACGATCGCGTTGATGAACACCAGCAGATCCTTGATCTCGCGGTGAGCAAGCATGATAGCGTCGTACATGGTGTCGTCGTCTACCTCGTTTGCGCCTGCCTCGATCATAACCACCTTCTCAGCAGAAGCGGCAACGGTCAGCTGAAGGTCGCTCTTCTTGTTCTGCTCGGCGGTGGGGTTGATCACCAGCTTGCCGTCCACAAGGCCGACAAGTGCGCCGCCGATCGGGCCGTTCCACGGAATATCGGAAATGGAAAGGGCGATGGAAGCACCGATCATAGCGGTGATCTCAGGGGAGCAGTCGGGGTCAACCGACATCACGGTCAGGGTAAGAGCAACATCGTTGCGCAGATCCTTGGGGAACAGGGGGCGTACGGGGCGGTCGATCACGCGGGAGGTGAGCACAGCCTTTTCAGAGGGCTTGCCCTCACGCTTGAGGTAGCCGCCGGGAATCTTGCCTGCGGCGTACATTCTCTCGTCAAAGTCAACGGAGAGGGGAAGGAAGTCGATGCCGTCGCGGGGACGCACAGAGGCGGTAGCGCAGCAAAGAATGGCGGTTTCGCCGTAGCGGATCAGGCAGGAGCCGTTTGCAAGGCCTGCCAGCTTGCCGGTCTCAACAACAAGAGGTCTGCCGGCCAGGGTGTAACGGAACGTCTTGAAATTTTTGAATTCCATAGGGGTGCTGATAGCATTTGCGGACATGTTTTGTCCCTCCTTGAATTTTTATTTTCATCCAAGTCGGGTTAACAATTAGATACGCGTCCCTCTGCCTGACGGGCGCATATTTAACTGCTAAACCGCTTGGTGAAGCTTTAAATAATGGAATAGGAGTGTAGAGCAGGGCGTATGGCTCTGCTCTACACTCCCGTACGCAATTACTTGCGCAGATTCAGCTTTTCAACGATCGCGCGGTAACGCTCGATGTCGATCTTCTGCAGGTAGCCAAGAAGATTTCTTCTGTGGCCGACCATCTTCAGCATGCCGCGGCGGCTGTGGTGGTCCTTGTGATTGGCCTTGAGGTGCTCGGTCAGAGCGTTGATGCGATGGGTAAGGATCGCGATCTGTACCTCAGGGGAACCGGTGTCGCCCTCGTGGGTAGCATACTGAGCAATGATAGCTTGCTTTTCGTCCTTCAGCATTTTCGTTTTCACCTTTCTGTAATCTATGGCGCACCCCCAGCGGTGGGTAGGTGAGTGCCGCGTTGCGGCGGTATCCCACGACCGAGTGGACGTCACGCAGATGATATTATAACACAAACACACTTTTTTGTAAAGGGGTTTTTGGAAAATATTTTTTAATAATATATGAAACTCAATCAAGAGTCCAGAGTGTGTATTCGATGTTGGCATCGTACTTGGTGTGGACGGGCTTTGTGTAATAGACGGTGACAAGCTCGCCTTGCTTGTTTTGCGTGGTGGAGGGGTAGCCGAGATCGCCGCTGACGCAGTTGTCACGCAGGATGAGCTCCTCGCTCCACGTGTAGCCGCTGTCGCGGCTGATGCGTGCGCGGATTCCATAGGGCTTGATACGCCTGCCGTAGCTTAGGATGACGGTGCCGTCCGTTGCAACGAAAAGGTGCGCGGGTGCTCCCTCAAATCCCGTGGGAACGGGCACGCCGAAGCTTTTTCCGCCGTCGGTGGAGCGGCAAAGATAGATCGTGAACAATCCGTCCTCGCTGCGTTCTGCCCGAATGGCAACAAGAATGTCACCGTTTGGCATTTGCGCCGCGTGCGGCTCATAAAAGCGGATACCGTCCTTGGGATAAAGCGCAATGGCTTGCAGATCGCCAAGCACCTTGCCCTCCTTGCTGAGTCGGGTGGCGTAAACACCGTCGGGCAGAGCCTTGCCGTAACGGTAGGCAGGAACATCAACCGTGCCTACGTAAAGGATCTCTCCGTTATGTAGTAGAGTGGGGCCGTGAGGCGAGAAAACGGGGAGGTCGCACACGGGGGCGGAAAAGGTATATCCGTTATCCGTCGAGATTGAAAGTGCAGAGCCGATCCAGCGCTCCTCGTCCTCGTCAGTGATATGGGAAAGGTACGCTTCGATCAAAGCCTTGTCGTTTTCGGTGTGCTGCAGCAGCTTGTGATCGAGATGATCACGCTGCAGGGCGCGCCCGTTGGCAAACGAGGTCAACAAAACCGTATCACCTGCGCGGCAAAGCCCGGCGTCGCGGTCATCCAAGGGAGTATCGTACAAAACGTAAGGTGGCTGCCACGTATGGCCGCCGTCGGTGGAGCGTGCCGCCTTGACCTTTCCGAAGGGGCAGACATGCTTGAAGCGGTCGCCCGACCAGGCGGCAAGCAGGGTGTTGTCCGAGAGGGAAATGACGGTAGGCCATCCGTTATATCGGAAAAGGCACTTCACCTCATCCTGCGTTCTTGTAATTTGTCCGTGCTTGATGATTTTCATAGTCGTTTTCTTTCTGCCGTGCGGTGATCAGTCTAACGTCCAGATCGTGTACTGAATACGGTTTTCATTCAGTCCCTTGCGGTCCTTCATATAGTAGACCGTCACAAGCTCGCCGTTCGCGTTTTCCGTGGTGGTGGGGTAACCAAGGTCCCAGTCAATGCCGTCGTCACGCAAAATGATCTCTTCCCCCCACGTATAGCCGTTATCGCGGCTGATGCGGGCGCGCACACCCATCGGCATGGTGCGCACGCCGTAGGCAAGTACCACCTCGCCACCCGAGGTCACAAAGATATGCGCGGGCATACCGTCAAAGCCGGTGGGCTGCGGCTCGGTGAAGGTGCTGCCGCCGTCGGTGGAGCGCGAGAGATAAACGGTGTACATATTTCTTTTTTTGCTCTGCACGCGGATCGCTACCAGAATATCTCCGTTCGGCATCTCGGCAGCATAGGGCTCGCACAGGTGCAGGTCGTCGTTTTCTGTCTCAAGCATCAGGGGCGTGATGGGGGAAAGCACGTTGCAATTGCTATCAAGCCATGTGTAATAAATGCCGCGTACGCCCACCTCGGAGCTTGCAAGCGAGCCCACGTGAAAGATCCTGCCGTCCCGCAGGGCAAGGGGGCCGTGCGGAGAGGTGAGCTGCATATGCACAGGATCGGAAAAAGTATACCCGTTATCGCGTGAAACCGCCAATGTGGGGCCAAAATAGCGTGCCTCGTCCGTATCGGTCACCGTGGAAAGCCTTTGCAGTATCATCTCTCGCTGCTCGGTGGTTCTGGGGGCGTGCAGCCAGTGGTCAAGAAACATCCCGTTCTTTTTGCGCCCCGCGGCAAACGAGGTCATCAGTACGGTGCCGGGCATCACCTCGCACAGGCCCGCATCGCGGTCGTCAAGCGGGGTGTTCTGCAGCGTATAAGGCTCGCTCCAGGTATAGCCGCCGTCGGTGGAGCGCGCGGCCTTGACCTTGCCAAAGGGACACATGTGCTTCAATCTCTCGCCCGACCAGGCAGCCAGCAGCGTGCCGTCGGAAAGGGAAATAACGGTGGGCCAGGCGTTGTAAGCGGCAAACCTTTCACCGATTGGGCTGACAAAGCCCTGTGCAATGATCTTCATACGTATCTCCTCCTTTATTCCAGCGTCCAGATCGTATACTGCACGTGGTTTTCGTTCAGGCTCTTTTTATCCTTCATATAATAGGTGGTCACAAGCTCACCGGCGGTGTTCTCGGCGGTGCTGGGATAGCCGAGATCCCAGTCGATGCCGTCGTCGCGCAAAACGATCTCCTCACCCCACGTATAGCCGTTATCGCGGCTGATACGGGCGCGGATGCCCATCGGCATCGTGCGCACGCCGTAGGTCATCACCACCTCGTTTTTTGAGGTGACAAAGATATGTGCGGGCATGCCGTCAAAGCCCGTTTGCTGCGGCTCGCTCCAGGTCTTGCCGCCGTCGGTGGAGCGGCAAAGGTAAACGGTGTACAGGTTCTGCGATTTGCTTTGCACGCGGATCGCCACCAGAATATCACCGTTTGGCATCTGCTTTGCATAGGGCTCGCAGAAAACGGTATCGCCGCCGGTGGGGGTAAGGGCAAGCGGCTGTGCCTCGCCCAATACCTCGCCGTTGGCGCCAAGGCGCAGGGCGTAGATGCCGCGCCGCGTGCCTGCGATATAATCCGTGCCCTTGGCGGCATAGGAGCCGACGTAAAGGATCTCGCCGTTTTTTAAGAGGGTAGGGCCGTGCGGCGAGGAAACGGGAACTACAATGGGCTCTGAAAATGTATAACCATTGTCCTTAGAAACGCACAGTGTGGCACCGAGATAGCGCTCCTCGTGTGCATCCGTGATCTGCGCCACGCGCTGCTCGATCCTCTCGCGCTGCTCGGTGGTCCTGGGGGCGTGCAGCCAATGGCCAAGAAATTGCTTTGTGATATCGCGCCCCTCGGAAAAGGACGTCATCAGCACGGTGCCGGGCGCCACCTCGCAAAGCCCTGCATCACGGTCGTCAAGCGGTGTATCCTGAATGGTATAGGGCTCGCCCCAGGTATAGCCGCCGTCGGTGGAGCGTGCCGCCTTGACCTTGCCAAAGGGGCAGATGTGCTTGAGGCGCTCGCCCGACCAGGCAGCCAGCAGCGTGCCGTCAGAAAGCGAGATCACAGTGGGCCAGCCGCAATAGCGCAGGCCTTCGGTCTTATGGGGGGTAACAAATCCGTGCTTGATGATCCTCATGCTTCAACCTCCAAAAAGGGGGGACACCCCTGTCGTTGTCTTTATTGTATCGTATTTTTCACCCGTTTGCAATAGAAAAAAGAAAAAAGTCGCCCCGAAAAAGCGACTTTCTCTTTTTCAAAATGTCTGTAATTGCGCATTCGGGCTATCTGCGTCTGCCCGCAAAAAGCCCCAAGCCGCCCGTCAATATCAAAAAGATGCCGAAGATGCGTCGCAAAAGCTGCTGCGGCAACAGATCCGCAAGATATGCGCCGGCAAGGGCACCGATAAGCCCCGTGGGGATCAAGAGCAGCAGGATTCCCCATTTAGGCGGCGAACGGTGCAGATAAACAAGCATTGCAGCCGCCGAGGAAAACAGAAAAAGCAAAAGATTTGCAGCCTGTGCCCGTATCTGTGAAAGCCCTTGTACTAAGGTGAGAAAAAGCACGAAAAGCCCGGCGCTCCCCACTCCAAGCCCCGCGAGCAGAGAAAGCAAAAGCGCAACGGTGAACGTCCCCCACATTCAAACCACCATCAGGATGCCGGAAAGCAGCACCAGCCCCGCAAAGATCCGTTGCAAAAGCCGCACCGAAAGCCGCTGCTGCAGCAGCGCCCCCGCAGCACCGCCAAGGGCTCCCGGCAGCAGCAGAAAAAGAGGGCGTGCCCCCTCAAAATGCCCGGCGCGCAGATAGTGCTGGGCAGAAAGCAGCGAGAGGGGGAGCATCACGGCGATCGCGGTAACGAAAACACCGCGGCGATCAAGCCCCCGGCACTTGAAAAAGTGTTGCATTCCGTATACGATCACAACCCCGCCGCCTGTACCCAGAAGTCCGTTCAAAAGTCCGGAAAAAAGCCCCAAAAGGGGCAGCAGTATCATCCTTTTACAGCTTACTCTTCTCATCCCACTCACTCCTTGCAAGTTTTTTGAAAATCTTAAAAAATGTTCTTGTAATTTCTTCTTTAAAATGTTATACTATATATTGGATTATTATCGCAAAAGCTCTCAATGCATAGTGTCCGGCGTTGCCGCCGTATCATGCAAGGGAGTTTTCGGAAAGGAAGTGATCGGATGCGAGAGGAAAAGGAAAAACGCAGCCGTGTAACGCGCCGCAGCGGTACACGGATCGGCAACGCAGACAACGAGAATACAAGACACGCGCCGGGCGAGCAGCATCGCAGATACGAGGGTGAGCGCCGCGAATACGACGAGCGCCGCCGCGCCGAAGGCGCCCCCCGTCGCGAGCGCCGCTTTGAACGTGATTACGACGAATTCGGTTATGCGGCTGAGGATGAGCGCAGAGCGCGCGAGCGCCGCCGCGAGGAATATGAGCAGGGCGAGCGCCATGCCCCCAACCGCGAGCAGGAGCATCGCGAGCAGGAGCGACGTGAGCAGGAGCATCACGAGCATCGGCCGCACGGCGACGAGCGCCGCCGTCCCGAGGAAAAGGAACGCCGTGAGCAGCCGCACCTGCACCACGCAGGCAACCCCAACCGCACCGTGCATCAGCTGATGCCCTATGCGCTGTTTTGCATGGCGCTGTTTTCCGCACTCAGCTTTATTTTGCGCGACCTGCTGCCCGGCACCAATGCCACGGGCAGCTTCGGCAGCTTTCTTGCCAACTTCCTTTGCGGACTGTTTGGTGTGATCGGCTATATCATTCCGCTGTTTATGCTGGTGCTTGCCCTGCGCTGGCGCCGCTTTGTGGTGCGCGGCACGCTGATCAAAAAGCTGCTGCTTTCCACCACCTTCGTGCTGCTGCTTTCCGGCATCGTGCACGTTTTCAAGGAAAACAGAGGTATGCGCCAGATCCTGGATACCACGCCCAATACGCTTTACTATAACGGTATGGCGCAGACCGGCGGCGGCTTCTTCGGTGGCTTTTTCGGTGAATGGATGGGCAAGATCCTCAACCTTCCCGGCACCTGCATCCTGGCGATCCCGTTGCTTTTGATCGTTGCCATCTACATGCTGGGGCACACCCCCTTCGGGCTGTGGGAGCGTGCCGCAAGACGCTACCGCGCCGCAGCCGAGCGCCGCGAGGCTCGCCGTGCCGAAAAATACGACGGCGTAGAGGAGCCTCAGCGCTACAAGGAGCCGCAGCACGAGCCGAAGGCAGAGAAAGCCGCGCCGCCCCCCGAGGAGAACGAGCCGCAGGTCGGCTGGCGCCAGCCCCGTCCCATCCTCGGCTTTGACGACGAGCCCAAGCTGGAGCATTTTTCCTTTAACGATGAAGAGGACGAGCCCGTGCGCCGCCCCCCCCGCCGCACGCCCGAGCCGAGCGTGCAGGCTTCTGCCCCCGCTCCCGCCCCCGTGTACAACGAAAGCGTTGTGGATATTCCGGATGACGAGCCGGAGGAGGCCGTATACGCCGCCGAGCAGGAGGCGCGCCGCGCTGCTGCCGCAGCTGCCCCCACCCCCGATCCCGCCGAGGTGCTTCGCGCCGCTGCCGCTGCCAC
>JAZNNA010000037.1:0-5951 GCA_045580065.1 Eubacteriales bacterium
GCAGAAAAGCCGCATCGCGGAAATCTTTACGAAATCTTAACCCTTTTCTTTACCGCCGCCTTTACGCTTCTTTGATAGAATAGCGGCAACATCCAAAAGGAGGAGTTCAAGATGGAATACGTACTCACAACACAAAACCTAAGTAAATCCTATCGCAAGTTTCAAGCGCTGGACAATTTCAGCATGCACGTGCCAAAGGGCGCGATCTATGGCTTTGTCGGCAAGAACGGCGCGGGTAAGACCACGCTGATCCGCCTTATTTGCGGTCTGCAAGCGCCAACGGAGGGCTCTTACAGCATCTACGGCATCGACTATAAGGAAAAGGCAATCTCAAAATCCCGCCGTCGCATGGGCGCGGTGGTGGAAACGCCCGCGATCTATATGGATATGACCGCGCGTGAAAACCTGAAGCAGCAGTATCTTTTGCTGGGGCTCCCGTCCTATGAGGGGATCGACGATCTGCTCTCGCTTGTGGGGCTTGCAAACACAGGGAAGAAAAAGGCGCGCAACTTCTCGCTTGGCATGAAGCAGCGCCTTGGCATCGCCATCGCGCTTGCGGGTGATCCCGATTTCCTCGTACTGGACGAGCCGATCAATGGTCTTGACCCGCAGGGCATCATCGAGATCCGCGAGCTGATCTTAAAGCTCAACCGTGAGCGACAGATCACCGTGCTGATCTCCAGCCACATTCTTGACGAGCTTTCGCGTCTGGCCACGCACTACGGCTTTATTGATAAGGGCAGAATGGTGAAGGAAATGAGCGCCGCGGAGCTGGAGGCCGCTTGCCGCAAATGTATGCGCGTGGAGGTCAGCAACGCCGCCGCGTTGTCGCGTGTGCTGGACGGCATGGGCGTGGAATACAAGATCCTTTCCGACACCACCGCCGATATTTATGCGAAGCTCAACATTTCGGAGCTGACGCACGCGCTGGATAAGAGCGCTTGCGAGCTGCGCGCGATCACCGAACACGACGAATCCCTTGAAAGCTACTTTATGGGGCTTGTGGGAGGTGGCGAGCGTGAGTAATTTGCTGCGCGCGGGCTTTGTGCGTTATCTCAAACATCCGCTGACCGCATTGGTTGCCGTTGCCTCACTTGTGATAGGGGGGATTGGTGGTCGCAATGCGGTCTACACCATTGACGATGTGTACTTGATCGCGCTTTTCATCGCGTTTGCCGCATTCATTTCGCTGTTCGTCGGGCGTGAGCACGGCGAGGGCGGCTTTCGCAATAAGGCGGTCACGGGCTACACAAAGGGGCAGATCTTTTTCTCGGAATGGCTGCTGCACACGGCGTTTTGCCTTGCGATGCTGCTGCTCTTTTTGATCGGCTTTGCACCACTTGCGCACGAGGTGCTTTCCCCTGTTCCCGCGGGGATGCTCGCTCTGATCACGCTATGCCTTGTGATGATGACGGTTGCCGTTGTCACGCTGCTTTGCACGCTTACGCTTTTGGTCAGCCAACGCGCCGTGTCGGCGATCCTTTCGGTGCTATTGGTGATCGGGCTGTTGTTTGCCTCTTACAGCATTGATAGCGCACTCCAGCGGCCGCGTTATTATTACGCCGAGCATTATGACGAAAACGATGAGCTGATCCTTGTAGAAAAAACGGAGAGCCCGCTTTATATTGACGGTGTGGCGCGCACGCTGCTCACACACCTGAACTATGCACTGCCCTTGGGGCAAGCACAGCCGCTGGTAAGCTCGATCGGCGTTTGGAATTATGACGGGGATGCATATGTGTTCAGCTATGAAAGGGAGCATCTCGACAAGATCAAGCTGTTTCCGCTTTACTCGCTTGCAATGACCGTTTTGTCGGGCGGCATCGGTTACGTGATCTTTCGCCGCCGCGACCTCAAATAAGGGGGCGAACGGTATGAAAAATCTGCTTTCTGCCACCTTCGCGCGGCTTTTTAAAGGGAAACTGTTTTGGATCGGCATGCTTGCCATGGGCGGTTTGGGCGCTGTTGCAACGATCGCACGGGCACGCGACGCCTATGTTTTGCAGGATATGGGCTACGACAGACCCGACGGGCTTTTGTTTATTGGGCTGACCTATTTTCTCATCACTGACGCAGTGTTCGACAGCCTTTTCATCGGTGCCGAGCACGCGGACGGCACGTGGCGCAACAAGCTGATCGTGGGGCAGGGAAAGGTGCAGATCTACCTCACGTATCTGACCGTTACCACCGCAGCCGCGATGCTGATGCACCTTGCCTATATCGGCGTGGTGTTAGGGCTTTCCGCGCCGCTGCTGAGCCCCTTTTTGACACCGATAAAGGTGAACGTGGTGTTCTTTTTCTGCTCGCTTGCCACCGTGGTGGCAATGAATGCCCTGATGGTCACGCTTTGTATGCTGATCCAAAACAGGGCGGTTGTGGCGGTTGGCGCAATGCTGCTTGCCATTGGCTTGATGATGGGCGGTATGGCGATCTATCAAATGCTCTGTGCCCCCGAATTTTTAAGCGGCCCGGCAACGGTCGTAAACGGCGTGCTGATGCCATCCCCCGAGCCCGTGCCCAACCCAAAATATCTCACGGGCGCAAAGCGCGCATTCTTCCAATTTTTGCACGATTTTCTGCCCGGCGGGCAGGCAGTGACCATTGGTATGACAGGCGAGCTACCCGAAAGTGTGTGGCGGTTGCCCGTGTTTTCCGCGTTGCTTACCTTACTTTCCACCCTTGGCGGCGCGTGGGGCTTTTGCCGCCGAGATCTGAAGTGAGGTGCGCGATGAAGTGTTTGATCCGCAACGGCTTGTATCGGTATGTCAAGGATCTTTTCTTGTATATCGGGCTGCTGCTTTCTTTGGGTTGGGGGATTTGGTGCGGACAGCAAGCCGCACGCAGCGGTATTCACGTGGGTGAGCTGAACGTGCTGCTTTGTATGATCGTGTCCGTTCTTTCACTTTGCATTGGGCGCAAGCACGCCGAGGGCGGTTTTCGCAATATGCTGATCAAGGGACACGGCAAGGGGAGCATTTTCCTTTGCGAGCTTGCATTGGGGGTCACTGCCGCATCTGCAATGATCCTTGCCTTTTTTGGCGGTGCTGCCGTGCGTGGGTACCGCACCGCGTTCCGTTATTTTCCGCGCGAGCTTTGCTTAAAGGGCGCGATCGGTATTTTTCTTGTCCTGCTGTTTGTTTGTGCTGTGGCTATCGTTGTCTGTTGTCTTGTTTCCCGTCGCGTGGTTACGGTGCTGCTTAACGTCGCGCTGGTCTTTGCATTGTGGGGCGTGGGCGACAGCATTTCTGTGGATCTGAAGCGCGAAAAATTCCGCGCTCCCATCACGCTTGACAATCTGGGATGGGGGAGCGATATCGGTCACACCCCCGAGGAGATCGAGGCGATCCTTGCAAGCGCCAAGGCACAAGGGCTTGAACTTGATCCGCGGCAGTTTGCATCACACGCAAGCTTCACCGCAGAGGAGATCGCCGCCATCAAGGAGAGTGCCAAGGCACAGGGCATCGACTTAGAGGCGGGCGAAGCAATTATATTGCCCGACCCCAACTATGTGGGCGGCACAAGGCGTGCCGTCTACGAATGGCTTTTAAAGGTCACGCCTATGGGGCAGCTCACGCAATACGATGCGCTGATCGGCCCATACTTTAATCTTTATAATCATTGGCGTTTGGGGATCGACGATGCCGAGCGGACATTGCTGGATCGCTCGCCCCTTTATGCGCTTGGCTGCACCCTTGCTGTCGGTGCTGCGGGCTTTTTCCTGTTCCGCCGCCGCGAGCTCAAATAAGGGGGTGACGGTATGAGTAATTTACTACGCGGCGAGCTGCGCCGCCTTTTCAAAAGCCGGTGGCTCTGGCTTTGCGTTTTCATTGAGATCGCATTAAACCTTTGGCGTGTGTTAAAGGAGTATGAGCTGGCGCTCTTGTATCGCCCTTACTCCCTTATGCTGTGGGCAAAGCCCGACCAGCTGATGAGCGAGGCGGGTGTGTTTATGGTGCCCGCCATCACGGGTGTGTTTATGGTCTTTTTTATCGGCACCGAGTTTCGGGATAAAACGCTGAACAACAAGCTGATCTACGGCACGCGACGCGGCGCGGTATATCTGTGCGAGCTTGCCGTGTGTATGCTGGGCACACTCCTTGTCTATTTTGTGGGCATCGGCGTGGTGTTTGGTGCGGGCCTGCCGCTGCTTGGAGGGCTTGCAAATCCCACGCGTGAGGTGGTGTGGCGCATCGTGATCGGTGCAACAGCAACCCTCGGCTTTACCGCGCTTTACCACGCGATATTTCTGTATGTTGGGCGTCTTGCGATCTCCGCGCTGTTTCCGTTGCCTCTTGGCATTGGACTGTTCTATGTGGCTTCGGATATCGAATCGGCACTGGGAAGAGCACAGTTTGATTTTTATGTTCTGAACGAGGCGGGAAAGCTGCCGAGCGTTGTGCTGCGAGGAGAAAACCCCTCCTATATAGGCGGATTTCAGCGCAAAATATATCAGTTTTTCTATGATTTTCTCCCTTCGGGGCAGCTTTTGCGGTGTAACAGCTACCGCGACCCATTGCCGGATCACCCGTGGGTGTTTCTGCTGTATACGCTGTTGTTTGTGTCCTTGTGCGGCACGGTGGGATATCTGCTGTTTCGCAAAAAGCAATTAAAATAACAAAGGAGGTGTGCGTATGGTCGCGTTATGGATCGCGGTGGGAGTGCTGTCCCTTACTGTACTCTTGCTTGTGTGCAAGGTGCTTTCGATGCAAAAGGCTGCAAGAGAGATCGCCGTAGCTTTTTCCGAGCATCTGCAAAGCGATACCAATACGCTGATCTGCGTATCCACCAGAGATCGGCACATACGCACACTTGCCGCCTCGATCAACCGCGAGCTGCGTACGTTGCGCGAGATGCGGCATCGCTATCAAAACGGCGACAAGGAGCTAAAAAGCGCTGTCACCAATATCTCGCACGATCTGCGCACGCCGCTGACCGCCATTTGTGGGTATCTTGACCTTTTAGAAGCGGAGGAAAAATCCGAGCAGACCGCTCGCTATATTGCGCAAATTGCCAACCGCATCGAGGTTTTGAAGTCGCTGACCGAGGAGCTGTTCCGCTTTTCGGTGATCTCTGCCGAGCCCGCGCTAACCCTCGAGCGCCTGAATGTGTGCCGCGTACTGGAGGATACGCTTGTTTCCTTTTACGGCGCTTTTGAGGGACAAAAAATCGTCCCACAGATCACGCTGCCAAAAGAGCCCGTGTGGCGCACCTTGGATGCTTCCGCGCTTTCCCGCATTTTCAGTAACATCGTGAGCAATGCGGTGAAATATTCGGACGGGGATTTTTCCGTTTGTATGAGCGAGGACGGGCGCATCGTGTTCAGCAATACGGCGCGCACCTTGTCCACGGTGGACGTGGAAAAGCTGTTCGACCGCTTCTATACGGTCAACTCCGCGAGAAGCTCCACGGGCCTCGGGCTTTCGATCGCCAAGATCCTTGTCGAGCGAATGGGGGGCAATATCTCTGCTGATTATAAGGGGAATGTGTTGTCGATCACGCTTTCCTTTGAGGGAGAAAAATATGAAAACAAGTAAGAAAATGGTTGCATCCAAATCGGTCACACGACCCATGTTATGCATCCAATTTGGATGCCAACCCAAAAACCCCAGACGCCAAGCGGCTTCTGGGGTTTTTTATGCCATTTTTTAGAGTGAAAATAAAAAGATGCATTTGGCATTTTTCGCCCTATGGAAGAGAGATGAAGCTTTCGTCAAATATTTTGGGGCAGATTTTTCGCAGGGTTTGCGAAAAATCTGCCCCTTTTTTCGTTTTTGAATTTGTTATCATCCGCTTTGACGAGCATATCTCGTCAAAGCGAGTGTATCGTATTATTTCAAGAACAACTCAATTACTGGAACTATCACGTTAGGCTTAACCGGCGGAATAGAAAGAACGAGCTTTGTTTCATCTTTCGTTTGTCCTTCGCTAAAGTGTCCGGTTTCGCCCTCACG
>JAZNNA010000038.1:0-4787 GCA_045580065.1 Eubacteriales bacterium
GGTTGAGCAGCCTGCACAACCCGCTTACCAGCCTGCACCCGCTCAACCCGCTTATCAGCCCGCAGCACCTGCTGCTCAAGTCGGATCGTAGCCATGTCGTTCTGTGAGCCAAGGAGTTGACTCTCTACCTTGTCTTCCTAAGACCGCTTGGCCTCCGACTTGGTTGAGCAGCCTGCACAACCCGCTTACCAGCCTGCACCCGCTCAACCCGCTTATCAGCCCGCAGCACCTGCTGCTCCCGTTGCTCCCGTTGCCGAGTCCGCACCCGTGGCTCCTGCCGCTCCCGTTGCCGAGCCCACCCCCGCAGCTCCCGCTGCTCCCGCACAGCCCGCTTATCAGCCCGCTGCTCCCGTTGCCCCCACCTATACGGTAAAGCCTGCCAGCGCCATCGGCGCAGCACGCCCCCTGCAAAATAGCGACGAGGAAGCGTTTTGATGCTTTCTGCCTAAAATAATGCAAAAACCGCCCCACGTGGGGCGGTTTTTGTTGTTTGTTCTCCCCTGCGGCTGCAAAAAATATCCGGGGAGCGCAGCAAAAGCGCCGTGGCGGTTGAAACGCACCGCTTTTTGTGCTATAATAATATGTATAAGCAAAGGACCGGCCCACAAACGGCGCCGGCATTTACAAAGGAGCAAAGATGAAGATCTTGTTTGTGTTTACCGGCGGCACCATCGGCAGCACGCTGCAGGGCGGCTTTATCACCCCTACGCAAGGGGCACCTTATCTGCTGCTGGAGCGTTACCGCGAAAAATACGGCATCAGCTTTGATTTTGATACCGAAAGCCCCTATACGTCCCTGAGCGAAAACAATACGGGTGATACCCTGCGTGCCCTTTGCGCGTGTGTTGGCGCGCGCTTGAACGCCGGCTATGACGGCATTGTGGTGACTCACGGCACCGATACGCTGCAGTACTCGGCCGCCGCGCTTTCCTATGCCCTGGCCGACAGCAAAATACCGATCTGTCTGGTGTCCAGCAACCACCCGATCGGGCAAACGGGCGCAAACGGTATCGAAAACCTGCACGGCGCCATCCGCTTTATCCGCGAGGTCAGGCTGCCCGGCGTGTTTGTATGCTACCAAAACCCCGGCGAGGAGCTGCGCGTGCATCGTGGCACGCGGCTGCTGGCAAGCGCCACCTTTTCCGACCGCGTGGACAGCGCGTGCGGCAGCCATCTCGGCAGCTTTTCGGCAGGAGAAGCGTTTTGCAAAAATCCCGCGTACCGCGCGCTGCCCGATGCCGTCAAGGCGTTCGGCGTTCTGCCGCTTGAGGGAGTATGCTCCGCCATTTTGCGCACCGAGCCCTATCCCGGCAACCCCTATGCCCTGCTGCCTGAGGTCAGATATATCCTGCACGGCAGCTATCACTGCGGCACAGTCAATACACTTTCTGCCGAGGCAAGGAGCTTTTTTGAAAAAGCCAAGGCGCGCGCCGTCCCCGTGTTTGTCACGGGCGTAGCTCCCGGCACCCCCTATGAAAGCGTCCGCGCGTTTGAGGAGCTGGGGCTTGTACCGCTGTGCGGCATCACCCCCATCGCCGCCTTTGTCAAGCTTTGGATGTGGCACACCGCCCACCCCGGGCAAACAGCCACCGCCGCCGATCTTCTCGCCCCGCTTGCAGGCGATATTCTTGCGTAAAAGCAAAAACCGCACCACGTGGTGCGGTTTTTTTATTCCGTTGGGATCTCGCGTGTTTGCTCCAGCCGGCAGATCTTGCAGTAGCGCACCTGTATGCCCTCGTCGGTGCTGTCCTGCCAGTAGCCAAAGGTATGCTCGTGCGGCTGCTCGTAAGGGATCGGCTGGCCCTCTCCTGCGCAGGAGCAAAGCAGCAAAAGCGGCAGCAAAAGTGCCAGAATCCTGCATTTTTTCATACCGTTCCCCCTCTTTTTTAAAATTATCAGGCTTTTTCACCCTCTTAGGCTTACGGCTGCCTTGCGGTCAGCTTGATCAGCAGCGAGAGGTTGTCCGGCTGCTCCTTCGCCTCGTGCGCGGCCTTGTTGCGGCGCAGCTCGCCGCACTTTTGGCAGCGGTGGATGATGATATACCCGCGCTTGGCATCCGGAACGGCACTCACCGGCTCCAGCTGCCCCCCACACGTATTGGCGCGATCGCCCGGATTGACGTCAACGTGCAGGCTCCACAGGCAAAACGGGCAATGATTGCGCGAGGTGTAGCCAAGCGGCTTGACCTCCTTGCCGCAGTGCGCACAAACAAAGCCGTCGTCGTTTTTTGTAAATCGTTTTACTTCCATACCCTTTGAAAATACCCGAAGTGCCATTGGCACTTCGGGTCAACTTTCTTTTTACTTCTTGAGTGCGATCGCAGCCTTAGCCTTTGCCACAATGTTGGCAGGGGTCAGACCGTAGTACTCAAGCAGAGCGGGCACCTTGCCGGAGCGACCGTACTGGTCCTCAACGCCAACGCGCATCACGGGAACGGGGCAAGCCTCGCCCACAACCTCTGCCACAGCAGAGCCAAGACCGCCGATGATGTTGTGCTCCTCTGCGGTCACGATCGCGCCGGTCTTTGCGGCACAGTCAAGGATCAGCTCCTTGTCGATGGGCTTGATGGTGTGAATGTTGATCACGCGTGCGGAAATACCCTCGGCCTTCAGCAGCTCGGCTGCGGTAAGAGCCATATCCACCATGATACCGGTGGCAACGATGGTCACGTCGGTGCCGTCAAGCATGTTGATGCCCTTGCCAAGCTCAAACTTGTAAGTAGCCTTATCATAGATCACCGGAACGGCAAGTCTGCCAAAGCGCAGATACATGGGGCCCTTGTGCAGGATGGCAGCCTCAACGGCGGCGCGTGCCTCAACGGCATCTGCGGGGTTGACGATGGTCATACCGGGAATGGTGCGCATGGTGGCGATATCCTCGTTGCACTGGTGGGTAGCGCCGTCCTCACCAACGGTAATGCCGGCGTGCGTTGCGCCGATCTTTACGTTGAGGTGGGGGTAGCCCACGGAGTTGCGGATCTGCTCGAAGGCGCGGCCTGCGGCAAACATCGCAAAGGTGGATGCAAAGGGGATCTTCCCTGCGGCTGCAAGGCCTGCGGAAACGCTGATGAGGTTGCCCTCTGCAATGCCGCAGTCAAAGAAACGCTCGGGGAACTTTTTCTTGAATACGCCGGTCTTGGTGGCTGCCGCAAGGTCTGCGTCAAGCACCACAAAATCATATTTTTCGCCAAACTCGGCAAGCGCGTTGCCGTAGGCTTCTCTGGTTGCAATCTTTTCTGCCATTTTGCGTGTCCTCCTTACATCGTTGCCTTGATCTCAGCGACAGCCTGCTCGTACTGCTCGTCGCTGGGTGCTGCGCCGTGCCAGCTGACCTGGTTTTCCATAAAGGAAACACCCTTGCCCTTAACGGAGGTCATGATGATGGCGGTGGGCTTGCCCTTCACGGTGCGAGCCTCGGCAAGTGCAGCCTCGATCTGGTCAAAGTCGTGTGCGTCGATAGAGATCACGTGGAAGCCGAATGCCTCAAACTTCTTGTTGTGGGGGGCGGGGTTCATAACCTCGGCAATAGGGCCGTCGATCTGCAGACCGTTCCAGTCTACGATCACGCAAAGGTTATCCAGCTTGTAGTGGGCAGCAAACATAGCTGCCTCCCAGACCTGACCCTCCTCGGTCTCACCGTCGCCAAGGATGGCGTAGGTGCGATAGTCCTTGTTGTCGATCTTAGCGGCAAGAGCCATGCCGCAGGCAGCGGAAATGCCAAGACCGAGCGAGCCGGTGGTCATATCCACACCGGGGGTGTGCTTCATATCGGGGTGGCCCTGCAGGAAGGAGTCGATCTGACGCAGCTTCTTCAGCTCCTCACGGGGGAAGAAGCCCTGCTCGGCAAGGATTGCGTAAAGGGCGGGGGCGGTGTGACCCTTGGAAAGCACCAGACGGTCGCGGTCGGGCCACTGGGGGTTCTTGGGGTCGGTCTTCATTTCCTTGTTATAAAGGTAGGTGATGACCTCGGCGATCGAAAGCGAGCCACCCGGATGGCCGGACTTGGCTGCATGGACTGCCTCCAGAATGTTCAGGCGAACCTGCGCTGCTTTCAGGGCAAGGTCGCGCTTTGTGGTTTGATCCATTGTAGTTCCTCCTATCGATGTCCCCCATTTTTGGGGGTTACATTCTTTTACATCTTATATTATACTGTATTCCTTTGCAAATGTCAAGCGGAAAGTGGAAAAGGATTTTACACAATACAGGAAAAATATGCGACCGGCGAGCTGCGCCGGTCCCTACAGAAAAACAATATTCCTCACGTGCGGCGACATGCCTTACAACGGGGCGTCGAAACACCTCGCTACGCGAGCTAAGTCGCCCCCTACAAGAAAACGGTGTGCCATCGTGCGGTGCGTTATGTTCGCATGCACTTGTAGGGGCGATCATTGATCGCCCGCATGATTGGTTTGCACAAACAAATACTTAATGTGTCATCCTGAGCGAAGCGAAGTTTTGCGAGGTCACGAGCAAAACCGAAGGGATCTCTGAACGGTTTCGGAGTCTTTCGCGAGAGAATGAAATGTTTCTTTACGCACGAAAAAGTTCGGCGTATACAACCCGCCTCGGGCGCTTTGTTGCGCCCTCGGAGATCCGCTCGACGGCGCTTTATTGCGCCGCTTCGGGATGACACATTGTGCAGTGAGGCGCGTTACAACGGGGCGGCGGGAGCAAGCCCCCGCCCTACGGGATAGCGGTGTGCCATCGTGCGGCGAGCTAAATCGCCCCCACAAGTGTGTGCAAACAAAGCGCGCCGCATGAGGGCACAATAAAATCCTTTTTGCAAGG
>JAZNNA010000039.1:0-24137 GCA_045580065.1 Eubacteriales bacterium
GCTCTCGCGCTTCCGTACCCCCAAGCAGCAGGAAAACACGCTGCACCGCCTTGCGCGCGGCGACGTGGATATCGTGGTCGGCACCCACCGTCTGGTGTCCAAGGACGTTAAGTTCAAGGATCTTGGCCTTCTGATCGTGGACGAGGAGCAGCGCTTTGGCGTTGCACAAAAGGAAAAGATCAAGCAGATGAGCGGCAACGTGGACGTGCTGACCTTAACGGCGACCCCCATCCCGCGCACGCTGAATATGGCAATGAGCGGCATCCGCGATATCTCCGTGCTGGACGAGGCGCCGGGCGACCGTCTGCCCGTGCAGACCTACGTGCTGGAGGATGACGACCTCATTGTTGAGGAGGCGATCCGCCGTGAGCTGCGCCGCGGTGGGCAGGTCTTTTATCTGCATAACACCGTGGATAATATCGACGAGGTGGCGGCACGCCTCTCGCGTGAGATACCCGAGGCGCGCGTGACCGTGGCACACGGTCAGATGAATAAGGATCAGTTGGAGCGCATCTGGAGCGAGATGATCTCGGGCGAGATCGACATTCTGGTCAGCACCACCATCATCGAAACCGGCATCGATGTCCCCAATGCAAACACTTTGATCGTAGATAACGCGCACCGTATGGGGCTTTCTCAGCTGCATCAGCTGCGCGGACGCGTGGGGAGATCCCCCCGACGCGCCTACGCCTATTTCACCTACCCAAGATCAAGGGCTCTTACCGATATCCAGCGCAAGCGCCTGGAGGCGATCCGCGAATACGCCGAGTTCGGCGCGGGCTTTCGCATCGCGTTGCGCGACCTTGAGCTGCGCGGCGCGGGCAACCTGCTCGGCTCGCAGCAGCACGGGCACCTGGATGCCGTCGGCTACGACCTTTACGTAAAGCTTTTGGAGCAGGCGGTGCTTGCCGAGCGCGGAGAGGTGGTAGAGGAAAAGACCGAGTGCATCGTCAATCTGTGCTACGATGCCTGCCTGCCGGAAAAATACGTCAAGGCGGCCACCCAGCGCATGAGCCTTTACAAGCGCATCTCGCTGATCGCAAGCGAATACGATCTCTCGGATATGACCGACGAGCTGCTTGACCGCTACGGCGAGCTGCCGGCGGCAGCCTTTAATCTCTTGCAGATCTCGCTGATCCGCACCTTAGCGCAGCGCGCAGGTGCCACGCAGCTGCGCCAGGACGGCGCCACGCTGCATATCGTGCTGCCCGACCCGGACGTGGGCGTGTGGATGCAGCTGGCAGACGAGCAGCCGGGCAGGCTGCGTATGATACTTTCCGCCAACCCCACCGTACGCTACCGTATGGAAAAGGGGAAGCGCGGACTTTTGGAATTGAAACAACTGTTTGCGCGCTATCTTGAGATCGCCGAGCAGAATAAGAAAGGAACCGACAAATGAAAAAAAGCTTGATTTGTATGCTCGCGCTGCTGCTTGCCTCGCTTCTGGCGCTTGGCGGCTGTGCCTCGCACGGCAAGGCGCTGTTCAAGGTAGGGGGGGACGAGATCTCCGTCAACGTCTTTCAGCTTTATCTCTCGCGTATGAAGGGTGACCTTGCCGCCGCGGGGGAGAAGGTAAACGATGCGGATTACTGGGGCTCTTATATCTCCATCGACGGCACCACCTACAAGGATCACTACACCAACCGCGTGTTTGAGGGCCTGCGCTATCAGGCGGCCGCGCTCTATCTATACGAGCAGGAGGGGCTGAAGCTCCCCAAGGAGGAGCTGGATGCCATCGACGCCTGGATCGAGGGGTTGATCCAGGAGGTTGGCGAAGGGTCGAAATCCGTATTCAACTCGGTGCTTTCCGCCTACGGTGCCAATATCACCGTGCTGCGCGATGCCGCTATACTTGAGGCAAAGCTGGAGCAGCTGAAGGTGCATCTCTACGGTGAGAAGGGCGCCAAGCTGACCGCCACCGCGCTGGAGGAATACTACCAAAAGACCTATTACCGCGGCTATCAGATGCTGATCGCCAACTACTATTACGATCACGACCGCGATGCCGACGGCAAAGCGATCTACTACGGCACCGACGGCAAGATCGCCTACGATAAGGAAAACGGCGTTGCCACCGATAAGACCGACAAAAACGGCGACACGGTATACCGTTATCAAAACGAGGACCAGTCCTTTGGCCTTATTGCCTACGATAAGGAAAACGGCAAGATCAAATATTATTACGACGATAAGGGCGAGCATAAGATCGCCTATTACTCCAGCGAGGAGATGCAGGAGCGCTATGAGGTGCTGGAGGCCATCGCCGAGGACTGCAAGGGCAACGAGGAGCGCTTTTTGGAGTATGCCAAGACCTATTCCGATAACGCAGAGTTTAACGACACTTACGCCCCCAACGGTATGTATTTTTCCGCCGGCACCACCACGTCCGACACCGTGTTTTACACCTTTTCCACCGAGCTTGCCAAATTAGAGGTGGGCGAGCTTGCCATTCTGGAATCCAGCTCCGGCTACTACCTTATCATGCGTGCCGAGCTTGACAGCGCCGCCTGGCAAAACGAAAAGAATATGCAGTGGTTCAAAACGCTTTCCACCCTTACGGTAGAATACATGCTGCAAAAAAAGGCCGAGCCCTATCTGCAGTACGTCACCTTTGACGAGGAACTGAAAAAATCGGTGGATATCACGATGGTCGCCGCCAACAACTACTACTAAAAAATTGCAAAAAGGCCTTGACAAAGCTTTTTTGCTGGTGTATACTGTTCACGTAAACCGCATAAAAATCGGGGGTGCTGCCAATCGGCGGCTGAGATGAGCCTGCGCTCAAACCCTTAAACCTGATACGGATAATGCCGGCGTAGGGAGAGTTCAAGGGAAAGGCCTTTAGGGTCAAGATCTTTACCGCACGGAGATTTTCGTGCGGTAAATTTTTTATTCCGGAGGTCTTTTATGAAACAGACAAAAAGAACGCGCTGCCTTGTCGAGGCAGCCCTGCTTGTGGCACTTGCCACCGTGCTTTCGGTGCTGAAGGTCGCCGAGCTGCCTTACGGCGGCTCGATCACGCTGGCATCCATGCTCCCCATCGTGTTGCTTGCCTACCGCAACGGTATTCTGTGGGGGCTTGGCGGCGGTTTTGTTTACGCCGCCCTGCAGCAGCTGCTGGGGCTGAACAACCTTTCCTATTTCACCACCTGGCAGTCCATCGTTGCCATCATCCTGCTCGACTACATCCTCGCCTTCACCGTGGTGGGGCTTGGCGGCATCTTCCGCCGCACCGTCAAAAATCAGGCGCTCTCGCTTGCCGCCGGCTCGCTGCTGGTCTGCGTGCTGCGTTACGTCTGCCACGTGATCTCGGGCGCTACCGTCTGGGCGGGGCTTTCTATCCCCAGCGCAGCGGCACTCTCCTACTCCTTTATCTACAACGCCACCTATATGCTGCCCGAGGCGATCGTGCTGATCGCCGTGGCGTATTACCTGGGCACGCTGCTTGATTTCCGTAAGGAGCAGCCCGTGCGCCTGGTGCGCGACCATACTGCCCCTGCAGAGGTCAATCTGCTGGGCGTGATCGCAGGGCTGTTTGCCCTCATTGGCGTTGCCGTTGACGTGGCGCTGATCTTTCCGCAGCTGCAAAATGCCGAAAGCGGCGAGTTTGACGTAACGGGGCTTAAGGTAGAGCTGTTTGCCGACAGCTTCTGGCTGCCCGTTGTCATCGTAACGGCCGTGTGCGCCCTGATCTGCGCAGCGCTTCTGTACGCTCGCTATCGCTTGAAAACGGCAGCGCAAAACGAGGCTGCCGAGCAGAAAGAAAACGCATAAACTCACCCCGTTACGGGGGATTTCCCTTGAACAGGGGGGCGCCGCGTGGCGGCGCCCCTTCTTTTTTTGCGCCCTTGCTTGACAATCCCGCGCGCGTGCGGTATAATAGTTATATATGCTCTCGAGAGGAGATAATATGAAAATTGGATTTATTTCACTCGGTTGCCCCAAAAACCAGCTGGACACCGAGGTCATGCTGCACGAGCTGGCGTCTGCCGGGTACGAGATCACACCCGACGAAACCGAGGCAGACGTGGTGGTGATCAACACCTGCGGCTTTATCGAAAGCGCCAAGAAAGAGGCGATCGACAATATCCTTGACGTGGCGTGGCTGAAAAAGCACAACGGCCTTAAGGGCATCGTTGTTACCGGTTGCCTTGCCGAGCGCTATCGCGAGCAGATCTTTGAGGAGTTGCCCGAGGTGGATGCGCTGCTTGGCGTTGGCAGCATCCATCACATCGTGGATGCCGTAAAAAGCCTTGAGGTGCGTGGCAAAAAGCGGCAGAAATATGCCTCGTTCGAGGATAAGAATACCGTAAAGCTTGGTGGCGAGCGCATCCTCACCACTCCCGATTATTACGCCTACCTCAAAATTGCAGAAGGGTGCGATAATCGCTGCACGTACTGCGCAATTCCTTCCATTCGCGGCAAATTCCGTTCCCGCCCGATGGAGGAGCTGGTAGAGGAAGCAAAGGAGCTGGCAGCGCTTGGCATCAAGGAGCTTTGCGTGGTGGCGCAGGACGTTACGCGCTATGGCAAGGATCTGTACGGCGAATACCGCCTGCACGAGCTTTTACACCGCATCACCGAGGAAACTGACATACCGTGGGTGCAAATTCTCTATTGTTATCCCGACAAGATGACCGACGAGCTGATCGCAGAGATCCGCGATAACGACAAGATCGTCAAGTACGTAGACCTGCCGCTGCAGCACATTTCCGATAGAGTTCTCAGGCGAATGAACCGCCACGGCGACAGCAAAATGATCCGCGAGGTGATCGCAAAGCTGCGCCGCGAGATCCCCGACCTCACGCTGCGCACCACCTTTATCGTGGGCTTTCCCGGTGAGAGTGAGCAGGACTTTGAGGAGCTTTGCCGCTTTGTAGAAAAAACACGCTTCGAGCATCTTGGCGTGTTCCCATACTCCGCCGAGGAGGATACCCCTGCCGCTACCTTTGAGGATCAGATCGACGAGCAGGTAAAGCAGGACCGTGCCGACGTGATCATGAAGGCACAGATGCAGATCAACGTTGAGCAAAACGAGAAAAAGATCGGCAGCGTGATCCGCGTTCTGGTAGAGGACTTTGACCCCGTTAGCGAGGCGCATTTCGGCCGCTCTGCAGCCGATGCCCCCGAGATCGACGGCAAGGTGTATTTCAAGTGCGATCGCCGTGTTGCCCCCGGCAGCATGATCGACGTTAAGGTGCGCGACGTGGTGGACTACGATCTCTATGGCCGCGGCATCATCAAAGAATAAGGAGTGTGTGCTATGAGTAAAATGAATTTACCCAACAAGCTGACCATGCTGCGCCTTTGCCTGGTGCCCGTGATGATGGTCTTTCTGCTTTTGCCCGCAAGCATCCTGCCCACCTTTTTGTGCTACGGCATCGGGCTTGTGCTGTTTGTGGTCACGTCGCTGACCGATATGCTGGATGGTAAGATCGCGCGTGCGCGCAATCTCATCACCAACTTTGGCAAGTTTATGGATCCCGTCGCCGACAAGTTCATGGTGATCGGCACCATGCTGGCACTGCTGTTCCGCATGCTGAACCCCGGTCTTTACGGGTTGATGTATCCCTTCCTTTTCAAAACACTTTATTTCATCGCTGTTGTGATGATCATCTTCCGCGAGCTTGCCATCACCTCGCTGCGCTTGGTGCTGGTCAACGCCTCCGGCGTAGTGGTGGCCGCCAATATGCTGGGCAAGATCAAAACGGTATCCCAGATCGTGTGCATCTGCACTCTGTTTATCGAGCCGCTTCTCTCCCGCATCTTCGAGGTCTTTTCCCTCGGCATCCTCTCCTACACCACCATCATTGTCACTTTGGTCTTTACCGTCCTCTCCGGCATCAAATATATTGCAGGGGGATGGAAGTTTATTTCTACCAACTGGTAATCCAAACAAAAAAGCCCCTCTGCACGGCAGAGGGGCTTAACTTTTATTTTGAACCGAAAAATGGAAAGAGGAAAGGGAAAGCAAAATAAAATTGGAAAAGAATATGTAATAATTAGAAAATCTGTTGAATGAAATTAGAAAATAAGAAAAACGGTGCGCTGAAGCACTTTGCTTTTTTAATCGCAAAGCTTTCCGCATCTGATGCGGATAAACAGGGGATCCTTTTCGATACTTTTGACGATAGAGGTGTTTGCATAGCACTCTATCACAAGCTCGCGCGAGAATCTGCTTTTTATTTCATCAATTGCCTTTTTATTATAAAGCAAGGTGTTGTCGAAAAAGTAGTAATATTTGTTTTTGCTTTGGTCTATGATAACAAGCCCGAAAAAGTAATAGTCGATGCAACACAAAAGTTGAGAAGGGAATTGCTGGTGCTGTAGCAGGGTGATCTTAGGGTAAGAAAGCTTAATGCTACAGGTCTTGTTTAAAAGCTTATTTTCTGCGATGCTTTGAAAATCCTTCAGCAGACGGTTCATACTCACAATGGATTTTATTGAATGCAGAAGAAAAATCAAAAAGAGCAACGCGAAAAGAGCTATAAAGACGGCACGGAATGCCCCCCACACAAAGATAGCAAAGAAAACCAGTTCAAGGCATAGCAAAACAATTTTGCGTCTTTTTTCCTTTGAGATGATCTTGCTTTGTTGCTCTAATTTATTGTAATACATTTTGCCTCCACAAAAGTAGCGTAGCGCTTTTTGGTTTGTTTATTTCATCTCATCAAAGGGCAGGGTATTTTCAAAGGCGGCGCCGATCAGGTCTGCCATACGCGCAAAGCCCTCGTCGGTGGGGTGGGTGCCGTCCTGCGTATATTCCAGCTTATCGCCGCAGGCAAAAAACGCCGAGCCGTCGATAAAATACACGTTTCGGTCGCCACCGCGCCATGCCTTAAGATAGCTTTCCATCACCACCGCACGGCGCGCGAAATCCGCCTCGTTAAAATAAAAATCCGGCCTGGAGATCATATAGTAGGGGATATCAGGGTGTTTTTCGCGGATGATCTCATACACGCGGAAGTGGTTATCGGCAAGCTTTTCGGCGCAGGAGCGGTTGTGATCGTAATCGCTGACAAACGCCCCCAGCTCCAGTCCTGCCATGTGCTTGCACAGCACTTCCTCACCACGGCAGCTGCCGGCAAAGCCAAGGTTGATAAAATCAAAGTCAAAGCGGCGCGAAAGGATCGCGGGATACGCCTTTCCGGGGCGGCTTGCCGCGCACCCCTGCGTGATCGACGAGCCGTAAAACAGCACCGGCTTTGTATACGTATAGGGTGCGTGTGCCGAGAGCGTGGCGGTTGCAGGCAGTCCGATCTCCATATCCTCTACGTTCCCGTAGCAGGGCATATAAAGCGTCAGCGCCTTTTCGCCCGCGGGGAGCTGAAAGCTACATTCCCACAAGGCTTTCTTGCCATCAACGGGCTTCAGGCGTCTGCCGGCAACAAACTTAGAGCCGCGCGCTGTATCCTGATAAACGTCAACGCCGAATTCCAGAAAGGGTGCGGTATTTGTGTTTTGCGAAAAGGATGCACGCTTCACTCTGACAAGCAGCTCATCGGCATCTGTGCAAAAGCGCACGCGTCCGCCCGCCGTATTGAGATACAACCCCTCGGCAATATGCACGTTGCACTGCTTTGCAACGCCCTCGGGAATGCGCAGGAACGGACCGTTTGCAAGCGGCTGATGCAGCCCGTGGATCGTGAACGGGGCTTTTCTGATAGTATAAAAACGGACATTTCCCATTTATCACACCTCACTTTACTGTTTTTATTTTACCACATTTCACTAAGAAAGGCAAGGGGGTAATACAGATTTACCGCTTTTGCACGTTTTTCTTCTCAAAAACAAGAAAAGCCCCCGAACGGGGCGAGAAAAAGCAGTATTCGGGGCAAAAAAGCCCCAAGCTCTGTTTTCTGTGTGCCGGATGCGTGCTTCTTTAGTAAATCGCTTGTGCTGCGTGTGGTGTGAAAGCCCCCAAAAACGCGCCACGTCCCCCATTTTTATGGGGTGTGCGTTTGATTGCATCTTTGTGGATCAGGGGCGCGTGGCGCCTGCCTTGCGCCCATGAAAAAGTCCCCCGTTCCCCCACCGCGTGGGAAAGGGAACGGGGGACTTTACAAGTGGGTGACTATGCCGCGGCGCCCGCGGCGATAGCCGTCATCACTTGCGAGTCAGCTTTCATTAGTAGCCAACCTTTTCCCAGCACTCGAACGGAGCGGCAAGCTCTTCGCTGATGTAGACCTGGGTCTTCTTGGTCTGCAGCATGGAGCTGGGCAGGTAGGGGGTGATGGGACCGTGCGTGCACAGACGGCTGGTCATTCTCTGCCAGGAGGAGAAGGTGCCGCAGGTAGCCAGTGCGTGAACCTCGATACGCTCCTTAGCGCGCATTACGTCAAGCGGGCCGATGGTAGCAGCCTTGGGGGGAACGTTTGCGATATCACCGGACTGACCGAAGGTACCGTTGAGGGAGTTCTGCATAATGGTCATGGGGTGAAGGGTAACGATCTGTGCGGGCTGGTTGAGCCACTCCTCGATGTCACCGCTGCCGATGAACTCAGGGATGGGATCAACAAAAGCCATGTGGCCGGCCCAACCGGGAGAGGTGGAGGCGATGTCGGCACCCTCACCGTTGGTGATGTCCTGGATGATGTTGGAGTAATCCTTGATGTTCTGGTTGGTGGGGAAGTGAACGTTCTCCATGGGCATGCGCAGCTTAGGATCGATCTGATAGTACAGATATTTGATCATAGAGTGAGCAAAGCCGGCCTCGTAGGTGATGGGGGCAATGTTGCCGTCCTGGTCAGCCCACTCGTCCTCTGCTACAAGGTGGACCTTAGAGCAGTCGACCTGGAAGTAGTTGATCAGCTGAGCAAGAGGAATGTAGGTGTCGGGCTCGGGGTTACCAAGGATCATGGTAAAGGACTTACCTGCCTCAGAAGCAGCCTTCAGGCGGGTAAAGAGGGTGGAGATGAGAACGGGATGGGGGTTCATCATCACCTTTACGTTGAATTCGGGGTGCCACCAAGCCTCGCGCTTTTCAAGGTCCTTGCCGGAAAGGCTGCGAACGTAATCGCAGACCTTTTTGTCCTTAAAGGGAACAAAGTCAGCGGGCTGGAAGTCAAATTTCGTTGCGGGATCAGTAATGAAATCTTTCATTGCTTTTTACTCCTTTTTGGTTTTATTTAATCACGAAAGGATTACTTAACTTGCTCGCCGGCAAGGAATACGGACTTCACGTCAAATTCCGCATCGACGAGGATCAGATTTGCTACGTTGCCCTTTGCGATCCTGCCGCGGTCGGCAAGGCCAAGGAGCGTAGCGGGGTTGGTAGAGGCGTATTTAAACACCTGGCAAAGCGAGGCGCCCGTGTGCGTCATCATATTGCGGCAGGGGCCGTCCAGGATCATCTTGGAGCCTGCGATCTCGCCTGCAAAGTCAAAGTTGATGTCGTCAGCACCCTCGTACAGATCGTCGGAGGGGATGGGGCCATGCTCTACAAACGCGTCTGCGATCAGAATGATGCGGTCATCACCCTTGATCCTTTTGATCAGGCGCAGCATATAGGGGTCTACGTGGATGCCGACCTTATCGCAGATCAGCTCGGTGTAGATCTCGTGGTTGTAAAGCGCGGTCTCGTCCACGCACGCACTGCGGCACTCGGGGTATCTGTTCAGGGTACCCGTTGCGTTGGTGTGGTGGGTGGCAAGCTTTAAGCCGTAGGGCATCAGCTTTTCAATATCCTTGGGCTCAGCCTCGCTGTGCGCCACGGAAAAGATCGCCTTGGGGTTCTTTTCCTTAACGTATTGCACAAACTCCTCGATGTTTTCACGCTCGGGGGCAAGGCACCATACCCTTGCGATATCATAAGCGGCGTCTACCACCTTTTGATATCTGTCGCGGGATACGGGGTCGCGCCAAGGGTTGCTTTCGCGGTTACAGCCAAATTTGGGGTTGAGGTAGGGTGCCTCCATATAAAGGCCGATGATGTTGTTGGCCTTGCCGGACTTCATTGCACCGCGGATGATGCCGACCTGCTCTACAAGCTGGTCGCCCGTGGCGCTGAAGTAAAGGGCGGGGCAAACGTCGGTCACGCCGTGCTGCAAAAGGGTAGCGGCGGCCTTGATGGGGTCCTCGGTAAAGAAGGTATCGCCATCGGCATGGGTGTGGATATCGATCAGACCGGGGCCTACGTACAGGCCCTTTGCATCAATGATCTCCATACCCGCGGTGTCAAGCTTCTTGCCGAAGTCAACGATCCTGCCCTCGTTGATCACCACCGTACCGTTGCGGATGATGTGATCGGGCATAATGATATTGGCATTGATAATGGCTTTCACAAGTATACTCCTTATACGTGCAAAATCAGTGCTCTAACATAGAGAGCAGAGTTCTTTCCCCAAAGGCGCGCTTCCAATCCGCTTCAAAGTCAGCGATCGAGGAATTGGTGGTGGTGTGCGCAAGCATCTTGCGCAGAATGTCGCTGCTCACGGTTGCTGCATGGCAGCCGATCACGGCAACGTCCAGCACCTCCTTGGCGGTTTTGAAGCTGGCTGCCAGCACCTGCGTGCTGGAGTTGCCCGCTGCAAAGATCTTTACAATATCCGCAGCACACCCAACACCGTCGTCACAGATGTTTTCCAAGCGGCTGATGTAGGGGGCGACGTAAGAGGCCCCCGAGTTGGCTGCCAGCATAGCCTGCGTGGCAGAAAGGACAGCGGTTACCGTGATACGGTAGCCCATATCGCTTAAATAATGGGTGGCTTTCAATCCAACGTCAGTGGCGGGGATCTTGATAAAGGTGTTTTTGCCAAGCATCTTGACCAGGGCCATCGCCTCGGTCAGAATGCGGTCGTATTCCGTTTCGGTGACCTGCAAGTGCAATTCCTTATCCTCACCGATGATCTCGCGGATCGCCTTGAGGTGTGCGATGGGATCGCCCCCCTCGCGTGCGAGAATGGTGGGGTTGGTGGTTACACCCACAATGGGATAATATTTATGGAAGTACCGGATATCATCAAGATTCGCGGTATCAAGCAACAATCTCATGGAAAAGCTCCTTTAGTGTCACATTTGGTGGGCAAGCGGGAGGCGGAGCCCCCCGCTTGGGTTTGGTCAGATCAAAGACTTGGAGGGGTCGAAGTTATCAGGGTCAAAGTTGGGGTCGCGAGCAGCCAGCTGGAGATCGTAGTGGATGTCGTAAGCCTTTTCCTCGGGGAGGAACTTGTGGCGGGTGTTGATCACCTCACCGTTGTTGTACTTTCTGTCCTCAACGTCCTCGGCGGTACCCATAACGGTAACGTTTACCTGACGGCGACGTGCGATCACGTGATCCCAGTCGATGAAGTAGATGTGTGCGAACAGACCAAGGTCAAGCTTGCCGTCCTTGATGGTCAGGGTCTCGCTGCGGCCGAAGAATACGGAACGAAGGTGACCGTCGGTGTTCATGGAGGAGTAGTCGCCGGGCTCGTTGACGTGTCTGCCGTACTGAGCGTGGATGGGGCCGGGATGACGGTACTGATGCTCCTCGGCAAAGTCGGGGATCATCTTGCGCATAATGTCAAGCAGGTCGTGCTGCAGGAACTCCAGGTCGAAGGAGTCGATGTCGTGAGAGCATTCCTGAACCATTACGGAGCAGGTGGTGTGGTGAGAAACGATGGAAACAGTGCCGTTCTTTACGCCCGAGTTTGCAACGATATCAAGAATTTCTCTTCTGATGTCGTGGAAGGTGGGGATCCAGCCGCGGGACTGCAGTTCGATTTCTTTTTGGACGATTTTGAATTCCATGGTTTGTTTTCTCCTTTTATGTAAAAATTTTTTAGGGAACTAAATCATTTCGCGTTCAGGCGCTTGCCAACGGCTCCGCCCGGATGGATGAGTGCGAAATCCATCTTCTGATAGCCGGTGTACTCGATCACGGCGGCCTGCAGCGCATCAAAGATGGCGTTGGTCACCGCAAAGCTGGTGGTACCCTGGCAGTTGTATTTGTCACATTCCTTGGTCACCTTCATGGCAAGCACGATATCGGCCTGCGTAGCAAGGGGAGACTCAAGATTTTCGGTAACGCCGATGATGGTGGCGCCCTTTTGCTTGCAAACGTCAAGAATGGTCAGCAGCTCGTCGGTCTTGCCGCCACGGGAAACAAGCAGCATCACGTCCCCCTTTTTCATGTAGCCAAGACCGCCGTGTACGGCCTCTGCGGGGGAGATGAAGTGTGCGGGTCTTTCCGCGCAGCACATCAGGTGTGCAAAATGGCGGCAGGCAATGCCGGAGTGACCGCAGCCGGAGGATGCGATGCGCTCTGCCTTGGCAAGCGCCTCAACAGCCTTGCGCATTTCCTCTCTGTCCAGCACCTTGGCGGTCTCCATAATGGATTCCGCTTCGATCGCAAAGGCATCAAAGGCTTGGTTCAAAGCGTTTTCCATCATTTGCCGTTTACCTCATCCCAGGTCTTGCGCAATGCCCACAGCATCTCCTCGGCTGCTGCCTCGGGGTCTGCTGCCTTCATCACGCCGCTGGTGCAGCCGGTTGCCTGTGCGCCTGCACGGATCACGTTGGCAACGTCATCGGGGCCGGAAATGCCCGCGCCCTGCAGCACCATGATATCGGGGTTGATCTTGCGGACAGCCTCAATGGTGTCGCGTACGTAGCCCATATCGCTGGCAACGCCGGTGCCGATCAGCTCGGTGGGCTCGGCAACGATCAGGTTGGGGGCAAGCAGTGCGACCTGGCGGATCTCCTCAACGCTGTCTGCGCACACGATGGTGGCAAGTCCCACCTCGTCGGCACGGGCAATGGTCGCCTTGATCTCGTCAAGCGTCAGCTTCTTTTCCGCGTGGTTGAGCATAACGCCCACGGCGCCTGCTTCCTTCACCGACTCGGGAAGGACGGAGCCAAGGCCGCGGCCGGGGGTCAGCGCATCCATGTGCTGTGCATATACGTGCACGTACTGGGTGTTTTCGGCAAGCAGACGGATGTCAGCATACTGGGGGGTGATGATAACGTCCAGATCGTACTTGTAGGCGATCTTGTCTACAGCCTTTGCAAGCTTGAGCATTCTCTCGCCCCACATAAAGCACTTGGGGCCGATCTCAAAATAGGGGGCTCTGATCTTGTAATTCTTGTACATGTCTATCTCCTTATTTAAATTTTCATCGTGAATACGTAATTACCGCTGCATACAGTTTTTGCGGTGCCGTCGGGCAGCACCAGCTCGGCCGTAACGCCGGCGGGAATTTCAAACTCAAAGCGCACGGTATCCTCGCGGTAGAACCACTTGCTGGCAAGTCTGCCCTGTACCGTGTCGATGGCGTACTGTGCAAAGCCGCCCAGTGCGCGGGAGGGGTGGGGCGCGATGCGAACTGCCTTGTAGCCTGCCTTGGTGGGCTTGATGCCGCAGGCAACGCCGAATACCCAGTCGAACACCGAGCCGTAGGCGTAGTGGTTGAAGGAATTCATATCCGTGCTCCAGAAGCTGCCGTCCTCCTTGATGCTGTTCCAGTGCTCCCAGATGGTGGTAGCGCCCTGGTTGACAGAAAAGAGCCAGGAGGGGTTCTTTTCCTGTAAAAGAAGGGCATACGCCTCATCGTATTTGCCGTTTTCGGCAAGTGCGTGCAAAATGTAGGGGGTGCCGACAAAGCCGGTGGACATGCAGCCGCCGTTCTTTTTGATCAGCTCGCAAAGCATATCTGCCAGCATCGGGCGCTCCTCGGCGGGGCACAGCTCAAAGTGCAGCATCAGCACAAGTGCTGTTTGCGTGTTGGCGCTGGCGGGGAGGATGTCGCCGTAATCGGTGCCGGGCTTGGCATACGTCATGGGGACGCTTGCTTTGGGTACACCGTTGTCGGTAAAGTAGGCGCGGAACGCCTTCAGGATATTTTTGTGCAGCTCCTCGTACTTGCTCATATCGCGGCCAAGCTCCTTGCCCGCCTTGATCAGCAGAGAGGTGGAGTAGGCGAAATAAGCCGAGGCGATCAGGTCGTAGGAGGTGGCACCGTGATAGTAGTCGCCGCCCGCATCCATTGCCAGCCAGTCGCCGTAATGGTTGCCGCCCAGCCACAAGAACTCCTCAGAGCCGGTGCTGTGCATATATTCGACCCAGTTTTTCATCAATTCAAAGTTTTCTTCCAGCACGCGCTTGTCGCCGTAGGCCATATAGATCTCCCACGGCACCACGGTGGCGCAGTCGCCCCACGCGGCGGAAATGCGGGTGTTGTAGCCATCCCTGAAGGGGGAGGGAACAACGCCGCGTACCGCGCCGTCGCTTTCCTGCTCGGCGCGCACGTCCATCAGCCACTTGTCAAAAAAGCGCTTGACGTTATAGTTGATGGCGGCGGTGCGGCAGAACACCTGGGTGTCACCCGTCCAGCCAAGGCGCTCGTCGCGCTGCGGACAGTCGGTGGGGATGTCCAGATAGTTGCTTTTTTGCCCCCAGATGGCGTTGCTGTAAAGCTGATTGATCTTATCGTTGCCGCATTTGAAATAGCCGGTGCGCTTGATATCCGAATGTACCGCGATCGCCGTGATGGCAGAAAGATCGACCTCGCCTGCAGGGAACTCGTCCAATCTCACGTAGCGGAAGCCCTGGAAGGTGAAAAGCGGCTTGAGCGTTTGCGGCTTGCCGTCAAGGATATAGACCACGTCGTTTTTCGAGGCGCGGTAGTTGGCGTTGTAGAAGTTGCCCTCCTTGTCCAGCACCTCGCCGAAGGAAAGGCGGATGCGCTCTCCCTTTTTGCCGGTGATCTTAAACTCCACGTAGCCGGTCATATTCTGCCCGAAGTCAAGCACGCGCTCGCCCTTGGGGGTGATGATCAGCTCGGTGGGGGAAAGGCGATCCTGCTCAACGATCGGCTCGCCCACCTGCTCCACAAGCTTGCCGGTCACCTCGATCGAGGCGGCCTTGCCAAGGTGCTTGCGGCGGTGGTTGAGATCGCGCGTTTCGCCCATGTAGATATCAGAGTAAAGGACGGGGCTGGTGTAAACGTCCCAGTCGGTGCCGGTGTGCAACCGCTTTTTGCTGCCGTCGGCAAAGGTAACGGTCATCTCTGCGATCACGCAGCAGCAGCGCATAAAGTTGTTCTTTCTGCCGCGGTAGCCGATATAGCCCACAGCCCAGCCGGGTGCGCCCACGATACTGATGCGGTTTTTCTGCTTCAGCTGCGCGGTGACGTCGTAGCGCTGGAATTGCGTGTGGTTGAGATAGCTGGTAAAGCCCGGGGTCAGGATGCCGTGCTGCAGCTGGCGTTTGCCGTTGACGTAAAGCGCGTAAACGCCGCGCGCGCTGACAAGGATCTCGGCCCGCTCCACCTTTTTATCAAGTGTCAGCTCGCGGCAGAATTCTGCGGAGGCGCCGTCCATTTCCACGGGGGAAGTGATCCAATGCTTGGTGTTCATCGTATATACCTCGCTCAATTCAAAAGGTCATCCATTTTCTGGTAGCGTGCAAATGCCGCGGTGTAATCGTCGCCCTTGGGTGCATAGTCGCCCTTGGTGGCAATGATGGCCTCGGCGGCTTTTTCGATCGTGGGGTAAAGCCCGATGCCCACTGCCGCAAAGATCGCGCAGCCAAGGCAGGCGGTCTCTCCCTCGGCAAGGCCGCGCAGGCGTCTGCCCGTCACGTCTGCCTTGATCTGTGCCCACAACGGGCTGGAGGCACCGCCGCCGGTGATGCGGATCTCGTCCACCTTATCAGCCCCCACGTACTCCAGGTTCTGCTTTAAGGTGTAGGCGACCGCTTCCATAATAGCGCGTGCGAAGTGCCCGCGCGTGTGCGCCAGCGTGATACCGGTAAACGAGGCAGTTGCCTCGGGGTTGTACTTGGGCATGGTAGAGCCGCAGAAGTAGGGGAGCATCGTCAGCCCCTCGCAGCCTGCGGGCACCTCTGCGGCCAGCTTATCAAGCTCCTTGAAGGAGAAGCCCTCCGCAAAGTTGTTTTTGAACCACTTGAGCGCCATACCTGCGGTAGAGGACCACAGGATCAGGCAATACTTGTCGCCAATGGCGTGCAGGTGGCAGGGGATGATGCTGTCGGGGTCGTAGGGGGGCATCTTGTCCGTCATCACACAGATGGCCATGATGGTGCCCGTCATCTCGCTGATCAGTCGCTCGCTCGTCACGCCGCAGCCGATGGTGCCGGCGATCTGGTCAAGCGCGCCGCTGACCACCTTGATGCCCTTGTATTCGCCCACCACGGTGGCAGAGGGTGCCACGTGGGGGAGCTGTGCCTCAGTGATGCCGATAAAGTCCAGCATCTCGCCCCACCAGGTCTTGGTGGTCACGTCCATGTAGATGGTAGAGGATTGGATGGTGGGCTCGGTCACAAACTCGCCGCACAGGTTGTACAGCACCCAGTCCTCAAGCATAAAGATCTTTTTGGTGGCCGCAAAGATCTCGGGCTTGTTGTTTTTAAACCAAAGCAGCTTAGAGGCAGGCCAGCCTGCGGTGATCTCGGGCTGCCCCGTCACCTCGTAAACGCGTTTGCCGCCAAACTTTGCCTTGATGGCGTCCGCTTCCTTCACAGCGCGGTTGTCCAGCCACACAACGGCGGGGCAAAGGGGCTTGCCACCCTCGTCGGTAAGGATCAGCGTTTCGCCCTGCGTATCGACCGACAGCGCGTCGATCCTGCCGCATTCCTCCTGCAGCTCGTCGATCACGCGGCGGCACATCACGATATATTCGTTTGCGTCAAACTCGATAAATCCGGTTTCGGCGTCGGTGTCAAGGGTGTAATCCACGGCGCGCACCGCAAGGCGCTTGCCCGTGCCGTCAAACACGGCGGCCTTGAGCGAGGTGGTGCCGATATCCAGACCCATCAGCTTAAAATTTTCACTTGCTTTCATTTGATCGGTTCCTCTCGAATAAACTGTCGCTCGCTTGCACGGGCGCATACGCGCGGCGTGCGCGGAGTATTACTTTGAAAATTATACCATACAAAAAGGGCAAAGTCAATAGAAAAAGCCGCTTTCCGGCAAAATAAAGTGCCAAAAGGGGGCAAAAAAGCCAAAAAAGGACATAGTGCCTTACGGCGCGTCGCTTTTTGTGCTTGACAGGAAGGGCAGCGTGTCGCTATAATAAAAGCAACAAAGCAAAGGAGAGTGACACGATGAAAGTTCTGCACAGTGCCATCATCTACGAAAATCCCTTACCTCAGCTGCGCTCCAGACAAAGCGCCTTTCCGTTTTTGTGTCAGCTGCAAAACGGCGATCTTGCCGCTGTGCATGCCATTGGAGAAGCCTTTGAAAGCGTGGATGGCAGCTCGTATATCTCCTTCAGCCGCGACGGTGGCAAAAGCTGGTCTGCGCCAAAGCAGATGCTTGATAAATCCGGGCTCTCCTGCCCGATGACCGACTACGCCAAGGCAGTTGCCCTGCCCGACGGCAGACTGCTGGCGCTTGGCTACGGTTATTTGCGCGAGGACCCCGACTTACCCATCGGAAACCCCGAAACGGGTGGACTTTTAGAGGACGTTGTCTTTTACAGCATCTCAGCGGACGGGGGCAATACCTGGGGCAAAATGCAGCCCATCGAGTGCGCTTGGGGTCCCCACGTTGAGGCCTCTGCCCCCGTTACGCTCCTGCCCGACGGCAGCTGGATCACCCCCATCACCGGCTTTCCCAAATGGAACGGCGAGATGACGGGCAAGCTGTGTGGCAGAGCGCTTTGCTCGCGCGACGGCGGCAGGACCTGGGACGACAGCGCTGTTTGTATGGATTTTGGCGACGCGCCCATTACCTGCTACGAGCAAAGAATGTGCTGCCTTGCATCCGGCACGCTTTTGAACATCGGCTGGAACGAAAACACCGCCACCGGCGAGCGCTTGCCAAACCATTACACCTATTCCACCGACGGCGGCAGGTCCTGGTCTGAGCCGATCTCCACGGGCGTTGGCGGTCAGGCATCCTCGGTGTGTGCCATCGGTGGCGAGCGGTTGCTTGCCCTGCACGCGGTGCGCCGCGATACCGATCGCCCCGGCATCTACGCCTTTGTGATCGATTTTTCACAAAAGAGGTGGGACGTGGTGGAAAAAGCGTTGCTCTGGGAGCCGAGCTTCCCCATAATGAAGGACACGAAAATGGCAGAGATCTTCTCCTTTTTAAAGTTTGGCCAGCCGGGTGCCATCCTGCTTGCCGACGGCGACGTGATGATGTCGCATTGGTATGCCGACAACGGCCAGTACAAGACCGTTGCCACTCGCATCAAGCTGTAAAATAAGGGGGCGGAGCGTGTTGGCGCGCTCCGCCCCCTTTCTTTTTCTTGCCGCCCTGCGGGGGATTGACACGAGGGGGATTTTGTGTTATATTTAACACAAAGCACAATGGATCGGAGGGCAAATCTATGAGCAAGCAACCGCTTTTTCCGCAGTTTCCGTATTTTTTGCACGGCGCGGACTATAACCCCGAGCAATGGATCGGGGATAAGCAGATCTGGGATAAGGATATGGAGCTGATGCGCGGCGCGCATTGCAACGTGATGGCTGTCGGCATTTTTTCCTGGTCCTTTCTCGAGCCGTCTGACGGTGTATATGATTTTTCCTTTCTGGACGAGATCATCGAGAAGATCTATGCAAACGGTGGGCGTGTGATCCTGGCAACTCCCTCGGCGGCAAGACCGCATTGGCTCTCCGACAAGTACCCGGAGGTGCTGCGCGTGACGGACCGTGGCGAGCGCCGCCGTTTTGGCGGCAGGCATAACCATTGCCCCACCTCGCCTGTCTACCGGCGCAAGGTGGCGCAGATCAATACCCGCCTTTCCGAAAGATACGGCAAGCACCCGGCGGTGCTTGCCTGGCATATCTCCAACGAATACGGTGGCGAGTGCTTTTGCCCGCTTTGCTGCGCCGCCTTCCGCGACTTTTTGCGCGAGCGGTACGAGGGGGACATCGCAAAACTGAACGCCGCCTATTGGACAAGCTTCTGGAGCCACACCTACGACAGCTTCGAGCAGGTGGAGCCCCCTATGGCAAACGGAGAAAAAAGCGTGCACGGACTGACACTGGATTGGCGCCGCTTTGTTTCGCATCAGACGCAGGACTTTATGCGCGCCGAGATCGCCGCGGTGCGCGCGGGCGGCTCCAATCTCCCTGTGACCATCAATATGATGCCGGGGGTACGTGACACCGATTACGCCGCCTTTGCCAAGGACGTGGACGTCATTTCCTGGGATAGCTACCCGAACTGGCACGCGGCAAATCACCTGCACGAGGCCTATCTTCACGCCTTCTGGCACGATTATTTCCGCTCCCTCAAGCAAAAGCCCTTTATGCTGATGGAGCACGCGCCGGGCGTGACCAACTGGAAGCCCTACAATAAGCTCAAGCGCCCCGGTATGAACCGCCTGGCGGCGCTGCAGGCGGTGGCACACGGCAGCGATACGGTGCAGTATTTTCAGTTCCGCAAAAGCCGTGGCAGCGTTGAAAAATTCCACGGTGCCATAGTCGATCACGTCGGCAACGATCAAACGCGTATATTCGGCGAGGTGCGCGGGATCGGCCAAACGCTTGAGGCCATCCGTGAGGTGCTGGGCAGTATGCCGCGCGCCCGCGTGGCGATCCTTTACGATTTTGAGTGTCGCTGGGCGCTCAGTGATGCGCAGAGCTTTGCGCGCGAGGGCGACAAGGGCTATCTGGAATGCTGCGTGGAATATTATCGCGTGCTTTGGGAGCAGGGGATCGCTTGCGATATCCTTGACAGAAAAGCATCGCTTGACGGATACGATCTGGTGATCGCACCGCAGCTGTATATGACCGATGCCGATACGGCCGAGCGCCTGGCGCGCTTTGTGGAGCGTGGGGGAACGCTGTACGCCACCTATATGCTGGGCATGGTGAACGAAAACGATCTTTGCCACCTCGGCGGCTTCCCCGGCGGCGTGCTGCGGCAGGTCTTTGGCATTTGGAACGAGGAGATCGACACGTTTTATCCCGGTGAGCGCGTGCAGGTAAAGACAAGCAACGGTGCGGCCTTTGAGGGAAGGGACTACTGCGAGATCCTGCACAGCGAGGGGGCAGAGGTGCTTGCCACCTACCAAAGCGAATTCTATGCGGGCACGCCCGCGCTGACCGTCAACCGCTACGGAAAGGGAAGTGCCTATTATCAGGCCTTCCGCGATTGCGGCGACTTTAAGGACAGCGTGCTTTCGGAGCTGCTGGAAGGGCTCTGCGTAGAGCGCGCGCTGCGCGTGCCGTTGCCCAAGGGCGTCAGCGCCCACGCGAGATACGATGGCGAGCGGCGTTACGTGTTTGTAGAAAACTATACGGGTGCGCCCGTAGAGCTGCCGCTTGACGGCTGCTATACCGATATGGAAAGCGGCAAGCGCGTGAGCAGCGTTCAGCTTGCAGACTTTGATATCAGAATACTAAAACAATAAAAAAACAATAAAAAGTGCCGAAACGGTATCCGTTTCGCTACTTTTTTATTATGCTGCATCCAGGGTAACGGTGGCGTCAAGCTTGGCGCTCTCACCCGCAAGGCGCACTTGATATCTGCCGTTGGCGTTTGCAATGCTTACCGTTTGCCCCTCTCCGATCGGCACGTCCTGCACGTACACGCCGTCACACAGCAGCACGATGCGCAGATTGCCCTCGTACAGCGTGGTGCTGACGGTAAGGCTCAGATCCTCGTTTTGCACAAGAAAGGAGTCAAAGGCGTAAACGCCGCTCAGCTTATTTACGCGGAAGGTTTGCTTGTCGTTCACGCGGCTTGCTACCGACCCCACCGTGGCGATGGACGGATGCTCGGCAAAAATCTGCTCGTCGGTCAGTGTGCAAAGCGCGGTGTCCTCGCCGTTGGTGTCCTCGATCTGCCCCAGGCAGGAGGTGAGCAGCAGCGGCAGCAAAAGCAGCAACGAAATTGCGATCAATTTGGTTTTCATAGGTTCTCCTCAGGGGCGCAGACCCATGCCGCCCTCAAGCGTCAGCGTCTCGCCGTTCATATACTTAAAATCAGGGTGAGCCAGCTGCACGCAAACTCTGCCGATCTCGGTCTCCGGGTCGCCAAAGTGGCCGGCAGGGGGCATTTTCACGTTTGCCTTGAACGCCTCGGGATAAGCCTTTTCAAACCCTTCCAGCTGTGCGGTCCAGGCAAGAGGGCAGATCACGTTGGTGTTGATGCCGTCCTTCGCCCACTCGGTGGCGGCCACGCGCGAAAGGCCGCGGATGCCTTCCTTGGCGGCGGCATAGGAGCATTGCCCAAAGTTGCCGAACAGTCCCGCGCCGGAGGCAAAGTTGATCACGCTGCCCTTTGTTTCCTTCAGGTAGGGGTAGCACGCCTTCATATAGTAGAAGGCGGCGTAAAGGCCGGAATACATAGCAAGATCAAATTGCTCGGTGGTGTGGTCCTGAATGGTCACGCCGGAAGCGGATGCCTGTGCGTTGTTGATCAGCACGTCAATGCGGCCAAATTCCTTGACGGCAGCCTCGACCACGCCCTTGGCAACGGCCTCGTTATCAGCGCCCGCGCAAATGTCGGCGGCAAGCGCCAGCACGCGGGTGCCGTAAAGGCCCTCCAGCTCCTCCTTTGCCTTTTCCAGCTTTTTCACGTTTCTGCCCGTGATCACAAGATTGGCACCCTCCTTGGCATAGGCGGTGGCAATACCGTAGCCGATCGAGCCACAGCGCCCGTCGGAAAGCACGGCGTAGCCCGCGCCGGTGATGATAGCGGTCTTATCCTTTAAAAATCCCATAATTTGTTCCTCCGTTTCGGGAATGATATATGATCTTTATGCTTATTATAGCATAAAAAAGCCTGCGTTTCAAGGGCTTTACAGCTTTGATTTGATATAACGCACAAATTTTGCCGCGCTGACGGAAAGTCCGGTGCGCCTGCAGGCAAATCCAAGCGTTCTGGTAATCTGCGGTTCCAGCGGTACAAGCGAAACGCCCTCTGCGTTGCCGCGCATCACAAGCTCCGGCATCACGGCGATCCCAAGCCCTGCGCGCACCATGGCGACCACCGCCTGGTCATCCTCTGAGCTGACGTGGATCAGCTCGGCAAAGCGCTCCTTGTCAAGCACGCCGCGCAGATATTCGTCGTCGGTGAAAAGGTGGGGGAAGGCATACAGCTCCTCGCGCGTGATGCTTTGCCGCCCTCCCAGCAGGGAGAGAGGGGCAACCGCGCAGTAGCGATCGGTAACAAGGGGGAACCACTCCCGCTTTTCCAGCAGGATATCGTCTGCAAAAATAACGTCGGCTTTGCCGTTTTCCAGCAGCCCCTCCAGATCGTCCGCCACGTGAAGCGAAAGACGGATATCGGGGTGGGCGGTCTTGAAATCCTTTAAAAAGGCAGAAAGAAAGCTGCGGGATATGCTGGAGTACGTGGCGATGCGCAGTGTGCGTCCCCGTTCACCGGCCAGATCGGCGGCAAGCGCCTCGATCTCGCGCTCGCAGTGCAGCAGCTGCTCAAGCCTTGGCAGCAGCAGCTCTCCCTCGCGTGTCGGCGTAACGCCGGCGTGCGATCGCTTGAAAAGACGAACGCCAAGCTCCTCCTCAAAGCCGGCAAGCATATGAGAAAAGGCGGAGGGGGTGTAGGAAAATTCCTCGGCCGCCTTGGAAAGGCTGCGGTGCCTTGCCGCTGCCAGTATCGCTTTTATCTTTAACGTGTCCACGGCATATCCTCCTTAGGTGTGAAAGTTTTTCACACCTCTATTATAAACCTTCGCTTCTCAAAAGTCAAGCGGCGTGATAGAATTTGACAAGCGACTGTACAGCCTGCATCATACATATTCGGGAGGTGGCACATATGGAGCTTGCAAACAGGCCAAAGCTTTTTTATTATTTCTCTCTTTTGCTCGTGGTCTTTATCTGGGGGCTGGATCCTCTTGTTATGACCTATCTTTACCGCTATTATTCCGCCTCGGTGCTAACGGCCATCGGTGCGCTTGCCTCGCTTTTTTTGTTTTTGCCGCTTTGCGTGGGCAAGCTGCATCGGCTGGATCTGCGTTATCTGAAGGTCGCCGTGCCGATCAGCGCGCTGAACTCGCTTGCCTGCCTTGTGCAAAAGATCGGGCTGCAGTATACCACTCCCGCCAACTGCGCGTTTTTGGAGCATCTCTCCTGCGCGGTGGTACCGTTTGGCGTGTGGATCGTTATCAAAAAACGCCCCGCACCCCCACAGCTTTGCGCTGCGGCGCTTTGCCTTGGCGGTTGCTTTGTGCTGTGCGGCGCAGATTTTTTTGGCGGCGGACACGCCGTGGGGGATCTGCTCTGCGCGCTGGCGGGCATATTGCTTGGCGTGTGCGTGGTGGCGGTGGGGGCGTATGCCAAGGGGCTGGACCCCATGCTTTATATCTGCGTGCATATGCTCACGTATTTTCTCATCTCGCTTTTCAGCGCGCTCCTGTTGCAGGCGGTGCGCATCGGTGGCGCACCCGCCGAGCCGCTGCACTTTACGCTCTCGCCGCTTTTCTTGCTGCTTGCGGTGCTGTTCGGGCTTTTATCGATCGGCGTTTGCTGGCTGCTCAAAAATATTGCGGTGGTGCATACCGATCCCACGGCGGTCGCCATCATCAGCCCCATGGCGGCGGTGATCTCGGGGGTGATATCCGTGCTGGCAGGGCTTGATCACCTTACCCCCTCGCTGCTGATCGGGGGCGGGCTGATCCTTGCGGCCATCCTTTTATCCGGCATCTGCGAGGCGCTTCTGGAAAAGCGAAAAAGCACAGAATAAAGCAAAAACCACCCCACGCGTACCTGCCGTAGAGCAGGTACGCAACGAAATTTGCCTTTACGGGCAAATGAAATCGCTTCGCGGTGAAATATTTGCTCCGCAAATGTGAAATGTCCGCTTGCGCGGACGTGGGCAAATTTCATTTCACATCGAGCAGGGCGAGATATTTCACAATGTGCGGTAGCACATTATTTCACGTTTTGCAAAAGCAAAACATTTCACTATATGCTTTTGTGCCCACAAAAGCAGTGCTTGACAAGAAAAAAAGGCGAAGAATCTTAACGATTCTTCGCCTTTTTCCTGTCGGTAGGTGTTGTTCCATTTGATACTGCTCTATCGCATGCATCCTCACGGGCTCTCTGATTTTTTATCCAAACCGCTCGATCTTAGCGAAATTTGTCCTTTATTAGGGTGACAAGAATAATCCGAACTAGCCTCAAAGCCTTAATTTTGGGTGCTTTTCGGCTTGTCGTCCTAGCAAGGTTAATACCTTGCGTCGTCCTCCGCACCAAAAATCACCTAAAAATCAAGGCT
>JAZNNA010000040.1:0-14433 GCA_045580065.1 Eubacteriales bacterium
AACTCCGCAACCGTTCAGAACGGTATTAAGTGGACGGGCGACGTCACAGGTGAGCTTGCAGTTAGTGGCTCAAAGTTTAATAATGATAACGACTACACGATAAGCATCAAGCTTGTCGCACAAAACGGATATACCTTTGCGAACGACGTTACGGCAACGATCAATGCAAATAACGCAACCGTTAGCATAGTCAGCGACACCGAAATTAGAATAAGCTATACCTTCCCGAAGCCTGAAAAGACGAAATGGTATGTGACTTTCAGTAACCCTGGCGGTTATGCATCTGGGACTATGCAGCCTGTGCAAATCGAAGAAGGTGAATACACGCTTCCCGAACCTACATACACCCCTTATAGTGGATATGAGTTTGTTGGTTGGAGTGTTAACGGTGAATTGAAGCAACCCGGTGATGTGATTACCGTAAGCGACAATAGGTATATTGAAGCTCGCTGGCAAAGCACGGTGAACGACTCGCCGAAGGGCTTCACCAAGCAGCCACCCTCAAAATCCACAAATGAGTCCGGAGGAACGGCAATAGCCGGAATTGGATATATTACGTATTCGTTTGCCGACGATTTAACAATTGATCCCTCTATAGACTACGAATATATCAGCGTGGAATTTTACGATGCTGAAAGTGGTGAATGGGTGGCAGAGTTGGATGGTGTAAATGCAAATTATGATGCATTTAATCCTACAATCATAAGATTTAATTCTAACAAAGCAGGCACCTTTACTTGCCGTATTTGTGCTAAAAAAACAGTAGGCGGCAATATGGCAATCAGTGAACCTTTTACAGTCACTTGGGCAGCCAAACAATTCACTACACAACCTCAAGGTGATATGGTCGTTGTAGGAGATAGCGTTACTGTTACGGCAGATAAGAATTTCTATGTAGAGAAATATGAGATCGAGTACAAAGACGGTGCAGAGTGGAAACTCTATCAGCAGGTAAGTGGCGGTTGGGATGCATTTAGCTTTGACTTTACATCCGATGTCGCAAAATCAGTAAGCTTCAGAATAAAAGCGTATGCGGAAGGCGACGAGTACGATGAGGTAAATGAATGTTGGCCCGTGGTACTTATGGACACTTCCGAGGAATTCACCATCACTTGGACGAGCAACGAACACGTACATATTTATGGCGCAATTCCCAACGGCAAGAATGAAACAAACCATTGGAAAGAGTGTACCGATCTTGCTTGTCCCGATAAGGCACACAGCAAGATAGAAGTTGAAGTTCACAAGGATAATACTGCTGACAACAAGTGTGATATTTGTGGTGCAGACGTTCCCGTTCCGCCACCTGCTCATACACACGACCACGGTACAATTTGGAAAACCGATGAGGGCGAGCATTGGAACGAGTGTGCTTGCGGAGATAAGGCAAACAAGGCATCTCACATCGATGACAATGGTGACAACAAGTGTGATACTTGTGAATATCAGATGAGTACCACTCCCGACAATCCCGATAATCCTAACAATACACCCGACAACCCGAATAACACTACCGATGATCCTACCGATGATAAGGGCGGACTCGGCGCAGGCGCGATTGTCGGCATTGTGATCGGCTCTGTCGCAGTAGTTGGCGTAGGTGGCTTTACGCTCTTCTGGTTTGTTATTAAGAAAAAGAAGTTTTCCGACCTGATCGGAGTTTTCAAGAAATAATTAAAACCGAACAAAAATTTAAGCGGTGAGCAGAAATGCCCACCGCTTTTACTATCCTTATATATCAAAAACTGATACGCAGTAAGTAAAGAAAACCAGATACAAAAAGTTATCAATTTCATACCGCATAATCCCGAATAATCTCTGGACTTATGAAACTCTTTGTGGTATGTTGTAGTTGCTTATGCCAATTATGCGGTTGTAATTGCCAAACTCGGTGATCCGGAAAGGGCGAACGAAATGATAATTGAGGCTGATGAACATGGTTATACAAATGGCAACGCCTGCCGGTCGTTAGCCGGTATATTATAAACCGTACTGAATTGATTTGAATCAAAAGCTAAAGGGGCCCTCGTTTCGAGGACCCCTTGGGGTTTTTGAAGGCGTCGTGACCCGTGCGCTGTTATTTTTTTATTCAGCTCTTGACAAGAACTTTTAGTTCTGTTATAATAAAAGAACCGCAAGTTATGATTGAGGTGCGTTATGAAAGTTTTGAATCAAGAAAAGCTCGACCGCATGGCCGAGTACATCAAGAGCTATATGAGGGCAAACAACGGAGAGGCGCCCAAGTTTGGGGAGATCCTCGCGCACATGGAGATGAGCAAATCGGTGGGATATCGCTATCTTACTCGCCTCAAGGAGCAAGGCATTATCGAGTACAGCGGCAAGGGCACGCTCTCTATGGAGGGCAGATCCCTGCGCCGGTATAACTCTGTGCGCGTGCCGATCATAGGCAACGTGATCTGTGGCAGCCCCGAGGAAGAGGAAGAATATGCGGAAGGGTTTCTCGCGATCCCCGAGGAATGGGTACAGGGCGAGTGTTTTCTGCTGCGCGCTTACGGCGACTCGATGGTTGATGCCGGTGTAGAGGCGGGCGATCTGATTCTGGTCAAGAAAACAAGCGAAGCGACCGACGGGCAGCTCGTGGTAGCGCTCACCGAAAACGGCAACACGCTCAAGCGCATCTTTTGGGAGAACGGCCGCCCACGCTTGCACGCCGAAAACAAAAGCTACTCTGCCCAGCAGCGCGATATTTACCCCAAGGAGCTTTCCATCCAGGGTGTTGCGCTCAAGCTGATCAAGGATTTCTGATGGCATTCTTTCGAGTAAGCAACCGCATCTTTTCTTTTGGGCTGAAGCCGCGCGACCTTGCCGTTTATTTCTGCCTTTGTCGGCACGCAAGCAACGAGGGTGGGACGTGCTTCCCTTCGCGGCGGACAGTCGCCCGTGAATGCGGAATTTCGGGCGCAGAAACGGTAGACCGCGCGCTCAAGGTGCTGATCGAAAAAGGATTGATCGAGAAGCATCATCAGCACAGCGAGGACGGCGGTTATCGCTCCAACGTCTACCGCATCTTACCCTTGCGGTGAACAGTGGGTAGCATAAAAAAGAGGATACTAACTATACCCACTCTAACCCATTTTTTATAGCAGAAAAGAAATATAACACGCGCGGGGTGACAGCATTTTGCGGGGATAAATTGCACGAAAAATCGGCAAGCAATTCTTGTCGATTTTGAAGCAGGTTAAAGGGTGGACGTCAAGACGCCCACCCGAGCCACTTTGGCCGGCAGAGCCGACCGCTTTATCTCTCTTTTTCGCCGTTTTTGAGGCACTTTCCTCTTCTTTCGGCATTCTGCCGAATTGGGGTCGTAAAGAAAGGTAGGACGTCGATTTGGGTGTCAGCACCCTCAAGAATCGCCCTCAAAGCCCCGTGGTTGCGGGATTTTGCTTGACGTCTTTGTTGACGTCCAAAACGTGAAAGGAATCGAAAAAATGACTTGGAGTGAATTCAAAAAGCGCACCATTGCGGTACTTTCTGATCATAGATCGGGATTGTTTCCCGGTGATAGTGACAAAGGAGAGGATGCGCATAATCGGGAGGTCGGAGAGTTGATCGAATGGATTGAGAGCAAAAAGGATAGCGGTGTGGGTCCTTTTAAAAGATTCTGGCAGCGCCTGAAAGAGATCCTCGGAAACAACCGCGGCGAATGCGAGCTGCCGGATCATTTGATCAAAGAGTTCGCTCGATGCCTTTTACCAGATATACTTGCATACTTTGAAAGCGAGGAAGGTAAAGCGGCATTTGAGGAGTGGAAAAGTAAAAAGAATTCAAACAAGTTACGGCGAAAATAAATCATTTCGACTGATTGCGATCATTTCCCCTTTTTTTATTTGGTATAATCAAAGAACGGATGGCAAAAACGAGATTTTTCATTTATAAAATCATGTCAAAACGCGAAAAGTGAATTTTTATTTGAAGAATTTGCGGTTTTTTCACAAAAACTATTGATTATTCGAGGGAGATGTGTTATTATGTATATACAAAAGAAAAAGGAAGATGTTATTATGCTATTAGAATTCTCATGTTCCAACCACAAGTCCATTAAAGAAAAGGTCGTTTTTTCTGCTATCGCCGGGAAAGATGAAACTAACGAGGATTTGCTTTATACTTTTGGAAATTTGCGCATATTGAAAAGTGCCGTTATATATGGAGCTAACGGATCAGGAAAGAGCAATTTAATCGATGCCATAAGTTTTACTAAAAATTTAGTGATTAATAGTTTAAATCATCAACCAGGAGCATCAATCCGCCAAACACCTCACAAATTGCTAAGTTTTGAAAATGACAGCGTATATGCTATTCAGTTCGTAGCGAAAGGTATTCGATATGCATTTGGGTTTACTCTTAATAACAAATTAGTTAAAGAGGAATATTTATACTCTTTCCCAAACGGCAGACAAGTGAAAATTTTCGAGCGCGAAGGCGAAACTATTATTGCAGGTGATAAATTCAAAGGGAAATTTGAACTTTGTAAAAGTGCTCTTAAACCGAACAAACTTCTTCTTTCTTGCGCAGCTAGTTTTTCAGATGTTGTGGACGTACAAAATGTCTTTGCATTCTTTAGAGATGATTTAGTTATATATCGCGGATTAGGTGTAGGCGATTGGATGAATTATTCTCTCATAACAATGAGTAATAATCCGCAAGTCAAAAAAGCTGTCATGTCTTTTCTGCAAGGATTAGGAACGGGCATTAAAGATATAAAAATCAAACACAAAAAGAAACAGTTGCAGTTTAGTGATCTTCCCCCATTCTTATCTGATGAGGCAAAGGCGGAAATTGTAAAGACATTGGCGACTGAATTTCAAGCGAAAGTGGTATATAACTCTTTTGAAGTCGATTTGGTTGCTGAAGAATCTACCGGTGTGCAAAAATTGATAGAGTTCATCTGTCCGTTTATCGATATCATTGTCAGAGGAAAAGTTTTGATATGTGATGAGTTGGAAACAAATCTCCACGAATCTATTGTTTACGGCCTAGTTGATTTGTTTAAACGAATCAAGACCAAAGAAACTGCACAAATGTTCTGTACAACACATGACACAAGCATACTGAATCTTGATTTGTTTAGAAGAGATCAAATTTGGTTTACCGAAATGAAGGGCAATGAAAGATCGACTGATTTGTATTCGCTTGCTGAAATTAAAAATGTAAGGAAAGATGAAAACATTGGTAAAGGATATATTTCTGGCAAATACGGTGCGATTCCTATGCTTAACGAGAGTTTAGCTTCTGTTATTTGCAAAATACAGTCCGAGGAGTAAAATTCATGGCAAACAGAGATTTGACATTGACTCCAAGAACTGAGGAGGTTCGTGACAAACAAAACACTGAAGCTGTTGTTTTTTTTAATTTGGCTCAGATAAAATCACATTTTGAGGATAATGTTACGACTATCGAAAAGCAATTTAACATCGCTGATGGTCTTGGATTGGATGAAAAATCCGAGGAATGTAACACTATTTACAGAACCCAAATAGTATTGCTTGAAAGTGCTTTTGATTTCTACATACATGAATTAAGTAAATATGGGGTAATAAATATATTTGAAGATAATTGGCCAAAAACCGAGCGTTATCAAAATATGCTTATCCCTATGAAACATGTGGAAATTGGTTTAGCTTCTAGAGAATCTAACACGTGGTTGTTAGAGTTCATTAATCAAAGATTTGCAAGAGATACCTACACCGATTACGAACCATTAAATGATCAACTAAACTTACTTGGAATAAATTTAACTGAAGCGCTAAAAAAAGCATTTCCTAAGCCCCGCTTTCCCGATGCATCATATAGAGAAGGTAAAACTATTTTGAGGGATTTGTTTAGAAGAAGAAATCAGATAGCGCATCAATCGGATCGTAAGCATAGTAATGCAGAACACAATACTATAAATAAAGACTATGTCGTAAAATGCATTAATGAAGTTAAAGTAATCGTGGCTGCTATTCATGCAAAAGCTGAATTATTGTCTAGCAATTAAAAAGCAAAAAACATCCGTGAAAACACGGATGTTTTTTTATTACATATGAAAAACAAATCCGAACCATTCGTTTGATACGAAATAGTTCGGATTTGTTCTGTTTGGTGACCCCAGCGGGAATCGAACCCACGATTACGCCGTGAGAGGGCGTCGTCTTAGCCGCTTGACCATGGGGCCTTGTTTTCGGTACTTGCATATTATATCACATCTCTTTTGAAAAATCAACCCCTTTTTTGCATTTTTTTAAAAATTTTTTTGAAAGCCTCTTTTGGGCAAAAAGCTCTTGCAAAAAATGTTGCTACAGTGTATAATTAAAACAAGAAAGTATGAGGTTTTACAATGCGAAGGATCGGAATCAATTTAGAGGCCAAAAAGGGGATCGCCCCCGCTGAATATATCAGGATCGCAAGCGAGGTTGGGTTTGATGCCATGTTTACCGGCCTGCCCGACGAGCGCGAGCTTTACGTGATCGCCAACGCGCTTGCCGCGCGCGGCATGTCCTACGATACGATGCACGCCCCCTTTGACGGCATCAATCAGATCTGGCTTGCGGGCGAGCAGGGTGAGCAGATGCTCTCCCGCCTTTTACTGACGGTAGACCGTTGCCACGCGGCAGGCGTACCCATTGCCGTGGTGCATCTCTCCTCGGGCAAAATGCCCCCCGCCGTTTCCGACGTGGGTCGCGCCCGCTTTGAGCGCCTGGTGGAGCATGCCGCTGCCAAGGGTGTGAGGATCGCGTTTGAAAACCAGCGCCAGCTGGAAAATCTTGCTTGGGCGTTCCGCCATTTTGCAGAGGCTGAAAACGTGGGCTTTTGCTTTGACTGCGGGCACGAGGGCTGCTTTACCCCCGGGCTTTCCTTTATGCCGATCTTTGGCAAGCGGCTGATCTGTACCCACCTGCACGACAACTCCTGCCTGCCGGATCAGGACCTGCATCAGCTGCCCTTTGACGGCAAGCTGAATTTTGGCCGCGTGGCCGACAGCATCCGCGCCAGCGGCTATCAGGGCACGCTGATGCTGGAGTGCTTTGCGGAGAACAGCGACAAGTACACGCTGATGAGCTGCGAGCAATATCTTGCCGCCGCTGCGATCGCGGCAAAAAGACTGCGCCGCATGGTGGACGGCTTTGAATTTGAATAATGCCACACCGCTGCCGCCACCTTTCGCGGGGGACGTGCAGCGGTTTTCTTTGCCGAGGGGCACCTGACCCCCGGCGTTTGGTCAAAAGTTGAAAGGAGAAGGCAAATGCTACGATTTTTACACGCGGGCGACCTGCATCTGGAAAGTCCGCTTTCGGCATTTTCGCCACGTGCTGCCACTGCGCGCCGCGAGGGGCAGTATGCGGCATTTGAAAAATTGCTTGCCGCGGGGATCGAGCGCGGTGCGCAGCTTGTGCTGCTTTCCGGCGATTGCTTTGATACCCCCACCCCCAACGCGGATGCCGTGCAGCGCTTTTACCGTATTCTGGGGGCGCTCAGCGTTCCCGTTGTGATCGCCCCCGGCAATCACGATTACTATACCGTGCACGGCCCTTGGACAAGCACGCAGCGCCCCGCCAACGTGCTGGTGTTTGAAACGCCGGTGCTTTCCTATTTTGATTTCCCGGAGCTGAACACCGTGGTGTGCGGCTTTGCCTATACAAGAGAAACGGCCGAGGGCCCGGATATCGGGCAGGCTGCCGATCTGCCCGAGGGGCGTATCCCGCTTTTGCTGGCGCACAGCGACGTTGCCTCACCGCTTTCTCCCTATGCACCGATCTCCTCGGGGCAGCTGGAGCAATCCGGGTACGCGTATGCGGCGCTGGGGCATATCCACAAGCCGATGCCCGCCAAACGGTACGGAAAAACGCTGGCTGCGTATAGCGGCTTTTTCGCGGGACGCGGTTTTGACGAGCTTGGCTGTGGCCAAGCGCGCCTTGTTGAGATAGACGAGAACGGTGTGCGCGAGCTGGTGATCGCCTCCGAGGCCCCCACCTTTGAGCGCCGCACGTTGGACTGCACCGGTGCCCAAAGCGCCACCGACGTGCGTACGTTGCTTTGTAAATGGATCGAGGAGCTTGAGCTTTCGCCCGAAACCGCCCTGCGCGTGGTGCTGGAGGGGGACGTGGGTCTGGATTGCCACGTGGACACCGCCGTGCTTGCCTACCACGGCAACGATTACGCGCTGTTTGAGGTGGTGGATAACACGCTGCCGCTTTACGATGCGGCGTATCTGGAAAAGGCGCCCACACTGCAGGGGGCTTACTACCGCGCGCTGCTGCCCAAGCTGAACAGCGAGGATGCCAAGGTGCGCGAAACGGCGGCCGCCGCCCTGCGCCTGGGGCTTTCCGCTCTTGCGGGAAGGGAGGTGCAGCTGTGAAGCTTTTGCGCATTGAAATCGAGGAATTCGGCAAGCTTGCAAACGTCTGCTATGAATTAGAGGACGGCATCAATTTGTTTGAGGGTGCCAACGAGAGTGGCAAAAGCACGCTGCTTGCCTTTATACGCTTTATCTTTTACGGTTTTCCGCGAAAGGGCGGCGCTGAGGGGGAGGAGCGGGAAAAGCGCCTTTCCTGGCAGGGCCACCGCGCAGCGGGAAAGCTGTATTTACAAACGGAACGGGGCGAGTTTTGCATCCAGCGCTCGGTCGTGAGGCAGGGAAGTGCCGCACGCGAAAGCTTTTCCGAGCAGCTGAGCATGATCTCGCTTGCCGAGGGGCGCGAGGTGGCGCTTGACGGCAAAACGCCGGGCGAATACCTGATGGGCCTTTCCCCCACGCTGTACGACAGCACGCTGTGCCTGCGGCAATCGGATGCCGCACGCGTTTCCTCTGCCGACGTAGGGGAGGCTGTGGGCGAGATGCTGTTTTCCGGCTCGTCGGGTGTTGGTGCGGATGCCGCCTTAGAGCAGCTGCGTGCCGCACGCCGCGAGCTGCTGCATCAAAAGGGGCGCGGCGGGCGCATTGCGGATCTTGAGGATGCCATTGCACAGGGGCAGGTCGCGTTGGTGCGTGCCATTGAGGACACCCAAAAGCTGCAGGAGCTGAAGCAAAACGCCCTTCGCTGCCGCGAGCAGGTGAAGGAGCGCCGCGTGCAGCTGGAGCAGATCTCCGCTGCCTTTGAGCAGGCAAGCATTGCGCAAAGCCTGGCGCTGTTTGAGGACGTGCACGCCGCCGAGCGTGTGCTGGAGCAGAAAAAGCTGACCGCGCAGGCGCTGGCGGTACGAAACAATGAGCGCGGGCTGCCGGATGCCGCACGTGTTGCGGCCGCGCAGGATGCCCTGCGCGCAAGAGAGATCGCCATTGAGGCCGGTGCGCGTATGACCCCCGAGCTGGAGAGGATGCGCAGCATCCGCTACAATCAGGATATGGTAGAGGCGCACGCCACCGTGACCGAGCGGGGCGGAGCCGAGGCCGTGCTTGCCGATTTCGGCAAGGCGCAGCGCCGTTGCCGCCGCACGCGCAACGCGGCGCTGGTATTTCTTGCTTTCTTTTTGCTGCTTGGCGGCGCGCTTGCCTGCATTCTTTCCGGGCTTGCCACTCCGCTTTTGCGGCTGCTTCCCACGGGGACGTATCTGCCCGACGTATGTCTTTGCCTGCTGATAGGTTCCGGCGTGTCGCTTGCATTTATGCTGATATTCTCCGTGCTGTCGCTGCGCGCGCGGCGCACGCTGCGCGTTTGGCAAAAGCTACTGCGTGTGGCGCATTTGCCGATGTTCCGCACCTATCTGGAGCAATGCGCAGCCGAGGCAAAGGCGCAGCAAACGCACCAGGCCGTGCTTTCCACCCTGGAGGGTGAGTATAACGCCACCGCCGCACAGGTGCTGTCCGCTGAAAACGAGGTCCGCGCCGTGCTGAGCGAGGCCGGCGTTGGAGCTGACGTTGAGATCGAGGAGTCCCCCGCCTATCTTGCCGGCATCATCAAGGCCCGCGAGGCAGACGAGCAGGAGCTTGCCGAGGCCAGACTTGAGGTGGAGCGCGCCGCAGCTGCGGTGGAAGCACTTCGCCGTCCCCTGGAAGGGCAAAACGAGGCGTCGCTGCGCGCAAGATACCGCAGCACCCCCACCGAAAGCGCAGACGAGCTGCGCCGCAGACAAGCCTTTTTGCACGAGAGCATTGCAGGGCTTGAGGGCAAGTGTGCCGAGGCCGAGCGCCGCGAGCACGCCCTGGCCGCCACGCTGCAAAACGCAGACGAGCTGCGCGCACGCCAGCAGATGCTGCAGCGCGAGCTGGAGGAGGCAAAGGGGCAGCTGGATGCCGTGCAGATGGCCTGCGAGGCGCTGACCGAGGCCTCTGAGGCGCTGCAAAAGGGCATCACGCCCCGCCTTTGCGAGGAAGCCTCCGGTATTCTTGCCGAGCTGACGGGCGGCGCGTATACCGCGCTGCATCCCGATAAGGATTTTGCCATCATGCTGGAGGGCGAGTGCGGACTTTTGCCGCTTTCGCATTTCAGCGCAGGCTGCCGCGATGCCGCTTGTCTTGCTTTGCGCCTTGCGCTGCTTTCCACCCTGTGTGACGAGCAGCTGCCGCTGCTCTTTGACGAGGCGATGTCCCGCCTTGACGATCAGCGTGCAAAGGCCCTGCTGGAGCTGCTGGAGCGCCACGCCTATCGCGGTGGGCAATGCCTGCTGTTTACCTGCCATTCGCGCGAGGCAAAGCTGCTCTCGCCGGATAGCTACAAGCGCTTTACATTATAAAAAAAGCCCCGAAACGGATACCGTTTCGGGGCTTTTTGCTTTAAAACTTAAGCTTTTTGATAACCTTTTGCAGGCTTTCTGCGCTGTGCATCAGCTTGGCATGCTCCTCGGGGGTAAGCTTTGCGGGGATGCGCGATTTCACACCGCGCTGCCCGACCACGGTCAGCATACTGAGTGCCACGTCGGAAAGACCGTACTCGCCGTCCAGCAGAGAGGATACCGTCAGCACGGCATCGTTATCGCTGAAGATGCATTTGCAGATATGTACGGCGGCGACGGATACTGCATAGTAGGTCGCTCCCTTGCGCGCAATGATCTCTGAGCCGGAGGAGCGCACGTATTTTTCTGCCTCTGCCTTTTCTAAGGGGAGGATGCTTTCGTTGGAGCTGCAGGCAAACTCGGCGTACTCGTCAACAGGCACGCTGGAAACAGAGGAGAGGGACCACGGGATAAAGGAGGTATCGCCGTGCTCGCCAAATACGTGGGCGTGGATGTTTTTCTGGCTGACGTCAAAGTGATTTGCAAGGTAGGAGCGCAGGCGAGAGGTGTCTAAGATGGTACCGGAGCCGATGATGTGGTTGCGCGGGATATCCGTGATCTTGTGGAACACATAGGTCATGATATCCACGGGGTTGCTGACAAGCAGGTAGATCGCGCGAGGGGCGTAGTGCGTGATCTGCTGTGCGATCTGCGTCAGGATATTGACGTTGATCTGTGCCAGATCCAAGCGGGACTGCCCGGCGGTGCGGCCGATGCCCGAGGTGATCACCACGATATCAGAGTCGGCAGCATCCACGTAGTCACCTGCGTAGATGTTGGTGCCGGGGAAGAAGGGGGCGCCCTGACCGATGTCCATGGCCTCGCCCTTTGCCTTTTCGTGGCGGATGTCGATCATTACGATCTCGTTGGCAATGCCCTCTACCGCCAAGGTATATGCAATGGTGGCACCGACGTTACCGGCGCCAATGATGGTAACCTTTCTCATATGCTCCCTCCGAAATAAAATTATTTGCGGATCTCTTTGATCATCTTGTAAACAGAAGAAAGCTCCTGTGCGCGCTTGGCTGCAAGCTCCTTCATAGATTCCACCTGCTCGGCGGTAAAGTTATCCAGGTCGCCGGGCTTCAGCTTGTTCTTGTAGAAGCGGTCTGCGATCAGGGCGTAGTTGATATCAAGCGAGTCGATCTTGCCGTCGACCTCGGTCACAACAAGGTTGCTCTTGCCCTCAAGCAGCAGCTCAACGGCGTGCACGCCCATGCGGGTGGCGGTAAAGCGGTCGCGCATAGAGGGTGCGCCGCCGCGTACGATGTGTGCAAAGCGAGCAAAGCGGGTCTCAACGCCGGTCTCTGCCTCGATCTTGGGGGTGAGGACCTCGCCGTACTTCTTGCCGTCGGCGGTGAGCACGCCCTCGCTTACCACAACAAGGAAGCTGCGCTTCTTTGCCTCTACCATTGCCTTGATGCGGGCGATCAGCTCGGCCTCGTCAAAGGGGATCTCGGGGATCACGGCAGCAACGGCACCGGCAGCAAGCGCGGTGTTCAGCGCGATGGCGCCGCAGTCACGGCCCATGACCTCAACCACGTTGCAGCGTGCGTGAGATTCGCAGGTGTCGCGCAGGCAGTCAAGCATGCCAAGGGTGGTGTTCATGGCGGAGTCAAAGCCAATGGTGTAGTCGGTTGCGGTGATATCGTTGTCGATGGTGCAGGGAACGCCGATGGTGGGGATGACGCGGTTGGAAAGGTCGGTAGCGCCACGGAAGGTGCCGTCGCCGCCCATTGCAACGATCGCGTCGATCTCGTTCTTGCGGCAGGTCTCTACCGCGGTGCGCATGCCCTCCTCGGTCTTGAACTCAAGGCAACGGTTGGAATACAGCATGGTGCCGCCACGTGCGATGATGTTGGAAACGGAACGGGGGCCAAGGGGCTCGATATGTCCGTCGATCAGGCCGGCGTAGCCGCCGTAAATGCCCATGACCTCGATATTTTCGTCCATTGCCTTGCGGGCAACGGCGCGTACTGCCGCATTCATGCCGGGGGCGTCGCCACCGGAGGTCAGAATACCGATCTTGCGAAATTTAGCCATAATATTCACTCCTTGTCTGTCGGGGATGCTCGCCCCGGCAAAGATATTGTTATTATTTTAACACATTCTGTATTTTTCTGTCAATAGCAAATTGACAATTTATATGTTTTAAATAGTATTTGCGCGCCAAGCCATACGGATTTGGTCAATCCTTCCCGTTCTGCGGCATTTTTTGCAGGCAAAGCAGCAGCTCAAGGCACGCGTTGGTGGCTGCCACCGTGCGGATATAGCTGCGATCGCGCAAGGGGGAAAGCGAAAGGCGGCGCGAGCTGACACCGTTTTTGCTTGCCACGGCGATATAGACCGTGCCGACCGGATCCTGCTCGGTCCCCCCACCGGGGCCGGCAAAGCCCGTTGTGGAAACGGCAAGATCGCTGCCAAATACCTCGCGTGCCGCAAGCGCCATCTGCTCGGCAACAGGGGCGCTGACAACGCCGTGCTGCTCGATCAGCTCGGCGGGAACGCCAAGCAGCGTTGTTTTGGTGTGGGTCTGATAGGTCACGGCACCGCCGACCAGTGCGGCAGAGGAGCCGGGAATATCCGTGATGCGCTTGGCGATCAGTCCCCCTGTGCAGGACTCTGCGGTGGCGACCGTCATTTTTCTTTCCAGCAGCCGCTCCACCAGCGCAGCCTCGGGCGTGGGGGTGTCGATGGCATAGATATAGGGGGAGACGGGGGTTGCCCTGATGGCCTCGACGGCCCTGTCGCAAAGCGCTGCGGCGCTCTCTTCATCAGCGGCGCGCGCGGTGACGCGCAATCGCACCTCGCCCGTCACGCAATAGGGGGCAACGGTGGGGTTTTCCGCCTCCAGCAGCGCACGGGGCAGCAGCGACTCCACGGCGGATTCGCCAAGCCCCGCGATATGCACGTTGCGGCTGAAGAGCACCGCCTCACAGCGTGGGCGCAGGAAGGGCTCCACGCGCTCACGGAAGATGGGCTCCAGCTCCCGAGGGGGGCCGGGGAGCAGGATGAGCACCTTGCCATCCTCGCGCGTGAGCGCGAGTGCGGGTGCCGTGCCGTAATCGTTGGGAAAGACCGTGGCTCCCTCAGGCATCATGGCCTGCTTGCGGTTGTTGGGCGTCATTTCGCGCCCCGTTGCGGCAAAATAGGCGGTGATGCGCGCAAGCGACTCCTCGTGGCAGTACATGCTGCGCCCGAACACGGCCGCCGCCGTCTCCTTGGTGAGATCGTCCGCCGTGGGCCCAAGGCCTCCGCTGGTGATCACCACGTCGGCGCGCGAGAGTGCCGTTTCAAGATCCTTTGCGAGTCGTTCCTTATTATCTCCCACCACGCTTTGTCGGTATACGCCGATGCCGAGTGTGGCAAGCCGCCGCGCGAGATACGCGGCGTTGGTGTTGACGATGTCGCCGATGAGCAGCTCTGTGCCGATGCACAGGATCTCCGCGCGGCGAAGGAAGGGAAGTGCCATACTGAACCTCCTTGTGTGGATATACTATTATTGTAGCACAAAACGCGCGTGCGCGCACACGGATTTTTTCATTTCTTGCAAAAATCGCAAAAATGTGGTATGATAGTATCAGAAAATGAAAAAGGAGGGCGAACGGTATGGAAAAAGGGTGTGAATTGTGCCCGAGGCGGTGCGGTGTGCGGCGCGATCTCGGTGAGCGCGGCACTTGCGGTATGGCGGACCGCATCCGTGTGGCGCGTGCGGCGCTGCAT
>JAZNNA010000041.1:0-6631 GCA_045580065.1 Eubacteriales bacterium
CCCCTTGCCGACGGCGGCGAGGGCACGGTGGATGCGCTGGTTGCCGCCAAGGGCGGCGAGCTGAAAAAAATAGAGGTCACGGGACCGATCGGGGCACCCGTGTGCGCGATTTACGGCATTGATCGCCAAAATGCCACCGCCATCATCGAAATGTCGGCAGCGGCAGGCATCACGCTGCTGCGCGACGAGGAAAGAAATCCCCTCTGCACCACCACCTACGGCGTTGGAGAGATGATCCTGGATGCGATCGGCGAGGGCTGCCGCAGATTTATCATCGGGATCGGTGGCAGCGCCACCAACGACGGCGGCGTGGGCATGCTGCAGGCCCTTGGCTTTACCTTTTGCGATAGCGCGGGCGCTCCCATCGCGCGCGGCGCAAGGGGGCTTGCAGATCTTGCCGCTATCGGCACGGGCAGCGCGCACAAGGCGCTTGCCGGATGCGAATTTTACGTTGCCTGCGACGTAAAAAACCCGCTGTGCGGGCAAAACGGCTGCAGCGCCGTCTACGGGCCGCAAAAGGGTGCCACGCCCGATATGGTGGCAAAAATGGATGCATGGCTTACACGCTACGCGGCGCTGACCAAGGCGGCGCTGCCGCACGCCGACGATACGACCCCCGGGGCAGGCGCTGCCGGCGGCATCGGCTTTGCCTTTCTTGCCTATCTCGGCGCCACGCTGCGCCCGGGCATTGAGCTTGTGATCGAGTACACGGGGCTGGAGGAAAGGATCCGCCACGCGGACCTTGTGATCACGGGCGAGGGACGGCTGGACGGACAATCCTGCATGGGCAAGGCCCCCGTTGGTGTGGCAAGGGCGGCAAAACGCCACGCAAAGCCGGTGATCGCCTTTTCAGGCTGCGTTGCCGAGGATGCCGCCCTGTGCAATGCACACGGCATCGATGCGTTCTTTCCCATCCTACGTACCCCCTGCACGCTGCAGGAGGCAATGGATATCGACAACGCCGCACGTAATCTGCAAAGCACCGCGGAGCAGGCGCTCCGTTTGGTAAAATATTTTAGAAAATAAAAGGAGAAGGTTATGAAAATTTCAACAGAGATCGCCTCCTGCGCCGCTTTGGTAGGCGAGCAAAGGGCGGTAGAGCTTGTAGCACGCGCCGGGTTTGATGCGTGGGATTTTTCAATGTTTTCAATGTGGCACTGGGACTACAAGAACAAGTGCCGCATTCCGTATGAGCATCCGCTTGTCGGCAAGGACTATTTGAAGTTTGCACGCGAGCTGCGTCGGATCGGCGAGGACTGCGGCATTTACTGCAACCAGTCGCACGCCCCCTTCCCCACCTATGCCGCAGGCATCATCGACGAGCTTTACCGCGCGTTGGAATGCACTGCCGAGGCGGGCGGCAAGATCTGCGTGATACATCCGATGAACGGCCACACACCTGAGGAAAATGCCGAATTTTTTGCAAAGCTCTTGCCCTTTGCCAAGGGGTGCGGCGTGAAGATCGCCACCGAGAATATGTGGGACTGGAACAAGGAGGAGCACCACGCCAAATTTGACGCCTGCTGCAACCCGGAAAGCTTTCACGCGCATCTGGACGCCGTAAACGACGAGTATCTTGTGGCGTGCCTTGATATCGGCCACGCCGAAATGCGCGGGCTTGGCACTACCGCTGTGGAAATGGTACACGCGCTGGGCGACAAATTGCAGGCGCTGCATATCCACGACAATGACCTTTGTCACGACAACCACACCATTCCCTTCTCAATGAATATCGACTTCCCCCCGATCGTGAAGGCGCTGAAGGAGATCGGCTACAAGGGCGAGTTTACGCTTGAGGCCGACAGACACCTTAGCAGCTTTACCGCCGAAACGGCCTATGACGGTATGTGCGAGCTGGCAGAAAGCGCCAAGCGCCTTGCCCAAATGTTTGAGGAGCTTTAAGGAGAATTCCCATGCAACACATCAGAGCTGCGGTGGAAAAGCACCGCGAAATGATACTGGAAGCAGAACGCCATATCTGGAAAAACCCGGAAACGGGGTACCGTGAGCACAAAACCTCTGCCTATCTGGCTAAAAAATTTGAAGCCCTTGGCTACACCCTCACCTATGCTGAGGGCATCACGGGCTTTGTGACCGATCTTGACACGGGGCGTGAGGGTCCCACGGTGCTGATTATGGGCGAGATGGACTCGGTCATCTGCCCCTCGCACCCGGAAAGCGACCCCGAAACGGGGGCTGTGCACGCCTGCGGACACAACGTGCAATCCGCCACTCTGCTTGGCATTGCCGCAGCACTGAAGGAGCCCGGGATGCTGGACGGCCTCAGCGGCCGCATCCGCCTTTGCGCCGTGCCCGCCGAGGAGCTTTTGGAGATCGAATATCGCTCCAGGCTGCGCGCCGAGGGCAAGATCAAGTACTTTGGCGGCAAGAGCGAATTCCTCTCGCGCGGACTGTTTGACGGCGTGGATATGGCGCTGATGGTGCATTCCGCCGGCAAATTCCACATTTCCGCCAACTGGGTGGGGTGTCTTGCCAAAAACGTGATCTATAAGGGGAAAGCCGCGCACGCCGGCGGCAGCCCATGGAACGGAAACAACGCCCTGTATGCCGCTACCGCAGGGCTTGCTGCCATCAACGCCATCCGCGAGACCTTTAAGGAGGCCGACTGCATCCGCGTGCATCCCATCATCACCAAGGGTGGGGATATGGTCAACGCCATTCCCGCCGAGGTTCGCATCGAAAGCTACGTACGTGGCAGCAGCTTTGAGGCGATCAAGGCCGCAAACCGCCGCGTAAACCGCGCACTTTGCGGTGCGGCGCTCTCGCTTGGCTGCAACGTGGAGATCATTGATATGCCCGGCTACGCCCCCTTTATCAGCGCCCCCGGCATGATCGACGTGGCGGTGGATGCCGCAAAGGAGATCCTGCCCGATATAAAGGTGACGGTGAGCTACAGCTTTGAAACCGGCAGCACCGATATGGGCGATCTTTCCTGCATCATGCCCACCGTTCACCCCTATGCGGCAGGCGTCACCGGCATTGGGCACGGTGCAAATTATCAGGTGAGCGACCCGGACACCGCGTGTGTGAAAAACGCCGCGTGGCAGATCGCTATGCTGCAGCTCTTGCTGCGGGATGGAGCGGTGCGCGCCAAGCAGATCCTTTCGGATTTCACCCCCCTCTTTGCCTCAAAAGAGGAATATCTCACCTACGTGGATGCACTTAGCTGCGCGGGCGACCGCATCGAGTACCGCGAGGACGGCACCGTAATTACAAAGATCGAATAAGAGGTAAGAATCATATGCAACACATTGTAGAGGCGGTAGAAAAGCACCGCGAATTGATCCTTGCGGCCGAGCGCTATATCTGGAAAAACCCGGAAACGGGGTACCGTGAGCGCAAAACCTCGGCCTATCTGGCAGAAAATTTTGAGTCCCTTGGCTACACCCTCACCTACGCTGAGGGGATCACGGGCTTTGTAACGGATCTTGACACCGGGCGCGATGGCCCCACGGTGCTGATCATGGGCGAGCTAGACTCGGTCATCTGCCCCTCGCACCCGGAACGCGACCCCGAAACGGGGGCTGTGCATTCCTGCGGGCACAACGCGCAATGCGCAGCGCTCCTGGGTATTGCGGCGGCGCTAAGGGAGCCCGGGATGCTGGATACGCTCTCAGGCAGGGTGCGCCTTTGCGCCGTGCCTGCCGAGGAGCTTTTGGAGATCGAATATCGCTCCAAGCTGCGCGCCGAGGGCAGGATCAAGTACATGGGCGGCAAAAGCGAGTTCCTCTCGCGCGGACTGTTTGACGGCGTGGATATGGCATTTCTTTTCCATACGGGATCCTTCAGCTACGTGCAGGAAGGCGCCGTTGGATGCATGGCAAAAAAGATCATTTATAAAGGAAAGGCGGCACACGCGGGCGGCAGCCCCTGGAACGGAAACAACGCACTGTACGCCGCCAACTGCGGCTTGAACGCCGTGAATGCCATCCGCGAGACCTTTCGGGACAGCAATCTCATCCGTGTACATCCCATCGTTACCCACGGCGGTGATATGGTCAACGCGATCCCCGAGCGCGTGGAGCTGGAATCCTACGTGCGCGGCAAGAGCTTTGAGGCGATCCTTGATGCCAACAAGCGCGTCAATCGCGCACTTTGCGGTGCGGCGCTCTCGCTTGGCACCAACGTGGAGATCGTGGATATCCCCGGCTATGCCCCGCTTTACAATGCCCCCGGCATGACCGCACTTTGCCGTGAGGCAGCCACTAAGATCCTGCCCGATCACCCCGTAAAGGATTACCCCTTCGGTACCGGCAGCACGGATATGGGCGACCTTTCCTGCGTGATGCCCGTCATTCATCCGCACGTTGCCGGCTCCGCCGGCACCGGCCACGGCAACGATTACCAGATCGTGGATGCCGAGATGGCGTGCGTCAATTCCGCCAAGTGGCAGCTGGCGCTTTTGCAGCTGCTGCTGGAAAACGGCGCGGAGCGCGCCAAGGAGATCATCGCAAGCTATCAGCCGCAGTTTGCCACGTTTGCAGACTATCTTGCTTATATGGATAGCCTGAACGACGAGGGCGACCGCATCACCTACCGCGAGGATGGCACCGCCGACGTGAGATTTGAATAAGCAGTAACCAAAACACAAAAAAGCAGCAGCCGCCGGAAATTTCCGGTCGGCTGCTGCTTTTTCTTATTTTCCAATTTCTATATATCATTTTTCCAATTTTGTTTTATAATATTCTCAAAACAAATACGAGGATTGATTTTTATTCCAAAATAAACTCCATACCCACCTTTTGCGGCACAAGACCGCATTTCTGGTAAAAGCGCATCGCGCCCTCGTTGCAGCTCCAAACGTTCAGCGTCAGGTTATAGCAGCCGCTCTGTTTGGCAAAGCGCACCACGTACTCATACAGCGTTTTCCCCACGTGCATCCCACGCTTTTCCTCGTCTACGCAAAGGTCGTCGATATACAGCGTTTTCACGTCGGTCAGAATGTTGTTGCACAGATGCTGCTGAAAAACACAAAAAGCATAGCCGAGCACCGCATTGCTCTCATCCACCGCCACAAAGATGGGGCGGCTGTCATCTGCAATGATCTGCAGCAGCTCCTCGTCGGTGTATTTTTTTGCCCCCGCCTTAAACAGATCCGGCCTGCCGTTGTGATGCACCATAAGCACCTGGCAAAGCAGCTTATTGATGCCCTGCATATCCTCTCCGCTTGCGCGTCTGATCTCCATTTTGCTCACTCCTTGTCAGATCCGTCCAGGTACGCCTGCGCACTTGCGCGGTCCTTGAACACGATGATGTTTTTGCTGTCACGGTATTTTTCCAGCACCTCGTACATTTGCGGCAATCGCTCCTTGCCAAACGCCTCGATATACGCGCGGAACTCGGGGTCAAACTCGGTTTCCGTCCACGGCATATCCTCGCGCGGCTTGCCAATGCGCGCGGCAACGCTTGCAAGGCAAAGCTCGGTGGGATAGTCCAGCAGGATCACCGTGTCGCAATACTGCAGCCGCAGCTCCAGTGTGCGCGCAAAATTGCCATCCAGGATCCAGCGCTCGCCCTTGCAGATCTCGATCAGCCTTTGGTCAAATTCCTCGCGGGAAACGGTGGTTTTATCCGCCCTGTGCCAAAGCATATCAAGATGGTGCAGCGGCAGTCCGGTCCTGTCGCGCAGAGCGCGCGAAAACGTGCTTTTCCCCGCCCCCGGCGAGCCGATCACGATCACCCTTTTCATAAACTGACCCCCTTTTCTTCTTCCTCTTATTATAACACAAAAGCGCCTGCTTTTCAAGCAAAAAAGCGCAGGGCTCGCCCTGCGCTTTTATTTTTTGTTTGCTTTTGTTTTTTAATTATCCGCCGGTGCCTCTAAGACAACTTGCCCGTGCTCGGAAAAGGCGAACGCGTACTTGGTCGGCACTCCGGTCGACCCAACCCGATACGTGTAGGTGATCTTGCTGAGCTTGCCTTCTTCAAAGCTTACGGTCACGTCCTCAAGCCGATCGCCATCCCACATAATGTTTTTCAAAGAGGATTCCTCGCAAAAGTAGCTGCCGTCCTCCAGAAGGGTAAATTCATCAAAGCGATCTGCAAAATCAAACAGTAGGATCAGCTGCCGACGGTCCTCGTAAAGCTTTTCGTGAAAAACAGGCTCGTCAACCCCGATCACCAAAACGTCTGCATTTGCCACAGCCGCAAGCTCGCCGTCAAAAAGATAATGCGTTCCGCCGTAAAGCGGATCGGAAGTGATAGGCTCACCCCGGTAAGGAGTTGTTGTGCAATCCACACGCACGTTTTCAAAAGCGAATGCAGCTCGCCATTCCTCCTCGGACAGCTCTTTCGAACAGGAGCAAAGGCTCAGGACTGCGAGCAAGCACAGCGAAAGCGCCAAAAGTAAAGTCAAAACTCTTTTCATGGTCCTCTCCCTTTTTAGCCTGATACGGCTCAGCCGATCTCAGGCAGGCTGGCGGCGGCAACGGATTGCCCCACGCGGCGGCTGCTTTCGTCCGGGATGTGAAGCTGGATCTTTTCATTCAGCTCGGGGAACTCCTTGGCAAGGACCTCCTTGGCGCGCTCCAGAAGGATCACACCGCCCTCACCGGAGGTCACGCGACCCATGATCAGCACGTGCTTGATATCATAGAACAGCGAGTAGTAG
>JAZNNA010000042.1:0-8361 GCA_045580065.1 Eubacteriales bacterium
GGGCGATTCGTGAATCGCCCCTACAACACGGGACAACGTACATTTTCTGTTATGCGTGCATATCGTTATAAAATATGCCCCGGGTGTACTGTAATCGAAATTCTTTAACCGTAAACGCTTTCTTTGCGGTAACTCTTTTCCGCTATCCATTTTCATCACCTATCCCATTATACCACAAATCGGCAGAGAACACAAGTTCTCTGCCGACGTTTTGTGCACGCAAATTCTCCATTAAGGACAACAGAGCAACGGCGCGTTCTGCTTTTTTATTCTGTTGCGGGCAGGGTGAAATAGCCCACAACGTAGATCCTTGTTTCATGATATACGTTTTGTCTTTCGGGGTCGTAGCGCTTACACCCGTCGTAGACCAGGCGGTACTCGCCCGCATCCAGCTGCACGTGCGCAAAGCTTTGCGAGAGTGTGAGCGTGCTTTTCGGCTCGATCAAAATATGCTTTTCCTCAAAATCACTTTTCACGGGCCCTGTAGGAATGGCGGTCGCCATCACCCACTCGCCCTCTACCTTTTTTTGCAGAATGGGAAGCGTGGCCGAGGTGCGATAGCGGCTTTTGCCCTTGTTGACCAGGGTATAGTGCAGCGTGCTGCCCTCTACGGTAATGTCCTGCAGCGAGATGTTGGAGTTCTGTGTCAGGCCATCCCGCACCTCTACCTTCTCGCGCAAAAGCTCATAAAGCCCCAGCACCGTACCGGCGAGCAGCGCCAGCACAAGGATGACCGCAAGGCTCCACGCAAGCAGCGCACGCCAATGCCAGAACAAAAAATGCCACACAGCTACCTTGATCTGCTTGAGATAATATCCGATCATGCGCTCTCCCCTCCTTCCTGCACGGCGGGATAGTCGAAGTAAGAGCTTACGTAGTATTCTCTGCCGGAATACGTGCCTTGACAAAAGATGCGCACGCAGTAGCGCCCCGGATCAAGCGAGGCGATCGGCTTTTCGTCGTATTTCCCCTCGTAAACGGGGATGGTAAGCGACAGGATCTCGCCGGGGTCAACGCGCGTATCCTCAAGATATTGAAAGTAAAACCAGAGGTTTTCAAACCAAGCATGCGTTTCGTTTTTCTTATAATACTCGATCATCGGTTCGCGCTGCTTCAGCGGCACGTCAAAGGGGGCATTCGAACGGTTTTCCAGCCGCAGACGCAGATACACACCGTCTGCGCCGTCTATCAGCGCGGCGTCAAACGCAAGCTCGCTTTCCCGCTCGGCGGGGATCTCCTCGCTTTCCGGAATATCCAGATAGCCGATCACGTAAAACTGCTGCGGGTCATACACGTAGCGATATCTGCCGTTTTCATCCTGACTGCTGTTTTTCAGATTGCCGAAGATCAGGCGATATTTGCCCGCAACGGCATAATTCGTATCTATTCTGAAGGAGTGATCATGCGTGCTGTATGCGGGCTGTCCTTCGCTTCTCAAGAAGATCATAGAGCATAGTGCATCGGGCACCCATTCCTCGCCATTCCATCGCTCGACATACGGGGCACTGGCATGTGTATATCGGAAGCTGCGAAGGTTGACAAGGGTATAATATACCGCGCCGTCCTTGTAGTATACGTTTTCCATATAGACGTGCGTGTTTTGCGTAATGCCGTCCTTGACGTAAAGATCTCCACGCACCGCAAGAGGGGTTTCTGTTTCCTGCTTGCGGCACGCGCAAAGTGAGCCTGCCACAAGCAAGGCGGCAAGCAGCAGCGCAGCGATCCTGAAAAGCTTTTTCATAGCAGGCTCCTTTCATTTTGTAGTGTCAGCTGCCACCCTCCGAGAGGGGCGGCTTTGTGCTGTCAAGCAGCAAATATCCCACCGCGTAATAGGTCTGCTCGTCACCGTACAGATAATACGGCACAAGCGCGCGGTAATAGCCGTCGGGTAAGGGGTCCTCGTCCGCGTAACGGTCGCAAAGGCGGATCGCATCCTCGCTGCCCGCGCGAATGAATTTGCGCTCGGTGCTATCCTGATAGCGGCGCAGCACCTGCAGCCCCGTATCGACAAAGGCCTGCGCTGCGGCATCGTACCTTTCAAAGCGCGCGTGGGCGATATCCAGCTCCATACGCGCCGTTGTGCCGTTATGGATCGTGCAGGAATATGCAGATCTTGAAGCGGTGGTTGCATATACGTCCGTATACTGCAGCACGCCGTCCATCACAAAGCTCTCGCCGTGCGCCACGTCGGAAATATCCTGTGCGCTCAGTGTAAATTCCGCCACCGCGTAGATCTGCTTATCATCATATACGGGAGTAACCGACCCGTCCGATCCGCTTTTGTAGCTCACCTTTCCATATATCAGGCGGTACTCTCCCGGTGTCAACAAGGAGCTGATGCCGCCCCCTCGATAAAGACGGGAAAAGCCGCCAATGCTTGCGGTTCTGAGCATCCCGTCCCCCTTGTAAAGCCCTTCGTCCGAGGCGAGCACAATGGGGCGCGTCCAAACGCCGTTGATTTTTTGCTGTATCGAGGCGCCCTCGCCGTACCCCTTAAGCCGGAAGGGGGTGTCGTTGACCAGCGTATAAAAAATATTTCCGTTTGTAACGGTAACGTCCTCTATGCGAATACGGGAATTTTGCCTGATGCCGTCCACACGTCTTGTCACGCCGCTGCATACTCCCAAAAAGCCTGCAAGCACAAGCACGCAAGCCAAAAGTATGCAGCACACCAGGCGCTTGATCTTATTCTTCATAAAAGTCCCCCCTTTCACAGCGTGAAATACGCTACAGCGTAAAATACGTCGTCATCCCCCGCATATTGGCAGGGGATCGCCACGCGGTACACGCCGCTTGGGGCGATCTCCCACGAGGAAGGCTCCCGCACGCCAAGAGCAAGCCGCTCGCTTTCTCCAAATGCGGCGATCTCTACCCTTTGCGCGTTGCTCACCTCGCCCGACAGGGGCAATATGGCGGGGACGAATTTTTTTGCTTCGGGATCGTATCTTTCGATCTCAAGTGCCACCGGTCTGCAGGAAAGTGCGGCATCCGTATCGTTTGTTACAGTATAGGAAAGCGGGTATTTTTTAAGCTCCCCGTCAGAAAACAGCGTCAGCCTGACGTCCGGATGCGTGCTGTACCCCTGCACCTCTGAAAAGCTTTTCTCTTGCCCAAACCACCATACGTCCCGCTCCGTCACCGTCAGCTGCGCCACCACACTGCAGGGATCCTCACCGTGTGCCACCGCGCTATGGATCAGGCGATACTCACCGGGAATATTCTCGCTATAATCCATCGATACGTAGATCCACGCCTTATCAAAGGCGCCGATCGTGATGGGAGCGGAGATCTCGTCACGAAACAGCTCGAAGCCCCTCCACTCGCCATCCTGCATTTTTTCAACGCGCTCCGGGACGCGCGACACGGTGATCTTGTGATGCGTTGCATTACAGATATAATAACCGATGCGTCCGCCCTCAAAGCGAAGCTCGCTTACATACACAAGCGCGGGCTGCTGCTGCCCCTCGTGCTCGCGCAAAAAGCCGTGTGTTACGCCAAGGAACGTGGCAAGCACGCACACAAGCACCGTTCCCAGCACGATAAATAGGATCTGACGCTTTGATGCTTTTTTCATAACGGCTCCTTTCCAAAAAACACAAGTGCGCAGCAAGCGGTGGCTTGCTGCGCACTTGGCAAAACAGACCCGAAGGCAAGGGATGACACGGCGTAGCTTATACACGGCTTGCGGCATTCTTTTTCGGTGTTTTCTGCTTTCATTATAGCATTGCGCGCGTGCGAGGTCAACCAATCATCAATTTTGTTTACATTTTGTGCTATAATTTCATACATTTTGTGCATTTTGACATATCCGTTCCGGAAGAAATGCACTTTTGCGCTTTTCCTCTTTACAAACATAAGGTTTTAGGATATACTGAAAAGGATAAGGAAAACTATATCTATATAGATAGGAGAAACCATGGATCTGACTGAAAAAACACTTGCCTCCGAACTGATCTATGACGGCAAGGTGGTGCATTTGTACAAGGACACCGTGAGTCTGCCGGACGGCGGCAGCTCCACGCGCGAGATCGTACGGCACGTGGGTGCGGTGTGCATTCTCCCCCTCACGGCGCAAAACGAGGTGGTGCTGGAGCGCCAGTACCGCTACGCCATCGGGCAAACGCTGATCGAGATCCCTGCGGGCAAGCTGGACTCGCCCGACGAGGACGTGCGCGAGGCGGCGCTGCGTGAGCTGCGAGAGGAGACGGGGCTTGTGCCCGCAGAGCTTGTGGATCTTGGCGATTTTTACGGCTCGCCCGCCGTGATGGGCGAGCGCATCCGTATGTTTTTGGCACGCGGCCTTACGCAAAGCGCGCAATGCCTTGACGAGGATGAGTTTTTGGAGATCTTTACCATACCCATTGAAGAAGCGGTAACGAAAATTCTTGCAGGCGAGCTGCCCGACGGCAAAACGCAGGCTGCGGTGCTGAAGGTCTACACATTATTACAAAAGGAAGGAAAACTGAAATGAAACTGAACTACAAGCGCGTTATCTTTGTGGGGTTTGCCTTTTTTCTGATCTCGGCATTCTGGCAGGCCTACGACACCATCGTCCCCAAGATCTTAACCGATAAATTCGGCCTGCCGCAGGCGTGGTCCGGCGCGATCATGGCGCTGGATAACATTTTTGCGCTGTTCCTTTTGCCGATCTTCGGCTCGCTTTCCGACAAGGTGGCAAGCAAGCACGGCAAGCGCACCCCCTTTATTGTGATCGGCGCCATTGTGGCGGCGGTGCTGCTGGTATCGCTTTCCATCCCCGACCGCGTGCAGCTTGCAAATCTTGGTGACATCACCGCCACCGAGGGCGAGGCCTACGTGCAGGCGCTGGACAATATCTGGGAGCAGAACCCCGAGGTGAACGACTGGAAGGAGGAAAATCTGCTTGCGGGCAAAAAGCCCCTGCAGGAGCTGATCTCCAAGGAGGAGTTCAAGGCGATCCCCTTTACCGTAACGGATGCGGACGGCAAGACCGTGACCAACCCCGATTACTCTGATATCGTGGTGCCTGCGCGCCAGGCGTGCGCGGCACTTGCCACCGCCAAAAACGCGGCGCCGCTTGTGATCTTTATGGTGCTGCTGTTCTTTACGCTGGTGGCAATGGGCACCTTCCGCTCCCCTGCGGTGGCGCTGATGCCCGACGTGACCATCAAGCCCCTGCGCTCCAAGGCCAACGCCGTGATCAACCTGATGGGCACGGCAGGTGGTATTCTGGTGCTGCTGCTTGGCACAGTGCTTGGCACGGGCAAGGCGAAAAACGCGCTGATGAGCTACACCACCTTTTTTGCCATTGTAGCGGGCATTATGATGGTGGGGCTTGCCGTGTTTATCTGGAAGGTACGCGAGCCCAAGTGGGCAGCAGAGATGCAGGCGGAAAGCGACCGCCTTGGGCTTGACAAGCCCGCAGACGAGGATGTGGCAGGCGAGCCCGCCGAGATGCGCAAGCTCTCGCGTGGCGAGCGTATCTCGCTTTTGCTGATCCTTGCCTCGGTGGTGTTCTGGTTTATGGGCTACAACGCCGTGACCAGCAAATACTCGGTCTACGCAAGCACCGTGCTGAACGTGGACTACAACACCACGCTGCTGATCGCGCAGGCTGCGGCGATCGTTTCTTATCTGCCCGTCGGCATGCTTTCCGCCAAGCTTGGCAGAAAAAAGATGATCCTTGGCGGCGTTGTGATCCTTGGCGCTTCCTTCTTCTTTGCCTCCTTCCTCTCGGCCTCCAGCCCCGAGATGGTAAAGCAGGTGCTGATGCCCCTGCTGTTTGCGTGTGCGGGCATTGGCTGGGCAACCATCAACGTCAACTCCTACCCCATGGTGGTGGAGCTTTCCCGCGGCCTGAACGTGGGCAAGTACACCGGCTTTTATTACACCGCCAGCATGTCTGCGCAGGTGATCACCCCCATTTTGTCGGGCGTGTTTCTTGACATCAACTTCCGCACGCTGTTCCCCTACGCCGCCATTTTTGTGGCGCTTGCCTTTGTCACCATGCTGTTTGTCCGCCACGGCGATGCAAAGCCAGAGGCCAAGGCGGTGGCGCTTGACGCGATGGGGGGCGACGATTGATGGAGTGGTATTTCATCCTTGCCATCGCCGTTTTCGCTACCCTTCTGGCACTTTTTGCGCTGTGGCTGTTTCTGATCGCGCCGCGCGCACGCAAAAAAGCAATGCGCCCCTTTCTTCGCCCCTACGCCCACCGCGGGCTGTGGGGGGGCGAGGTGCCGGAAAACTCGCTGCAGGCGTTTGACCGCGCCGCCGCGCAGGGCTTTGCCATCGAGCTTGACGTGCAGCTCTCCTGCGACGGCACCGTGATGGTGTTTCACGACTATACGTTAGACCGCGTTTGCGGGCGAGAGGGCAAGCTTTGCGCGCTGAGCGCCGCCGAGCTTGTGCAGATCCCGCTTTCCGGCACGACACAGACCATCCCCACCTTAAAGCAGGTCCTGCAAACGGTAGACGGGCGCGTGCCTTTGCTGATCGAATTAAAGGGAGAGAGCGGCGATGCTTCGCTTGTATCTCCCCTGCTTGAGGCACTTGCCGATTACAAGGGCGCGTGGTGTGTAGAAAGCTTTAATCCCCTGCTTTTGCGCGCCGTGAAAAAGCAAGCGCCGCAGGTGGTGCGAGGGTTGCTTTCCACCGACCTTATCAAGGAAAAGCGCAAGGGCTCCAAGCTGCTGAACTTTGCGCTCACCAAGCTGCTTGTCACCTTTTTGTGCCGCCCCGCCTTCCACGCGTGGGACGGGCACTATCCGCACCGCGCAGCGCTGCGCGTTGGCATCAAGCTGTTTGGCGCCGCCTCGGTGGTTTACACCGTCCGCGACGAAAATGCCTACAAACGGTATCTGCAAAGGGGTATCTACCCCATTTTTGAGGGCTTTGTGCCGAAGGGGGAGCAGGACAAATGAGCAAAACGACGTCCCGCCTTTTTCTGATCCTTTCCATGGCGATCTTTGGCACCATTGCGCTGTTTGTGCGTAACATCCCGCTCGCCTCCTCTGAGATCGCGCTGTATCGCGCGGTGCTGGCGATCCTGCTGATCGGCTTTGTGCTTCTTTTGCAAAAAAAGAACCCCGTTGCGGGGGTAAGCCGCAAGGATCTTTTGCTGTTGCTGCTTTCCGGTGCGGCAATGGGCTTTAACTGGATCCTGCTGTTTGAGGCTTACCGCTACACCACCGTGTCGGTGGCAACGCTTTCCTATTATTTTGCCCCCGTGCTGGTCACGTTGCTTTGCCCCTTTTTGTTCCGCGAAAAAATGAGCGCAAAGCAGATCGTCTGCTTTGCTGCCTCCACGCTTGGCGTGGTGTTGATCGTGGGCGTTTCCGGCGCAGGGGGTGGCAATCACCTTGTGGGCGTGCTGCTGGGGCTTGGTGCCGCCACGCTGTATGCCACGGTGGTGCTGCTGAACAAATACATCAAGGGTGCCGAGGGCATCTCACGCACCTTTTTGCAGTTCTGTGCTGCGGCGCTGGTGCTGCTCCCCTACGTGGCGCTGACCGGCGGCTTTCACCTTTCCGCCCTTGACGGCAAGGGCATCGGCTTTATGCTTGCCGTTGGTTTTGTGCATTCCGGCATTGCCTACTGTCTGTATTTTTCCGCCCTGCGGCACATGCCGGGGCAAGAGGCCTCGCTGCTTTCCTACATTGACCCGCTGGTGGCGGTCATCCTTTCTGTCACCGCCCTGCAAGAGGCGATCACCCCCTGGCAGATCGTTGGCGGTGTGCTGATCCTTGGCTTTTCGCTGCTCAACGAGATCGAGTGGAAGAAAAAGCCGACAAGCGAAGAAACATAACAAAAAGCCCGCACCGTGTGCGGGCTTTTTCTTATTTCTGGTCTTGCGATTTTACCTCTATTACATTGGTAGCCATCAACTTATCACCAAGCCGCTTTTTGTCTTGAAAAAGCAAAATCGCTTCAACAAACCAAAGGATAAGAGTGAAATTTCGAAGCAATAATCTAAAGAAAGAATACCTGCATGCTTCATTATCATAAACGATGCGCAAGCCAAAAATACGTTTACCAAGGCTCCTACCAAATATGTCTTTAAATAAAAACACTGCGCACATAGCCAAGGAATGGATCAAAGTGGCTTGCCTTCCGGTCAGTTCCAGATCAGCGAGCACAAAAAAGATCACAAAGTAATATGGAAGTATAACCACCAGCATATCCACAAAGAAAGCCAAAACACGCTTTAGCTTTATATCCAGACTATCAAGACCCAGAGGCATTGCATATTCTCCTTTACAGGCAATTCACCACGTCGTTCATATCGTACATACCGGCATCCTTGCCCACCATAAAGCGGGCGGCGCGCAGCGCACCGGTGGCAAATACCTCGCGCGAGGCGGCACTGTGAGAAAGGGTCAC
>JAZNNA010000043.1:0-25019 GCA_045580065.1 Eubacteriales bacterium
ATATTTGCGGATGGCGGCGGCATCCAGCTGGGCGTTGCAGAAGATCCCGCGCTCGCCCTGCATACGGGTGGCGGCAAAGGCACGGGCCCGGATCACACGCTCGCGGATCACGGCAGAGGGCTCGCCCGTGGGGGCTTTTGCGGAAAGCTCGTCATAGGAAAGCGAGGGCAGCTCCACCTCAATGTCGATGCGGTCCAGGAGCGGTCCGCTGATGCGCGACACGTAGCGCTTGACGTCGTTTGGCGAGCAGGTGCAGGCCTTGGTGGGGTGGCCGAAGTAGCCGCAGCGACAGGGGTTCATTGCCCCCACCATCATAAACGAGCAGGGGAAGGTCACGCGGCCGCTGGCGCGCGTTATGGTCACGCGCCGATCCTCCAAGGGCTGGCGGAGCGTGTCGGTCACGGTTTTGGGGAATTCCGGCAGCTCATCCAGAAACAGCACGCCGTTGTTGGCAAGCGACACCTCGCCCGGCGTGGGGTTGGCACCGCCGCCCACAAGGCTGACCGCCGACATGGTATGGTGCGGTGCGCGGAAGGGACGGGTGCGCAGCAGCGACGAGGTGGCAGGCAGCGTTCCCGCTACCGAATGTACCTTGGTGGTTTCGATCGCCTCGTCAAAGGTAAGGGGCGGCAGGATGCCGGGCAAGCGCTTTGCCAGCATCGACTTGCCCGTGCCGGGCGGGCCGATCAGCAAAATGTTATGTCCGCCTGCGGCGGCGATCTCCATAGCGCGCTTGGCCATTGCCTGGCCGCGCACGTCCGCAAAATCCGGCACGGCAAGTGCGGCTGCGTCCTCCAGCGTGGCGGCGGTACGTACAACGGGGGCGATTCGGCGCTCGCCATTGAGGTGCGCCACAAGCGTGGCCATATCGGTCAAGGGGTAAACGGTGATCCCCTCAACGGCAGCCGCCTCGGCGGCGTTTTCGGCAGGAACAAAAATTTCGGCAAGCCCCGCCTCCTTGGCGGCAACGCACATACAAAGCACGCCGCGCACCCCGCGGATGCTGCCGGAAAGCGACAGCTCACCCACAAGACAGAGCCTTGAAAGATCCACGTTGCGGTGGATCGCGCCCCCGCAACGCAGAATACCGCAAAGGATGGCAACGTCAAACCCCGACCCCTCTTTTTTGCGGTCGGCGGGTGCCAGATTGACCGTCAGCGCGTGCGGCGGAAAGCGAAATCCGCTGTTAAAAGCGGCGGTGCGTACGCGCTCCTTTGCCTCGCGCACGGCAAGATCGGGCAAGCCCACGATCTCAAAGGACGTCATATTTTCGCGCGAATCGCACTCTACGTTGACCAAAAAGCCGTCAATGCCGCAGATGCCCGCGCTCAGCACTGTGGAAAGCATTTTTCCACCCCCATTCTCTGTGTGCCTTGCATCAGAATTTCAGATATCTTTAGTATATCATATCTGATCGGAATTTGCAAGATATAAAAAGCAGCCGTCCGCACGGACGGCTGCTTTTTATACAGCGGAAGGCGCTTATCACGCAAGCAGCGAGGTGTAGCCCCTGGCCAGCGCGGTGATGCCGGCAAAATCGCTTGCCTCGATCATCGCCTTATTCACAATGCCGGAGCCAACGCCAACGCCGACCGCACCTGCGGCAAGATACTCGCCCATATTTTCCTTGGTGATGCCGTTCACCGCCAGAAAACGGATGTTGGAGAGCGGTGCCTTCAGCGTTTTGATATACTTGGGGCCGTACAGATCCACCGGGAAAAGCTTGACAAAATCCGCGCCCGCCTTGTGCGCTGCGCGCACCTCGGTGGGGGTGATGGCACCGGGGATAGAAACCAGCCCCGCAGCCTTGGTCGCGCGGATCACGTCGGCATCGGTATCCGGGGAGATGATAAAGCTGCCCCTCGCGTTTTTGGTGAGCAGCACCTGCTTTTCGCTCAGCACAGTGCCCGCACCGATCTGCATTTTGCCCGCAAAATGCCCTGCCAGCAGCGCGATATTGGCGGCGATCTCCTCGTCCGGGATGCTACCGCTTGCATCATAGGTGCATTCCACCAGTCGAATGCCCCCTTCGTACATTGCCTGCACGGCAGGGATCAGCTTTTCGCGTGCCACGCCGCGCATGATCACCACGATCTTGGCGCGAAGAATTTCATCAATCACCTGTTTGCACATAAAAACTCACTCCGTTCCGCCGCTTATTGCTGTTTTTCGCCGTCGATCAGCGCTTGCAGATTGGCGCGACATTTATCAAGGAACCTACCCCATTCCGTGGGGTCGATAAAGGCATCCGCCTCGCCTGCATGCACGCGCGCCACCTTGCCCTCGGTATCGTTGTTGCCCACGTGATTGCCAATAAAGATATCCACGTGCTGCGATCTCAGCTTTTCCAGGCTTGCAAAATACTTGTCGCGATTTTCAAAGGGAAGGTTATTTTTCGTCAGAAACTCGGCGTTCAGGGTGTTGAGTCCCACGCCGCCGTGCATCCCCGCACGCAGGGTGCGCGTGCCGTCGGTCACGTCAAAGAAAAAGGACATCACGCCGTCGGTATGGCCGGGGGTGGAGATGCAGGTCACGGTGGTGTTACCCAAGGTGACGGTGTCGCCGTCGGAAAGCAGCACGTCGGGCACAAAGGGGCGCAGGGGGAGCGTGCAATGGTTGATCTTGCCGTCGGCAAGCCAGGCATCGTCCTTGCCCAGATAGATCTTTGCTCCGGACAGCGCCTGCAAGGCAGCCGCGCCGTTGGTGTGGTCAAAATGGCAATGCGACAGCAGTATCACCTTGATATCCCGCGGATCAAAGCCCATCTGCCAGATCCCCTGCACCGTCAGGTACAGATTGTCAAGATAACCGGTGTCGATCAGCATCAGCCCATCGCCCGTGTCGATCAGATGCACCGACGAGGGGTGCGTGCCAACGAAATACAGATTTCCAAAAATTTTTGTGGGTCTTACGTATCCCACCCAAGGCTCTTTTTTCAGCATGACGATTCTCCTTTACTCATTTACGGGCAGGACGATTGCCTGCTCCAATGTCAATACCGCGCCCTGCGAAAGCAAGCGGGCGCGCAGTGTGTCTGTGTTTACGTCACGCGGCAGAATATTCTGTTCCAGCGCCATGGCTGCCGCCTCGCCTGCCGCCTCGCCCATCGACATGCATTGCGGCATCACGCGCGCCGAGGCAAGTGCAGCCGCATCCATCGAGGCGCAACGCCCCGCGAACATCAGATTTTCCACCTCCGCGCTCACCAGGCACCCATAGGGAATGCCGAAGGGAGAGGTGACGGTCTTGAACAGTGTGTTGCGGTCGGTGCCGGAGTGAATGTCGATCTTATACGCGCCAAGCGCAATGCTGTCCGCGGGGATCTCGCCCGCAAGCAGCATATCCCCCGTCAGGCACCGTGAGCCGCGAAAGCGCCGCGTTTCGCGCACGCCAAGCGTGGGGGCAATATTGGAAACGTAGCAATTTTCAAACCCCGGCACGTATTCGCGCAGCATGGCGGTCAGCGCCGCAGTTTGCAGCTGCCCCTCCAGTTCCGCATGGGTCAGGTCAAGGATATCGGTGGCATCGGTGCCAAGCAAGCGCGTGCTGTTGATATGCACCTCACCCTTGTGAATGCCGTTGATGTAGATCAGCGTATTGCGCTCCACGGGGCATTTCCCCATGGCACGTAGGCGCTCGAACGTCTTTGCAAGCCCCACAAACACGTGATTGGGGCTAGCGCGGAAATAGGCGGCATCATACCCCGGGCGGTGGTCGATACTCTTGCTGTACGTCATCTCCTCGGGGTGCTTTTCGATGTGGTCAAACAGCTTGGCGGTGTCCACGTTTTGCAAGGTGTACATCACCGTGGGGGGCTGTAAAACGCCCGTTTGCGGCTGACCGGACTCAAAGCTGCAGTCCGCAAGATACGCAACGTCTCCGTCGCCCGTGCAATCCAGAAACAGATCCGCCTCTACGCTGACCTCATTTCCCTTGCCCCACAGCACAACGCGCGTGATCCTGTTCCCTTCCTTTTCAACGCGGAGAGCCTCCAGGTGCAAAAGCACCTCAACGCCCGCCTCGCGGCACATCTCGATCGCCAACAGCTTAAAGCCGTCGGGTGAGATATTTGTCACCGAATTGTGCTTGGGGCAGGTGCGGTGCCCAAAGCACTCGCCGCGCGCACAGAGCCTGCGCACGTACTCCTGCGCAATGCCGCCCACGATGCGCCTGCCGTCAAGATCCAGAAAGCCGAGCAGCGGCAGTCCCAGCGTGGCGTTGCCGCCAAGATAGCCGTTTTTCTCCAGCAGCAGAACGCGCCGTCCGGCTCTTGCCGCGGTGATCGCGGCAGAAAGCCCCGCAGGGCCCGCGCCGATCACGGCGATCTCGGTTTTAAAGGTACGCTCTTTTTTCATTCTTTGACCTCCAGTGCCTGTTTGATCTGCAAAAGTAATGCCTGCTTGTCGATCCTCTCGGGATAGGTGGCATCCACGTTGATGCGCGCACCGTTCAGGCGAAAATCCGCCATGCCGCTGCCAAGAAAGCGGTCGTTAAAGTACTCGCGCGTCATGCTTTGCCCTACCACGTCCCCCGGCAAAGGGGGATAACGGTCGATAAACGTGTGCCCCAGGTGCCGCATGTGCGCCTTGTCGCGCGCCACGTATCTTTCATACAGCACGTCGGGGTCACCCTCCAGAAACACCGTCACACAGCGGCAACCGTAGCGGTCGATCAGCGCCTGCACCTCGCCGCTCATGCTGCTGTAAAAATTATTGACAACGATCAGCGATTTTCCCGCGCGCAGCAGTGCCTCGCTCATGCGTAACAGCACCGCGTTTGCCACCACGTCAAGCTGTCGCTTTGCCAGAAGATCCGCATAGCCCAGCGTATCAAACATCGCTTCCTTGATCTCGTCCTTTTCCAAAATCGGCAGCGAAAACTCCGCCGACAAGCTTTTTGCCAGCGTGCTTTTCCCTGTTGCGGGCATCCCCGCTATGATGATCAGCTCCATACCCTCTCTCCTTTACAGCGAAAAAAGATATTGCAGGCTCTTGCGGAACCTGGCGCACTCGGCTGCATCGTCCTTGTTGATCGCGCTGCTGTTGCAGATGCGCGTGTAGTATTCCTCAAAGATCTCCGGCGTTTTCTCCACGCCAATGTCACCCACACAGCAGGGCATGCCGTTTTTCTGCATCAGCGCAAGCAGCGGCGCGTTATAGGCAAGCTCGCCGTTAAAGTGATTTTGCAAAAGCAGCCCCACGCCCACGATCTCGCCGTGCAGATAGGGTTTGGCGCGCTCGGGATACAAGGCGCGCGTGGTTTCGTAAAGCTTGTGCGCCAGCGCGCATTGATTAGAGCCGCGCGCAATGCCACTGATCACGCCCGTGGCGGCAAGCGCGGTAAAGATCACCTGCTCCACGCGCTTTGTGATCTCCCCTTTTTTCATATCCTCAATGCACCCCGCCGTGTGCTGCATCAGCACGTCGAACGAGTGCTTTGCCATCACAAAGGCATAGTCCAGCCCCATCGGTGCATCCAGCCCCTCGCGGTAGCGCTGCTTGATCTCCAAAAACTTGGCAAGCGCATCAAACACGCCCGCAAGCAGCAGCCTCGTCGGCTGTGCGGCAAGGATCTCGGTATCCGCGATCACCGCGTCTACCTCCTTTTGATAGTGCATCGTGCCCACGGTGCGCCCCTCGGGGGTGTAGCGCACGCTCAGCGGTGCATAGCAGGCGCAGGTCGCCGAGGAGGTGGGGATGTTGATCACGGAAACCCCCGCAAAGTGCGCGCAAAGCTTGGCAAAATCCACCAGCACACCGCCACCCGCGCCGATCACCACGTCACAGCCCTTTTCACAAAGCAGCGCGGCGATCTCCTGTGCCCGCTCGTCGTTGCAGGTGCCGTTGTGCAGGACCACCTCAAGCGGAAGTCCCGCCGCGGCAAGGCTTTTTTCAATTTTTTGCCGTGTCAGCGCCAGCGTGGTGTCGTCACCGATCAGGATCGGATGCCGCCCAAGGCGAGTGACCTCGTCGGCAATTTTTTGGATGTAGCCTGCCCCTTGGATGTAGCGGCCGCACCCGATGCGAAAGGATTCCTCACGAATTGGCATATTTTTCTCCTTTTGCTGATTTTGCTTTACATATTTCCATTTTAATGCTATAATTAAGGCAAGTCAATAGGCTTTATTGACAATTTTTTCAGATTTATTGCTTTTCGAGGAGAAAAAGATGATCTTCAATGCATATTCCGGCACCGATCGTGGTGTCCTGGGGCTTTGCGTGCGCAGCGCGGGGCATATTTTTGCAAGGCAGGGGCGCAGGATCAGCCGCCCCGCAGGGCGCGAGGACTGGCTGCTGTTTTACGTGGCCAAGGGCAGCGAGCGCTTTTTCCTTTCGCGCGAGGAGCTGGCAGGCGAGGGGGCATTTGTGCTGTACGCACCGGGCGAGCGGCAGGAGCATATCTGCCCCGATGAAAAGACCGCGGAATTTTATTACGTGCATTTCACCGCCCCCGCAGGCTTTGCCGCCCCGGGGCTTGCAAGCTCGCAGCTGTATCACACCTCGCCCACGGCAAAAACGCGCGAGCTGTTTGAGCAGATCATCGGTGAGCTGCAGGACAAGGAAGCTCTGTTTGCCGAGCTTTGCGCTGCAAAGCTGTTGGAGCTGATGGCACATCTTGCGCGCCGCGCGGCAAGCGAGGGGGGCGAGAGCATGCCACACTCGGGCAGGATCGCCGCCGCCATTCAGCTGATGAACCGCGAGTACCACAAGGAGCATTCGCTTGAGGATTATGCAGCCCTTTGCCGCATGAGCAAGTTTTATTTTTTAAAGACCTTCAAAAAGGTGACGGGCTGCTCCCCCATCGAGTATAAAAACAACATCCGTATGGAGCACGCGAAGGACCTGCTTTCCGAGGAGCTTTCGGTGGGCGAGATCGGCGCACAGCTGGGATTTTCCAGCCCCGCCTACTTTTGCGATGCCTTTAAAAAGCGCCTCGGCTGCTCGCCGCGCGCGTATCGGGAGAAAATAAAGCAACAATAACCCGCGCTTGACACCAAATGCGTTGGTGTGGTATATTTATAGTGGAAGAACAACACAAACCATTATTGCTGCATTGGTTTGTTATACGGTGTTGTATCATGCATTTCAATACATATTTTATTGATTTGTTGATTTTGGAAAAGAAATTCTATATAAGGAGGATTCTGAATTGAAAAAAATAAGATTACTGTTATTGTTAATACTCACCTTACTTTTTTTAACCGGATGCACTTATAAAGGATACTCAGGCGACAATTCAGATCTATATACAGTAGCTATAAATAGTGTATTATGGAATAACGGACACTCATTTAGTGCCGATCAGTATACAAACCCTCAAATAGAAATAATTGAGGAAGATGCGTATGGCAGGACAATGTTTACGTATTATGAAAAATATTACGCCGGTGCGGATATGTCATTTTCTGCCTTGATCATTTGTCAAAGTTCAAACGGCAATGAAGTGTTATACTATGAAAATGTTAATTACATCATCAAGGAGCAAGCACTGTATACACAAAACCTTACGGAATTCGAAAATGAGGAAATTGAGCAATTAAAGGCAGCAAACGACTGGAATAAAGAAATTGATCTCGATAAATGCATCAGAAAAGAGATCACAACAAAAAAACCGACCATTCCAAACGAACAGGAGATCAAGAATGAAATAATCTCTGAATTCCATTTGACCAACAAAAAATACAACTTGTTTATGAACTTTTTGACAAGCGATTCGGATAATTCTGATTTTATAATATATGGATATATCAGCCAAAGTGAAAGTGACGATATATATTTTATCGGTTTAGCTGAGCGTGATGAGGAAGCTTTTATAGAACTGAATATTCTTGTCCCCTCAACTCCATATGATTATAAAACTGAGTTTATAGAATTTAAAAAAGCAAATGGTTGGAAATCCATAGATTTCGGGGGTATTGATAATGGCTGAAGAATTCTCAAAAAAAATTGACAAGCTTATTGCCAAAATAATGGAAAATAGCAATATTGATTATGGCAATAAGGCTTCTGTTCGAAAATACAATCGAAACCAAGATTGGATTCGAAAAAATTTTGGGAAAGATTCTTCCTTGACAAATGAAGAATTGGCAATGCTGAAATCATTAATAACACATCCCCACCCTGCGGTAAAGGCCGATGTTTGCTGGGTGTTGATTTGCTGGTACCCCCTTTGTTTTGAAGCTTTAAAATCTTGTTACCAAACCCTTGTCTGTTCATTAGATTGCTTGTGTGGCGATATAAAAATTTCGTACGAATTAGGAATCGATTTTTGGAAAAAACAAGCTATTTCAATAGCAAACAAATATTCCAATGATTTGGAGCTATAGGGTGCTGCATCATTTATCCCGCAAAGAACTAATAAAAAGCACAAAGCACCGACACGTGTCGGTGCTTTGTGCTTTAATTTTGCTCGCTATCCGGTGCCGGCTCGCCGTTTTGAGATTGCGGTTGCTCGGCGGCAGGCTTTTTCCATTTGAAATCATAACGGAACATGGCAACGATGATGGAAACAATGGTAAAGCTGTCGCTGACGGCAGAGGGATACGCCTTGCTTGCCACGTTGTAGACCAGCCAGCAGGGCGAGCCTGCAAGCGAGAGGCGGCGGATGAGGTGTCAATGTGTTGTAAAATATCAAAGCAAACGCCTTCAAAATTCCGTTGTACGTCCAAATTCGAGTATCTCAACACTCTAATTCCCAAACTGTTTAAATATTCGTCGCGTTCAAGATCCTTCTGCTTTCCGGGCTGAGTATAATGTTGAGACCCGTCGATTTCGATCACAAGTTGAGCGCTTGCACAATAAAAATCGACGATGTAATCACCGATAACCTTTTGGCGGTTGACGGTTTGAGGCAATGCTTTTAAAAATTCGTACCAAAGACGTTTTTCCTCCTTGGTCATATTGTTTCGCAACGCCTTGGACGCCCCTGTTAACTTCTTATTGCTTGTTTTGTTCATGAAATCACCTCATCAGTCGCTTTCAGCGACAGCTTCCCGCACCTTTCCGCAGGCAAGTGACGTGCTCACACACGCCATGCGTGGGTGAGGATAGAAAGTCTTGAACAACAAAAGGAAGGCTTAAAAATGTGCGCTTAAGTGTTCTCCAAATTTTGGGTGTTAAATTCTCGCCAAAAATCCAACAATGTTTCTTCCCATATCTTGTCATTTCCCTCAAAAGCCATTTTCAAAGCTATATGATACGGGGTTTGCAAGATGCTTTTGGGAAACCCGAGCAGGCGCTGATATATAACATCCGCGCCTGGCCAGTTTGTATCTTGGAGCCACTCGAACATTTTTATAATATAGAAAGCAAGCTCCTCGTCACTGCGATCCGCTATAATAATTGCACAATTATGCCACAGCATCTTGCTTTCGATCGGTTGAAAAAAGGGGGACAGGTTCTTTATGCAAGATGCTTCTCGAATGCCTTGCTTTTGCAACTCTTCGTTGCTGGTTTGGCTTATCATTTCAAATATTCTGTCTATTGAAATCGCATCTCTCATTCTTGATCTCCTTTACAATCATTATACTTGTCCCTTTTTTCTTCAGAAAGAGGATCGGAAAGCACATCTTGCTCTGTGGGCTTTTTGAGATTCAATTTAAAATCATAACGGAACATGGCAACGATGATGGAAACGATGGTAAAGCTGTCGCTGACGGCGGAGGGGTACGCCTTGCTTGCCACGTTGTAGACCAGCCAGCAGGGCGAGCCTGCAAGCGAGAGGCGGCGGATGGTTTTTTCCTTGCTGAACCACAAGGCCCCCACGTGCAACGTGGTGGCGGCGATCACAAAAATGCTGAAAACGTCCACGTACAGCCAGATGCCAACACCAAGGATGGCAAGATGGATCGTCGCAATGATCCAGGGCAGATTTTTCTTGATAAAGGGGGCTTCCTTGCGCCCGGCAAGCAAGCCTGCAAGCGCGCCGATCACATCAAGCACCGCGCCCTCATAAGCGCCAAGCAGCACGTACTGTGCCACAAACAGCATGCGCGAGATCGCGCCAAGCAGCACGATCCACTTGCGCCTTTTTTGCTGATAGCTCAGCACATAGATCACCGCAGCAAGCACGCCCACCGCGTTGGCAATATACACAGTCATGTTGATCCTCTCTTGTTATCTCTTGCTTTTTCCGCCGCGCTGCGGGCCTTTGCCCCGTGCCGCCGTTTTCTGCGCACTCCCTGCGCCTTTTGCCGGCACGTGATGCGATTTTTGCGCCGGCTTCCGCGTTTGCGCGGCTTTTGCACCGCGCGCACCCTCTTTGGCAGCGCCGCGCGCACTTCCCTTGCCGGACTTTGCGGTTTTTTCTACCCGTTTGCCGCCTTTTTTAGCAGAAGCGGCAAAGCTTGCCCCCTCGGGGCGCACAAGGCACTCAGGGCCGTAGCCGATCAGATCCTCGCGCCCCGCCTTGCGCAATGCCTCGCGCACAAGGGCGGCGTTTTCCGGGCGGTTGCATTGCAGCAGCGCGCGCTGCAATCTCTTTTCCTGTGGATCGTCTGCCACAAACACCTTTTTCATCGTGAGGGGATCGATCCCGGTGTAATACATCACCGTGGATGCCGTGCCGGGAGTGGGATAGTAGTCCTGCACCTGCTCGGGCGCGTAGTGATCCCGCTTTAAGCACTCGGCAAGTGCCACCGCATCACGCAGCTCACAGCCCGGATGGCTGGACATAAGATACGGCACCAGATATTGCTCCTTACCCATGGACTTAGTCAGCTCAAAATAGCGGCGGCGGAAGCGCTCGTACACCTCAAAGTGCGGCTTGCCCATCGAGTCCAGCACGCGCGGCGCGCAATGCTCGGGGGCAACCTTCAGCTGTCCGCTGACGTGATCGCGCACCAGCTTTTTGAAAAATCGCTCATCCTTGTCGGCAAGCAGATAGTCAAAGCGGATGCCGGAGCGGATAAACACCTTTTTCACACGCGGGAGCTTTTCAATTTCCTCAAGCAAGCGGATATACTCGCTGTGATCCACCTTTAAATTGGGGCAGGGCTTGGGCGCAAGGCACTTGCGTGTGCTGCACACGCCGCTTTTTAATTGCTTGTCGCACGCGGGATAGCGAAAGTTTGCCGTGGGACCGCCCACGTCGTGGATATACCCCTTAAAGGTGGGCATTTCGGTGATCTTTTTTGCCTCGGCAACCACGCTCTCGATGCTGCGCGAGCGCACGGTGCGCCCCTGATGGAACGCCAGCGCGCAAAAGTTACACGCGCCAAAGCAGCCGCGGTTGTGCGTGAGAGAGAACTGCACCTCCTCGATGGCGGGCACACCGCCCATTTTTTCGTAAGAGGGGTGATAGGTGCGCTGATAAGGCAGCGCGTAAACGCGGTCAAGCTCCTCGCGCTCCAGGGGGGGCATGGGCGGATTTTGCACCAGCATTTTCTCGTCGTAATATTCGATCAATGCCTTGCCGTTGATGGCATCCTGATTGCGGTACTGCTCGCCAAACGCCTTGGCGTAGGCGACCTTGTCGGCTTTCAGATCGTTGAAATCAAATTCCGCCGCAACGGGATAATGCACCGTATCCCCCTTGGCGGCAAGAAATACCGTGCCGCGCACGTCGCGGATCTTTTTGACCGGAACGCCGCGCGAGAGCAGCTCGGCAATGCGCAAAAGGATGTTTTCCCCCATACCGTAGGTGAGGATATCGGCGCGCGCGTCCACCAGAACCGAGCGGCGCACGCGGTTATCCCAATAGTCGTAATGCGCAAAGCGGCGCAGCGAGGCCTCCAGTCCGCCAAGGATGATCGGCACGTCGCCATATGCCTCGCGGATGCGGTTGCAGTACACGATCACGGCGCGGTCGGGGCGCTTTCCCATCACCGCACCGGGGGAGTAATAATCCTTTGAACGGCGCTTTTTGGCGGCGGTATAATGCGCCACCATCGAGTCGATATTCCCTGCTGTGACCAAAAAGCCAAGGCGAGGGCGACCAAACTCGCAAAAGGCGTCTGCGCTTTTGTAATCCGGCTGAGAAAGGATCGCCACGCGATACCCTGCCGCCTCCAGCACGCGGGAAATGATGGCAACGCCAAAGGAGGGATGGTCAACATACGCATCCCCCGTAACGTATACAAAATCCGGCGCATCCCACCCGCGCGCATCCATCTCCGCGCGCGACAGGGGCAAAAACCCGTTTTCTGACACCGTTGTGCCTCCTTTTTTTAAATAATGCTCAGATCGCAAAGCCGCCGTCAACGCCAAGGCATTGCCCGGTGACAAAGCCCGCCGCGTCGGACAGGAAAAAAAGGGCGGCGGCAAGCACGTCACTCGGCGTGCCAATGCGGCAAAGCGGTGTTTCCTCGATCAGTGCGGCGCGCGTTTGCTCATCCAGCGCCTTATTCATCTCGGTATCGATCAGCCCCGGCTCGATGCAATTCACCGTGATATGCGAGGGGCCAAGCTCCTTGGCAAGCGCCATGGTCAGCCCGCGCAGCCCCGCCTTTGAGGCGGAGTACGCCACCTCGCAGGAGGCGCCCACCTTGCCCCACATAGAGCCGATATGCAAAATACGCCCCCCACCGTTTGCGATCATGTCCCCCTGCACCTCGCGTGCAAGATACATCGCACCGGAAAGGTTTGTGTCCAATATGCGGCGCCACTCGGCATCCGAAAGATCGCGCGAGAGCCCGATATGCGAAACGCCCGCGTTGCTGATCAGCGCATTGATGCTGCTGCCAAGCGCCTCTCTTGCCTCGCACACGGCGCGGCGCACCGCATCCGGGTCGGCAACGTCGCAGCAAATGGCAGCAGCGCCGCTTTGCGCTGCCACCGCGGCAGCCGCATCCTTGCTTTTATGATAGAGGAACGCCACGCGATACCCTTGCGCGGCAAGCCCCTTGACCAGCGCCGCGCCAATACCGCGCGAGCCGCCGGAGATCAATACGGTTTTCATCATTTCATCCTTTCTGCACTCAAAGCCCCTTGGGTGCGCGGCGCACCTCGGCGGCGGCAAAATCCGCACGCATCTCGAGCGAGAGCGCCTCGTGTAAATTTTCAGGTAGGATCCTCCTTGCAAACTGCGCCACCTGCCAGAACAGATCCCGCTGCGAGATCCTTTGCAGGGGCTTGTCGCAGCTCGCGAGCAGATGCGCGTGCAGATCGCTGTAAAATGCAAAGGGCGAGGGGACGTGCGCCATCAAAAAGCGGAGCGTGCGCACAAATCTGCCGCTGTCGCGCAAGCGCTCGGTCAGCTCGTCCACCGCGTGTAAAAGCGACATTTCCTCAAAGGAAAGGCAGTCTGTTTTCAATACCGTGTGGGGCGGCTTTTGCATAAAGACCGCGCCGAAGTCGGCGGCATTTTGCCGCAGCGGTGTGCCGTGTAAAAGCTTTAAAAAGCCAAGCTGCAGCTCATGGCAGCAAAAATATGCCTCGTCAAAGGACTTGGCAAAGCTTGCAAGATCCTCGTGTGGCAGCCCCGCGATCAGGTCAAGATGCACGTGCACGCCGCCATCCCGCACAAGCCGCGCGGCGGCAGCCAGCACCTTTTGTGCATCCGTGTGGCGAGAGATCGCCGCCAGCGTTTCTTTGTTTGTGCTTTGCAGCCCGATCTCCAAACGCAGCTTTCCTGGCGGGAACTGCGCGAGAATGGCAAAGCTTTCCTCGTCCAAAAGCTGTGCCGCCACCTCAAAATGATAGGTCTTGGTGTAGCTTTGCGAGAGCAGACCGCGCCAGATGTGCTTGGCACGCTCGCGGTCAAAGTTGAAGGTGCGGTCTACAAATTTAACGGTAAAATCCCCCGGGATCTGCTCAAATTCCGCAAGATCCGCAAGCGTTTTTTCCGCGCTTTTGGCGCGCACCGCGTGGGCGGCAAGTGGCGTTTTGTCCAGTCCCCTGCCGGAAAGACAGAATGCACAGGAAAAGGGGCAGCCGCGCGAGGATTCGTAATACACAAGCCGCGGAGCCGGCGCAGTCTTATCATAAAGAATGCCGCGCTCGCAAAATTTGGGGTCCGGCACGCCGTTGATCACGCGCGGCAAGCACTCGCCGCGCTCCAGCGCGCGCACCGCAAGGGGGAAGCTGACCTCGCCCTCGCCCGCGATCACGCAGTCGATAAAATCAAGCTGTGCAAAGCGGTCGGTGGCAAAGGATGCCTCGGGGCCGCCCAAAATGATGTGGCAATCGGGGCGCAGTGCCTTGAGGTCGGCGGCAAGCGAGAGCATCTGCTCGATATTCCAGATATAACAGGAAAATCCGTACACGTCCCCCGCTGCGGCGCAAAGCCTTTCCAGCACGGAAAGCGTGCGATCCTGCAAATTTGCCTCGATCACCGCAGGGGTGATCCCCTCCTCGCGCAGTGCCGCATCCAGCGCGCGCACCGATAGCGCGGAGTGCGCCCAAGACCCGTTGAGGGCAAATAAAACCGTTTTCATATTGCCCTCCTTTCGGGCGTTTTCTTACTCAAAAATCGTGCCGGGCAGGATATACTGACCGTCGCTGCCCACCACGGTGGGGAGCTTGCCATCCCATTTTTCGGCAAGGATCTTATCCAGAAGCTCAGGGGTGACAGACTCGGAAATAATCTTGTTGGCATCTGCCTCTGCCTGGGCGGAGATCTTCAGTGCCTCGGCATTCGCCTCCTCGATCTCCTTTTGCTTTTTCGCCTGCTCTAATTTGGCATCGGCATTCGCCTTGGCAATGTCGATCTCTGCCTGCGCCGCCTTCAGCTTTGCCTCGGCCTCCGCCTCTGCCTGTGCCACCTTGGTCTGGTTTTCGTAGTCTGCCTTCAGCTTGGCTTGCTCGGCGATCATTTTTTCCTCAACCGCCAATTCAAACGCATCGCTGAAGTCAATATTTGTCAGCACAACGGTGTGAATGTTCACGTAATAGCTCTCGCCAACAGCCTCCTTGATCGCCGCTTCAACAGAAGGTGACATCGAGGCGCGGTCAGCGATGATGTCCATTGCCTTATACGCAGAAAGCACGGATTTTGCCTTTTCGGTCGCCACCGACTGGATGCGGTTTTGCAGGGTGCTGAGCGACCCGTACTGCGTGGCGATATCGGCGGTCTTATCCGAAATGATCTGGTATTGCAGCGTCATGGCGATGGTCATGGTCTGCGCATCGGAGGAGTATGCCGCGGTGGAGATATCCACGTTTTGCACGGTGCTGTCATACTTGACGTATTTGTTGGTCATCCAAAAGTTAAAATAAGTGCCGGGGGCCTTGACATCCACGATCTGCCCCAGGTGCTTGACCACGGCAACCTGCCCCGCTTGCACGGTATGGATGCTGAAGGGGACGATGAAAAAGGCAACAAGGCAGAAAAGTCCCACAAGCGCGGGAACAAGCTGTACTTTTCTTTCGGCTCTCTTTTTTCCCTTAGGGAATGCCACAAAAAAGGCGATAGCTGCACCTAAAAGCAGCAACAACGCAAGGATGATTGCAATAGCCATATCAAATTTCTCCTTAATTTTTGAGTTTGCCCTTTAAAAAAGCAAAAAGGCTTATGTTAATTATACGTGTGTGCGCGCGATTTGTCAAGGGGAAGCAAAGCAGCAAAAGGGGAAGTGCCTTGGCACTTCCCCTTTTGCTTAACTGAACTGCGAATTGTAAAGCGAGGCGTAAAAGCCGCCGGCGCGCATCAGCTCGCCGTGATTGCCCGCCTCGATCACGCGCCCCCCCTGCAGCACCAGAATGATATCTGCATTCTGCACGGTGGAAAGTCGGTGCGCGATCACAAAGGACGTGCGCCCCTGCATCAGCTCGCGCATAGCCGCCTGGATCTGCTGCTCGGTGCGCGAGTCAACGTTTGAGGTCGCCTCGTCCAAGATCAGCATCGGAGAGTCGGAAAGCATGGCACGTGCGATGGTGATCAGCTGCTTTTGTCCCTTGGAGATGTTCACGCCGTCGTCTGACAGCACCGTGTCATACCCCTCGGGCAGCGACTCGATATACTCGTGGATGTGTGCCGCCTTTGCCACGCGGATCACGTCCTCGCGGGTGGCACCCTCCTTGCCGTAGGTGATGTTTTCAAATATCGTGCCGCAAAACAGCCACGTATCCTGCAGCACCATCGTGTAAGCCGCACGCAGCGAATGGCGTGTGGCATCGCGCAGCTCCGTGCCGTCCAGGCGGATCTCGCCGCTGTTCACGTCATAAAACCGCATCAGCAGATTGATGATGGTGGTCTTGCCCGCACCCGTGGGACCCACGATCGCCACCGTCATACCGGGGCGCACGTGCAGGGAAAGATCGTGTAAGATCACCCGTTCGGGGGTATATCCAAAGGATACGCCGTTAAACTCCACCTCGCCGCGCACATTTTCAAGCACCGTGGCGTCCTCTTTATCGGCAAGCTCGCTCGGCTCGTCCAAAAGGCGGAACACGCGCTCGGCAGCGGCAATGCCGGACTGCAGCTCGTGCATGATATTGGCAAGCTCGTTGATGGGGCCCGCAAACTTGCGCGAGTATTGCACAAAGGCGGAAACGCCGCCCAGCGTGATGAAGAATACGGGAGAAAGGTCGTCAACGGTATTACTTAACATAAACAGCACGCCACCGAATACCGTGATCATGGCAATGGAGATATTGTTGATCAGGTTCACGGCGGGGCCGATCATTGCACCGTACCAGTCGGCGCGGTAGTATGCCTCCACCGCCTCGTTATTGCGGGTGTCAAAGCGCTGCAGCACCACGTCCTCGCGCGAGTAAGCGCGCACCGTTTTTTGGCCGGAGAGCATCTCCTCGGCATAGCCGTTGAGCGCACCCAGCTTCATGGATCTGTTTTTGAAAAGCGGGCGCACCTTGCGGGATTTGTAGCGCGTAAACAAAAGCGATGCGGGCACGGTGATCGCAAAGATCAATACCATAATGGGGGATATCGAAAGCATCATGCCAAGTGCGCCCGCCACGGTGACCATACTGGCGCACACCTGCAAAAGGTCGTGCGAGAGCGAGGCGTTGAGCGTGTCGATATCATAGGAGATATGGCTGATGATATCACCTGTTTGATGGGTGTCGAAATAGCTGACGGAAAGCGTTGTGAGGTGATCAAACACCTCGCGGCGCAGATTGTAGATGATCTTTTGGCTAAGATGCACCATCAGCACCGCCAAAATATAAGAAAGAAACGCCGAAACGGCATAGCACGCGATCAGTAAGATCACGTGATATATCACACCGTCCAGGGGGATATTGCCCTTTCCAAGCTCGATAAGGTCGATCGCGGCGCCTGAAATTTTGGGGCCCGCGAGGGCAAGCAGGTTAGAGGAAAGCATCAGGACAAGCGCCAGCGTAACCAGTATGGGGTGAGCAAACAGATACTTGCCCATACGCAAAAGCACGCGGCGCTTTTGCTCCTTGGTCTGGGGCTGGTCTACCCTTGCGCTGCTGAGGCTGCGGGAGTTGCCCATTCCGCCGCCACCACCGCCAAATCCGGGATTATTCAAGGAAAGCACCTCCCATCTGCGACTCGCTGATCTCACGGTACGTGGGGCAGCGTTCAAGCAATTCCTCGTGCCGCCCTGCCCCGATCACGTTGCCGTCCTCCAGCACAAGGATGTGGTCGGCATACATCACGGAGCTGACGCGCTGTGCCACCACCACGGTGGTGGCGTGCAGCTCATTTTTGATCGCCGCACGCAAATTGGCATCGGTACGGTAGTCCAACGCAGAGGATGCATCGTCCAGGATCAGTATCTCCGGCTCGCCCGCCAGGGCGCGCGCGATCAGCAATCGCTGGCGCTGACCGCCCGACACGTTGGTGCCCTTTGAGGTCAGCGGATGCTCGTACCCTTCGGGGAAGGCGGTGATAAACTCCTCTGCCTGCGCAAGCCGCGCGGCGCGGTGCATCTGCTCGTCGGAGATCTCGCGCCCAAAGCGGATGTTTTCCGCCACGGTATTGGTATAAATGAAATCGTTTTGCATCACGGTGCCAAAGCGGGCGCGCAATGCCTTTTCATCGTATTGTGAAAGCTCTCTGCCCTCCAGCAGAATGCGCCCCTTATCGGGGTCATAAAAGCGAAGCAGCAGCTGGATCAGCGTGCTCTTGCCGCTGCCCGTAGCACCGATGATGCCCAGCGTACCGCCGCGCGGCAGCGAAAAGCTGACGTTTGTGAGGTTGTTGCGTCTGCCGTTGTAGGAAAAGCTGACGTTCTCAAACGCGATATGCGCAGCCTCGGCAAGACCGCTCTCCACGCTCCCCTCCTGCTCCTTGTGCGCAACATAGGTGTCCAGCACCTCGGCAATGCGCCCTGCGGATGCCACGGATTTGCTGTACATGGCAAAAATACGGGTGATGACCGACATAGCGGTGGACATCAGGGTAAAATATTGCATAAACGCAATGATGCGCCCGGGGGCGGATACGCCGCCCTGCACAAACACGGCGCCAAGCCCGATCACCCCGGCAAGGCCGATGTTGAGCAGCAAGCTCATCAGGGGCTGGGATGCGGCCATTACCGTGCCCGCGCGGCGCTCGTTTTCCACAAGCGTGCGGTTGGCACGGTCAAAGCGTTCCTTTTCGTAGTCCTCGCGCGAGAGTGCCTTCATCACGCGCGCACCCTGGCAGTCCTCACGCACCACGCGCACCATACCGTCCACCGCCTTTTGCGTTTTACGGTAAAGCGGCAGACCGCGCCGCGCGATCAGAAACACAGAAAGGCCGATCAGCGGCAGGATGGCAAGCATCACCAGCGCCAAGCGCCAGTCAAGGATCAGCGTGATCACCATGCCGCCGATCAGCAGCATAGGGGCGCGCACGCCGATGCGCTGCATCATACCGATAAAGTGATGCACGTTGTAGGTATCCGAGGTCAGACGGGACTCCAGCGAGGGGACGGTAAAGGCATCGGTCTCTTTTGCCGTTAGGTGCATGGTGGCATGAAACAGATCGTGCCGGATGGCGCGCGAGGCATCGCGTGCCACACGCGCAGCAATGCGGTTGGCAATGACGTTGCCAAAGTAAGCGCCAAGCGCAGCAAGCAGCATCATACCGCCCCAGAAAAGGATGGGCGGCACGGCGGCAAGCGGCACCACGCTATCCAGAATATAGCTTAAAATGTAGGGGAGCAAAAGCTCCAGAAATGCGGCGGAGATCTTGATGGAAAGCCCCACCGCCATCGTGCGGTAAAGCGGACGCAGATAGCGCAGGATCAGCTTCATTGCTCAACCCCCTCGCCGTCAACGGTGGCGCGCGCATTTTGCAGGGCGCGCGCGAGCAGCGCCATAAATTGCTCGCTTTCCTCGGGGGTAAACCCCGTGGTCAGCGCAGCGTGCCACGCAGCATTGATCTCGCGCAGGCGCGGCAGCATCTCCAGCGCCCTTTCGGTGGGGTAGACCAGCAGCGCGCGGCGATCCTGCGGGTCGGGAACACGGGTGAGATACCCCTGCTCCTCCAAGCGCGTAACGCGGCGCGTCACCTTGCTTTTATGCACGTAAAGGGCTTTGGCGATGGCCTCCTGCGGCTGGCCCTGATGGTGACAGATATGAAACAGATACGGCATATCGCCGGGGGCCACGTCCGTCCCCTCCAGATGATGCCCACGGTACAGCGTGGCGCAGCGCCCGATGCCGTTGAGATAATAGTTGAGCGTTGGCATTTTTGCTCCCTTCCGCAAGGCTGTCGTTTCACTTGCAACAGTTTCACTTGCAACTAATTGTATTATAGCACGCCGCGCCCGCTCTGTCAATCGCCAATTTGAAAATTTTGGCAAAAAGCCCGTGGCGCAAATACGCCACGGGCTTGAAATGATGCGTTGTTATTTTCCTTGTTCTCTTAGTTCTTTATACACGCGATAGTTTTCAACCACCGTGGCAAGCTTTTCGCTGACAGTGCTCTTATATCCCTCGCAATTTTCCTCCCAATCCGTGTTGGAGGTAAACGCCCTACCGGGAAGCTCCACCATATTATTCAGGTCACTGGCAAAGATCTGTCCCTTGTCCAGGCGGACATTCTCGCAAGCAAGAATATACATATCGGTTTCATCCTGCCCCTTGGAGTACTTGAGCTGCAAGCAGACCTCAAAGATCTCAGGATTGGTGAGGCGATACCCCTCGGATGCCCAGCATTCCAGCACCGCAGAAAGCATGGTCAACGTTTCCTGCTTGTTGCCGCGGGTATCAAAATCAGCAAAAATACCGTACAGCGAGTAAGGATTACCCATTGCCGTATAATAGCTTTGCTGTGCCGCAGAGCTCTTGGGCAACGGCACAATGCCAACCGACCAATCGGCATTCGAATACTGACTTCTTGCAACCACCATATGCTGCACAGACATCAAAACCCTGCCGTTTTTGGTTGCATTCTGGTAGTCAGGGCGCCCTGCAATACCGTTAGGATCAAGGGTTGCATTGTGGATCCAAACATCGTCGGTCGCCGCCCATGCGCCCAGCTTGTTGATCAGCGTTTCTGCCGCATCCGAGGTGAAATCGCTGCTGACCTTCAGCATATTTGTTGCATCCCGTTCAATATACCGTAAGCCCGCGCCGATATACAGCGAGGTCGCCACGTAATCCATTGATTGGAAGCCAAAATAGTCGCCGGTAGACTGTCCGGCAACGTTGTCGGCGTTCTTGTAGCGCCCGGTGGAAAGCGTGATCATCTGGTCGATCGTCCACCCACCGTTTCGTACCAGCTGATAAGGAAGCTCTAACTGATACTGGCTGAACAGATCCTTGTTGAGATAGACCACGTGCATCATGTAATTGAAGTTGGTGGAGATATCACCGGTCAGGAAATAATAAGAATCACCAAAGGAAGCGGCTTCCTTTATATTTTTGGCCCACCAAGGCTTTTCAAGGTCAATATAGCTTTCATTGATCTTAGAAAGATCCTGCAAATATCCAAGCACAGCCAGTGTGCCTTGGGTGCGGGAGTAAGAGGCAATGATGTCATAATCCTGTGTGTCGGCACGGTAAATAGAGTCAACGTGAGCGACAAAGTTCTTGCGCTCGCCGCCGTCGCCGGGTACACCTACCCATTTGATGGTGACGTTGAGGCGGTCCTCGATCTGGTTGTTACGGTCGTAGATCGCATCACGAACGTTGTCACCGGTCACGGTTTCCTGCTCAAACTCGGGGCACTCTACATCAGACCAATACAGCACCGTGATCTGCTCACCGCCGTGATTCAGATCGGAAGGAAGGCCATCCAAAAGCCTGCCGTTGCTATCATACCCCTTGGGCAATATCCTGGAATCGGTCAAATTGTTGCAATATATGCAGCGGCATTCCTCCAGCCCGTCCTCATTGCCGGTTGCTCTTTTTACAACTTTCCAAGCCGTTTGACACTTGGTAGCGCTCGGCTTTTTAAGCTCCTCGATCAGCTCGCCACAATCGGTGCAAACCGTTCTTGTGATATGCGGTTGACACTGTGCGCTCGGCTTTGTTTCCTCAATTTCTTTATGCACGTGGCTGCACGTTACAACGCTTTCTTCATCTTCTTTTTCTTCGGGCTCTTGAGCGGCGGGAGGCTCGGTATCGCACCCCACGATCAAAAAGCACGACAAAAGCAGCAACGCCATAAAAAGCGTCAAAAAACGTTTCGTTTTCATACTTTTTCATCCTTTCAAAAATAAAAAGTGCGCCCTGCAAAGCAGAACGCACCTTCCAAGCAGTAGCGCCCCACATTGCTGCGACACAATCTTTACCAAACACAAGGGTTGAGAAAAGAAGGGCGTACTATTTGGCATAGTATCCCCCTTGCATCCGGCTATTCGATTGTGTCGCAAATTCATTATATCACAACGCTTATGTTTTTGTAAAGGGCTTCTTTGCACAAATTTCAAAACCTTCTGTTTTCCGCTTGCATTTACAGTTGCTTTGTGCTATAATTAGAATGAGAAAATTTTTGGATAAAAGGAGAAGGCTATGGAGATTTGGGAGATCATAAGACTGATCTCCGGCCCTGTGATCGGTGCCGTGATCGGTCTTTTTACCAACTGGATCGCCGTAAAAATGCTGTTCCGCCCGCGTAAGGCGTTATATATCGGCAAATTCCACGTTCCCTTTACCCCGGGCGTGATCCCGCGCCGTCAACCGGCGCTTGCCAAGGCCTTTGGCCGTATGGTCAGCGAGGGGCTGGTGCGCAAGGAGGACTTAAAGGAATCGCTTTGCTCGGACGCCGTTTCCCGCACCGTGGCACGCTCAATTATGTCCCTGCCCTCGATCCGCACGATGGGCGAGCAGGTGTTTGCCGAGAAATACGAGCCACGCCGCGATCGCGTGCTGGACTATCTCACCGACCGCATCATCGAGGGGATCCTGGCGATGGACCTTGGCGAGATCATCACCAAGGAGGCAACCGAAACCGTCAACGGCTTTGCCAACGCCAATCCGCTTGTCAAGCTGTTTATAAACGACCAGATGATCGCCACCCTTGCCGCCCCCATTGCGGACAAGGTCACCGACTATCTGCACGCCGACGGGCGCGAAAAGCTGCGCGAGCGCCTGACCGAGGAGTTTGCGGGGCTTGAGGATAAGCCCGTGCGCGAGCTTGTTTCCAACCAGGAAAAGTTTGAGGCCATGCTGGTGGACTTTTACCACACGATGGTCAACAAATTTGCCGATGCCGTTGTGGCGCACGTGCGCATTGACCAGATCGTAGAAAAAAAGATCCTTGCCATGGATCCGCGCGACCTGGAGGCGCTTTTACTGGAGGTCATGCGCAAGGAGCTGAACGCCCTCATCTGGCTTGGCATTCCGATCGGCTTTATCATGGGCTGCGTTACCACGCTGCTCAACCACATTTAAAAATAAATTACGTGTAAATACAGGAGGAAAAAAACCATGTTTTTTGATGAACTGCAACAGTTTGACAGCGAGGTATCTGCCGCGTGCGGCAGAGAGCTTTCCCGCCAGCAGCACAACATTGAGCTGATCGCCTCTGAGAACATTGTTTCCAAGGCTGTTCTGCTTGCCGCAGGCACGGTGCTGACCAACAAGTATGCCGAGGGCTACCCCGGCAAGCGCTACTACGGCGGCTGCGTTTACGTAGACGAGGTAGAGGAGATCGCGCGTGAGCGCGCCAAAAAGCTGTTTGGTGCCGAGCATGCCAACGTGCAGCCCCACAGCGGTGCCAACGCAAACCTTGCCGTATTCTTTGCCCTGCTGCAGCCCGGTGACACGGTGCTTTCCATGAACCTTGCGCACGGCGGTCACCTTTCCCACGGCTCGCCCGTCAACATTTCCGGCAAATACTTCAACATCGTGCCCTACGGTGTTTCCGACGATACCGAAACCATTGATTACGAGGCAGTTCGTGCCCTTGCGCTTGAGCATAAGCCGAAGCTGATCCTGGCCGGCGCCAGCGCATATCCCCGCGTGATCGACTTTGCCAAGTTCCGTGAGATCGCCGACGAGGTAGGCGCTTACTTTATGGTGGATATGGCACACATTGCAGGTCTTGTTGCCGCAGGCGTGCATCCCTCCCCCGTTCCCTTTGCCGACGTGGTGACCACCACCACGCACAAAACCCTGCGCGGCCCGCGCGGCGGTCTGATCCTTTGCCGCGAGGAGCTGGCAAAGCAGATCGACAAGGCCGTATTCCCCGGCACGCAGGGCGGCCCCCTGATGCACATCATTGCTGCCAAGGCCGTGGCGCTTGGCGAGGCACTGACCGATGAATTTAAGGCATACGGCGAGCAGGTGGTAAAAAACGCCGCCGCACTTGCGGGGGCGCTGAAGGCAAAGGGCCTGAATCTGGTTTCCGGCGGCACCGACAACCACCTGATGCTGCTTGACCTGCGCGGCCTTGAGCTGACCGGCAAGGAGCTGGAGCATCGCCTGGACGAGGTGCATATCACCGCCAACAAGAACACCGTTCCCAACGAGCCCCGCAGCCCCTTTATCACCAGCGGCGTGCGCATCGGCACCCCTGCCGTGATTTCCCGCGGCTTCAAGGAAGCCGAGATGGAGCTGATCGCCGGCTGGATCGCCGACGTGGTGAACGATTTTGAAAACTCCAAGGAGCGCATCACCAAAGAGGTCATCGCCCTTTGCGAGAAGTTCCCCATTTACGAGAACTAAGAGCCTTACCGCATCTGCCGTTTCGGCAGATGCGGTTTTTTGTGTCTTGACAGGAAAGCGCCTTCTTGCTATAATGAAATTACAAAGGAGGAATGAATCATGAGGAAACCCTTAAAGCTCACGCTTGCCGTCTGCCTTTTGTGCGCCGTGCTTGCCTGCTCGCTTTTGCTTTCCGGGTGCAACTTTTTGTTCAACACGCAGGAGGCGGAAAAGCTTTGTGACGAATTTGTCGGCTACGTGATCGATAATGATAAAACCAAGGCCTACGGTATGATGAAGCACTTTTGTACCGTACAGGAATTTAACGTTGTATGGGATCCGATGCGCGAAACGCTGGAAAACTCGAAAACCTACACGCTGGAGCGCACGGGCTACCGCTATCAAATGGAAAATGGCGAAGAATACGAATACGTGTTTTTTGAGCTGATTACGGACGACGAAAAAATCTGTCAGCTCTATCTCGTAATGGAAACGGACGGCACAACGATTGCCGGCTTCCACTTTTTGGACAGCACCACCTTTGCAAAGGACACCGCGTATTTCCCCTACGTCAACATCGCTTTGCTTGTGCTATCGCTTGCGATGCTTGCGTTTGTAATATGGATGCTGGTCGATTGCATCCGCCGCAATATCAAGCTCAAATGGCTGTGGATCCTGATCCTTCTGTGGAGCAGCTCGCTCACGCTGCTGCTTGGCGACGAGGTCTTTGACATCCGCTTCGGCATCAATCTTCTCTTTCCCTACAACTCGCTGCAGGCGATCCGCACACAGCTTGCCGCGCAGATCCGCATCTCGTTGCCGTTCGGTGCGATTCTGTATTTTATCCTGCGCAAGATACTTCCTCCCAAAACGCCCAAAACGGTTTTTGTTCCCCCGTATTACGGGCAGCCTTACCAAGGACAGCCTTACCAGGGGCAGCCAAATGCGTATGCACCGCCCTCACAGGAAACGCCCGCGCAGCCTACTGACACAAACCAATCATAACAAAAGGTGGAGAGCCGCGGCTCCCGACCCTTTTTATTTGTTATTTCTGCTTGATCTTTTTCTCCC
>JAZNNA010000044.1:0-10491 GCA_045580065.1 Eubacteriales bacterium
TTTGCTGTAAGTTTTTTTTTTATGTGAATTCAAACACCGTCTTCAGCCGCCCTACGGGCGTCTGTTTTTTTGCTCTTTAAACGTATTTTTCTCTCCTTCCTTGACAGCGCCCTTATAAAAATGGTATAATAAAGAGAAGAAACCACCACGCGGAGGGGACTATGAAAAAAATTCTTGCAGTAGACGGAAACAGTATCGTCAATCGCGCGTTTTATGGGGTGCGCCCGCTTTCCACCAAGGAGGGGCTGCCCACCAATGCGCTGTTTGGCATGGTCAATATTCTGGAGCGCGCGCTGGAGCGCGTCAAGCCGGATTTTGCTGCCATTGCCTTTGATTTAAAGGCACCCACCTTCCGTCATAAGCTTTATACCGAATATAAGGCGGGCAGAAAGCCGATGCCCGAGGATCTGGCAACACAAATGCCCTATGCCAGAAAAACCGCCGCTGCGCTTGGCTTTACCACGCTGGAGATTGAGGGCTTTGAGGCTGACGATATCCTTGGCACGCTTGCCGCTATGGCGGAGCGCGAGGATGCCGAGGCGTATATCCTGACGGGGGACCGCGATGCCTTGCAGCTGATCTCCGACCGTGTGCATATCCTGCTTGCCACAAATAACGATACGGTGCTTTACGATAAGGCACAGTTTTTTGAAAAATACGGTGTTGACTCCACGCAATTTGTGGACGTCAAGGCTTTGATGGGCGATAGCTCCGATAATATCCCCGGCGTGCCCGGCATTGGCGAAAAGACTGCGTTAAAGCTCATCTCTGAGCATCAAACGCTTGAAGGGGTCTACAACGATCTTCCCACAGCGGAGCTGACCCCCTCGGTGCGCCGCAAGCTGGAGGAGGGCAGGGAAAAGGCATTCCTTTCCAAAACCCTTGCCACCATCTGCCGCGAGGTGCCGCTTGCGGACAGCCTTGCCGCATATCCTTATGACGGCATTGAAAAGGCAAGTGCCCTAGCGCTGTTTACGCAATTTGAGTTCCACAGCTTTATCAAGCGCTTTGCCTTGAACGAGGTGCAGTCAGCCGCCCCCGCCGAGGCCTGCACGTGTGAGGCGAAGAGTGCCGCGGTATCTGAATTGGCAGAGCTGCTTGCCGTTGGTGAGTATGAGGACACGCTTTATTGCACAGACGGAACTGACGTATTTTGCCTTTCCTGCGAGCAAGCCGCCGAGCTTTTTGCAAGTGGACGAAAATTGCTTTGTAACGATGCAAAAGCGCTTTATCAGTCGTTGGAGAAAAAGGGCATCCATTGGCGCGGTGCTTGCTATGATACCATGCTTGCCGCCTACGTGCTGAATGCCGCTGAGGGGAGCTTTGAGCTCTCACGCCTGGCGCTGCAATATCTTGGTGCTGCGCTTTCCGGCACCCCTGCAGACCTCTTGTTGGTAATGCGGATTTACCGCGAGACCGAGCAAAGAATCCGCGAGCAGGGAGCTGAGAAGCTGCTTTATGAAATCGAGCTGCCGCTTGCCGCAGTGCTTGCCGATATGGAGCTTGAGGGCTTTCAGGTCAGTGCCGAGGGGCTTGCCGCTTACGGCGCGCAGCTCTCGAGCGTTGCGCAAGAATTGTCTGAGAGGATCTACTATCACGCGGGTGGAGAGTTTAACATCCAATCTCCAAAGCAATTAGGCGAGGTGCTGTTTGACCGCCTTGGTCTGCCACACGGTAAAAAGACGAAAACCGGCTATTCCACCAATGCCGAGGTGCTGGAAAAGCTGCGCCCCTATCACCCGATCATCGAGGATATTTTAGACTATCGCCAGGTCACAAAATTAAACAGCACCTATGCCGAGGGACTTTTAAAGCAGATCGGCGAGGATGGACGCATCCACACCGTGTTCAAGCAGACCGGCACCGCCACGGGGCGGCTTTCTTCGGCTGAGCCGAACCTGCAAAACATCCCGATCCGCACAGAACTCGGTAAAGAATTACGGCGCTATTTTGTGACAAAAAAGAACAGTTATTTGCTGATTGATGCAGACTACTCACAAATCGAGCTGCGTTTGCTTGCGGCACTTGCCAATGATGAGCAAATGATCTCCGCCTTTGCCAGCGGTGAGGATATCCACACCGCAACCGCCGCCACCGTGTTCGGGGTGCCGCGCGATCTGGTCACGCCGGATCTGCGCAAGCGCGCCAAGGCGGTCAACTTCGGCATTCTTTACGGCATGGGCGCGTTCAGCCTTTCTGAGGATCTGCACATTTCCGTGGCACAGGCAAAGGAGTATATCAACAGCTATTTTGCCGCCTATCCGCAAATTGACGCTTATCTCAAAAACGTGATCGCGGATGCCTATCGCGATGGGTTTGTTACCACACTTTTCGGCAGACGCCGCTATATCCCCGAGCTGAAGATGCAGAACAAAAATATGCAGCACTTTGGAGAGCGCGTTGCGATGAACAGCCCCATTCAGGGTACCGCTGCGGATATCATCAAAATTGCCATGATCCGCGTGGATCAACGCTTAAAGCAAAGCGGTCTGGATGCGCGTCTTGTGTTGCAGGTACACGACGAGCTGATCGTAGAGTGCCACCGCGATGCCGCCGACGAGGCGCGCCGCATCCTGGTAGAGGAAATGGAAAACGCCGTGACACTTGCCGTTAAGCTTAAGGTTGAAGCAGCCACCGGCGAGAACTGGTATGATACACATTAAGCTTGTAGGAGTAATAAATGAAAACAATCAGGTCCTTAAAAACCATGGGAGTGATACACGGTGTGTATTTTTTGCTGTGTACAATAGACATTATTTGCTTTTACCTTAACTTTGTCTTCGACAGTAATGCGCTTTTTGCACTTGGCAATATTTTGCTGCTGACTTGGATGGTAAATCCTATGGGCATTGCGGCATGTGTCTTTAGTCTGTGCATCTACCTTTTAGAACGAAAGGATTCTTCAGCTGTTACCGTTATCGGCAAGAAGTGGCTATGGATACCTGTCGGCTTTTTGGTGGTTATAGCGTTTTGGTTGATTTCGGCTATCTCCCTTGTGGAATTCACGGGTGGGGTTTGATTTTGTTTATAAAGTGATCGCCGCCAAGATTTTTCCTTGGCGGCGATCTTATTTTTATTTCGCTATGCGGTCAGCCTTGGCGCGCTTGCGCTCTGCCCGGAGAAGCTTGTATAGCTCCTCGGTGGCAAGCCTTGCCTTGGCAACGCAGCAGTCTTTTTTCTTTGGAACACAGTAGTAAAGCAGCGAGCTTGTGCCGATCGAGATCACGTCACCGATCTCGTACCAGTTAAAGTCGGCGTTCAGGGTATAGCTTGCAAGTGCGCCTTGTGTGTAGTCAAGCTTGCCGTCGCACCCGGTCAGATGAAAACCGAGGCGCGTGTGCGAGAGGTGCCCCTCACCGATATGATACAGACATTTTGTGTCTGCCAAGGCGTAAATATCCACGTCGCTATCCATTGAGTATCTGTTTTCCAGCAGCTCGTTTTTCACACATTCGCGCTCCCAGCGATACCAGTCAGGGATATGTGCAAACTCGGTTTCTCCCTCGTTTGCGCGCAAGAAGCCGTATTCATTCAGTGTCCAGCTTTTGTTGCAGGCGGTGCAGCTAAGAGTAACACCCTTGCCGCTCATTTTCCCCTCGGCATGGCAGGCAGGGCATTTGTAAAGCACGCGGTCAAGGTGATCGGCGCGGAACTTTTCGCGGATGCGAATATGATGTTCCTGCTGCCACTTGAAATTATCAAACGAAAAGTTGTCGGCAATGACCTTGGCGATCTGCTCAGCGCTCATTTCCTTGATCTCGTCGGGCGAGAGCAGATATTCCATCTGCGCCTGTACCTTAACGTGGCGGCGTTGCAGGTTGTTGTACAAGGGATCGCGCGCAAACGCGCCATAGGCACGGATCATCACCACCGGCACCCCTAAAAGCTTTGCGCATTGCCCAAGGCTGTCGGGCAGAAGGGTAGAGGTGCCGTCAAAGCTGTAGCCCGCCTCGGGGTACATTAAAATTGAGCTTTTCAACTTTTTTGTGGTGTAGACCATATCCCGCACCAGATTGAGGTCGGAAACAAACTTTGTGGTGGGGATACACCCAAGGTGGCGCATCAGCCAGTTTTTGCCCACAAAGCCGTCGGTGGTACAAATGATGTTATAGGGGCGCGGATACAAGACCTTTGCGGCTATTTTCAAGTCAATAAAGCTGGAATGATTCATCAAAAACAGCGCAGGCTGCTTTTTGCCAAGGCGTTCCATGCCGATCCTCTCGCAATGAAAATGCGTGGCAACAAGATCCGGCGAGGAAACAACGCGCAAAAGCGAGCGCCAAAAAATGCTTTGATGCAGCGGCTTTCTGTGGGCGCGCGGCGGCAGGGCAAGGATATCCTCATAGCTTTTTTCTTTGATTTTTATCTTCATAGTGTCCTCTCATCCAGGGGAGATTTTGATGCCATCTTTATTTTAACATAAATTTATTGCTTTTGCAAGGCGGGAAACGTGGCACTGTGGTTACTTTTGTAACACAAAAAAGCGGAAGGGAAGCTTTTTCCTTTCCGCTTTTGCGCTCTTATCCCTCTTGTCTTGGGGCAAGAAGCTTTAAAATTTCAAAAATTGAGCCGATGGGGATCAGCTGGATATCCGCCTTGATCTTGCGTTTTTCCAGATTGCGCGCAGGCACCACGGCGCGCTTGAAACCAAGGCGTGCGGCTTCCTTTACGCGATGATCCAGCCCGGAAACGGCGCGGCACTCGCCGGAAAGTCCCAGCTCGCCAATGGCGATCACGTCGTCGGGCACGGCGCGGTCGGTAAGCGAGGAGATCAGCGCCATAGCGACTGCCATATCGGTTGCCGGCTCGTCCAGATGCATACCGCCGATCACGTTGAGATACACGTCGTTGGCAGAAAAGCGCAGTCCAAGGCGTTTTTCCAGTACCGCAAGGATCAGGCAAAGGCGATTGTAGTCAATGCCGTTGGAGTTGCGGCGCGGGGCGGGGAAGGCGGTGGGAGAAACCAGCGCCTGGATCTCTGCGATCAAGGGGCGGGTGCCCTCCATCGTGCAAACGGCGCAGTTGCCGGGCGTGCCCTGCGGCCTGCCGTCCAGCAGCATTTCAGAAGGATTTTCCACCTCGGAAAGCCCCTCATCCGTCATTTCAAACACGCCGATCTCGTTGGTGGAGCCGTAGCGGTTTTTGATGGCGCGGATGATGCGGTAGGTCTGCTGGCGTTCACCCTCGAAATAAAGCACCGCATCTACCATATGCTCCAGCACCTTGGGACCCGCGATCGAGCCCTCTTTGTTGACATGTCCCACCAGGATCACGGAAATATTATCGCTTTTTGCGCGGTTGATAAAGGCAAGTGCCGTTTCCTTGACCTGGGTGACTGTGCCCTGTGTGGAGGCAATGCTTTCGCTATAGATGGTCTGGATCGAGTCAACGATCACCACCTCCGGCTTGCAGCGCGAGATCTCCTCAAGGATCTTTTCCATGCTGGTTTCGGTCAGGATCGAAAGATTTTCACCCTGTACGCCAAGGCGCTCGGCGCGGAGCTTAAGCTGCCCCGAGGATTCCTCGCCTGAAATATACAGCACCTTGCGATGTGTGCCGACGATATCGGAGATCTGCATCAAAAGCGTGGATTTACCAATGCCGGGCTCGCCTGCAAGCAGCACGACCGAGCCAAGCACCAGCCCACCGCCCAGCACGCGGTCAAGCTCGCCAAGACCGGTGGCGGTGCGGATGTACGTGGGCATCTCCAGCTCCTTATAGGGCACGGCGCGGTGATCGCCGGTGCGCGTAGTCAGAGCGCGGCGCGCCGAGGGCACTTCCTGCTTTCCGGGCGCTTCTTCAACGTCCTCAACAAAGCTGTTCCACGCGCCGCACGAGGGGCATTTGCCCATCCATTTCGGCGAGCGGGAGCCACATTCCGAGCAGATATAAACGGTTTTCAGTCCTTTCATATTGACCTCCGTTTTCAGTACTGCCTTTATTATAGCGCATTTTCCGTATTTTCGCAAGTGGCGGGGGATAAATTTTGCAGGAGTGCCGCAAAGATCGCAAGCGAGAGTGATCTTTGATACGCTTCGTCGCAAAGCAGCTCACATTCCGCAGGGGTAGATAAAAAGCCACACTCAATGAGAATAGCGGGTGTTTCGGCATGACGCAGAATATAAATGCTGCTTGTTGCCGCCTTCACGCGGCGGTTGTTTTGCGGCTGTAGCAGGGCCTTCACGCTGCTTTGCACCGCTTCGGCAAGGGGCTTGGAATCCGGATGGTTTTGAGAGTACCATACCTGCAGCCCGCGGCATTCGGCAGTGGGAAAGGTGTTCATGTGGATGCTGACAAACACGCCTTGCGGATATTCTTTTGTAAATTGCAGTCTGTTTTCAAGATCGCCTTGCTTTTTGTGGCCCTTTTTTGTGCCCTCGCCGTACAGCAGCTTATCCTCGGTACGCGTTTGAACCACCGGAAAGCCTGCAGCGCGCAAAAGATCGGCAAGAATGCAGGAAATGCTGAGGTTCAGCTGCTTTTCAAGCACGCCGTTGCTGCCCGTGGCGCCGCCGTCCTCTCCGCCGTGCCCCGCATCCAGAATGATAACGGGCAAAGGGGGGAGCGAGGCACTTGCTGCGCTTTGTGCCGCTGGCTGCAGAAGATCAAGCACGAGCGAAAGGGAAAATAAGATGCAAAGAAAGGAAATGGCAAAAAGGGGTGCGGTAGAGAATTGCTTTTTCAAATGGATCACCTCGCTAAAATATAGGGAGATGGGCGCCGGAATATGCAAAGGCCGCCGCGCAGAATGCGCGACGGCCTTAACGCTGGATATTACAGGGTTTCGAGGTATTTGACCACGTCGCCAACGGTGAGGAACTTGTTGGAGTCGTCCTCAGAGATCTCAATGCCAAATTTTTCTTCGCACATCATCACAAGGTCGGCAAGCTCGATCGAGTTGATGTTAAGATCGTTGGAAAGCTCAGCCTCCATGGTGATATCCTTTTCGTCGATCTGCAGCTCCTCAACCAGAAGCTCCTTCAGCTTTTCAAACATAATAAAACCTCCAAAAATAATCGGGGAATTTGTTCTATCATATTATAGCCCATAACGCATTTTTTGTCAAGTTGTTTTTGGAAAATGTTTGCTTTGGTTGACAGAATGTCGGTTTTTGTTATATAATCATTGTATGATATTAAAAGGAGGACACCGTAATGGCTTTGTTTAAAGATCGCCCCTTGGCGGCAGCGGCACTGCTGTTGATCATAACGGTGTTCTTCTGCTTTTTTCTTGACGGGGCGCTTGTGATAGCTGTTTGTGCCGTTTCTGGTGCAGCGCTTTTCTTAATGGGCGGCTTTATTTTCAAAAAGGGGCTTGGCAACAAAAGTCTTGTGATCCTGCTTTGTCTTGCTGCCGTGCTTTTTGGCGCCCTTCGCGTGCAGATCGACAGCTCGCTGCGCGCCACCTGGCAAAAGGATATGCAGACAAGCGGTGCTGCAGAACTGCGCGTGCGCGAGGTAAAGCGCACCTCGGCATACGGTTCGGTGCTTTTGGTTGAGGTGGAGCGTTGGAACGGCGAGGAGAAAGCCGGAAACGCCGTGCTGCGCTGTGACTATGCCGCGCCGTTTTTAAAAAACGACCGCATCAGCGGAGAGTTTGTGCTGCAGGCGCTGGATGCCGAGATCTATTATCCGTATGAAAAATACAGCTATATGGCGCAGGGCGCGCACGTGTCGCTCTACTCGCAGACCGACGAGGGGCTACGGCTTCTGGAAAGCGGGAATCGCAGCCTTGGTATGCGCCTTGAGGATCTGCGCGCAAGGCTTTCGCTGCGCTTGCGCTCCTTGCTCTCGGATAAGCAGGGGGAATTGCTCTCTGCTATGCTGTTAGGGGACAGATCCGGGCTTTCCGACGAGGTCACAAGAGATTTTCGCCGCACCGGCGTATCGCATCTTCTGGCGATCAGCGGATTGCACCTGATGATCCTGATCGGGATTTTGGATCGCGTGCTGTATCTTTTACGCCTTGGCAGGCGCTGGCGGATGGGTATCACGCTTCCGTGCTGTGCCGCTTATGTGCTTTTGACGGGGGCACAGCCCTCTATGCTGCGCGCCTGTGCTATGCTGCTGTTTGTTTACGCCGCCTTTATGCTTGGCGAGCGCAGCGATGCACTGACCTCTCTTTTTGCGATCGCCTCGCTGCTTGTGGTGATCTCGCCTGCGGTGATCTTTGACCTTTCCTATCAGATGACGATGCTTTCCACCTTTGGGTTACTTGCTTTTGGCAGGCTGAACGGCATGCTCTCCGGCAGAATCCCGCGCGGCAGGGGAGTGCTGCGTGTGCTTTTTGCGGCGCTGCGGTATCTGCTAAGCTCACTTCTGGTAACGCTTTCGGTCAGCTTAAGCGTTCTGCCCGTTATGTGGCTTGTGTTCGGTGAGCTCTCGCTTGTCATGCCGCTTGGTAATCTGCTGCTTGTGCCGCTTGCCATGCCCTTGCTGATTGGCGGCATCGCGCTTTTGTTGCTGCCGCTTTCTCCCATTGCGTTTTGTGTGGACAGCATTGCGTATCTGGTGCTGGAGATCGTTGCATTTCTTTCTAAGGGGAATGTGGTGCTTTCACTTCGCTATCCCTTTTTGCCCTACATTTTTATCCCATTGCTTTTCCTCACTGCCATTTTGCTTGTGATAGATCTGAAAAAGCGCGCCTTTTTGCTGTATGTACCCACTGTTATAGCAATTCTTGTCTGTGCTGTATGTCTTGCGATCTTTCGCACCGCAAATGCCGACAGGCTGCAGATCGCCTATCGCAGTGAAGGGAATAACGAGGGGATCCTTGCGGTACAAAACGGCATAGCGGTGCTGTTTGATAGCTCAAACGGAAGCTTGACGCAGCTGCGTGCCGATTATGCTCTTGCAAGCGAGCTGTATGCCACTCATCTGGAGGCGCTTGTACTGACACATTATCACGAGCGCCACGTGTCCTCGATCTCCGCCTTTTCCAAGGAGATCCTGCTGCGCGAACTATGGCTGCCGCAGGCATTGAGCGAGCAGGATATGGCGATACAAAAGCAATTACTTGCTATGGCGCAGAAGCGGGGGATCAAGGTCAACGTCTTTTTGCATCAGCTGCCGGTCGGCATTTTTGAAAAGGGGGAATTCGCCCTCTCATATCCACTTTACGAAAAGCGCTCGGTGCAACCAACCTTTAGCTTGCTGCTTTCCTATGGAAAGCAATCTGTCTGTTATCACGCCGCTTCCTTTGACGAGTTTTCTGCAAATGCGGGGCGGATACACGCCTGCACGGCGGATCGAGTGATCGTTGGGGCGCACGGCCCCGTGGTACACGCAGAGATCCGCATAGAAAATCAGGCGGCAACGCTTGTGATCGCCGAGCCGGCGCTGCTACCTTACGTAGAGCTTTTGCCGGAAAGGCGGCGCGTGATCGCGCAGGGGAGATATTTCTTTGTGATGGAATAAGGCTTTCTCGACACGGTTTGCCAAAAACTGCATAGGATATTAGGGAAGAGCCCTTTTGCTCTGAATTCTCACAAGGAGGAACTGTTTTTCCTATGGCAGATAATAAATTTTCTTGTTTGGGCGGCGGTGCTGCAGGGCGTGAGACCTTTGGTATCGAAGCCGGCAGGATCCTGGATGCCTGCCGCGACAGAGATTGCTTTGAGGACGTTCGAGTCTATCTGACCCCCTGCGGCCAGGAGCTGATCTCCCGCACCGGGAGCGTGCGCGTGAAAAAAGCGTGCATCAGCGGTGCAAATATTGTCACGCAGGGCATCCAATTCAACAGCGGCTTTTATTCGGTAGATATCAAGTTCTATGTCACCTGCACCTTTGAGGTGTGCGTTCCCTTGGGCGTGACCCAGGAGTTTGAAGGCGTTGCCGTTGTGGAAAAGCGCGTGGTGCTCTACGGTGGCGAGAGCAACGTCAACGTATTCCGCAGCGCGGAAAGCGGCGGCTACTGCAGCATTCCCGAGCTTGTTTGCTGCGCGCAAAAGAACCCTGAGGCTGTGGTAGAGGTGCTGGAGCCCATCGTGCTTGGTGCCCGCATTCTGGATTCTGCCAGCCAATGCAGCTGCTGCTGTTGCTGCTGTGATATTCCCGAGCCGATCTGCAGCTGCATGAACGGTGGGCTTGTGGACGGGGAGGATGCCGGACGCTATCTTGCCGTTTCGCTTGGCTTTTTCTCGGTGATCCGCTTGGTGCGCAACGGTCAGCTTCTGATCAGCGGTAGCGAATACTGTCTGCCCGAAAAGGAGTGCGTTGCCAGCAGCGAGGACGACCCTTGCGCAACCTTTCAGAATATTCCGTTTCCCGCAGCAGAATTCTGCGCGATCGACACGGGCGCTGCCTCGGTGAGTGGAAACGGTGCCGGTGGCAAATGCCGTTGCGGAAATTCCTGATAAAAAAAGAGCCGACCGCGGTCGGCTCTTTTTTTATGCTTGCGGTTGCTGCTCAGCGCGCTTGCTCTTGCGCCATTTGGAGGGGGAGCAATGATAGCGCTCGCGGAATTGGTTGTGGGAAAAGCTGGTGTTTTCAT
>JAZNNA010000045.1:0-11366 GCA_045580065.1 Eubacteriales bacterium
AAAAAACGCCCCACGTGGGGCGTTTTTTGTTATTTGGTCCAAGCAGCAATGCGCGCCTCCACCTCCTCGGGGCAAAGGCGGTCGCAGGCGTAAGCAGAGCGCAAAAGCTCGCCGGGGATAAAGGCATCGTACTTATCAAACAGCGGCTGCTCCGAGGGGAACACAAGGCTGTAGCGGTCGATGCCACCTGCCGCCGCGGCTGCAAGGCGCGCGAGAAATTCCTCGCGGGTATTTTGCATATGAAAGCTGATATAGCGGCAGCCCTCAAACTCGATCCCGCTGATACCAAGCTCCCCCGCATGCGCGGTAAGAAAGCGACGCAGGGTGCGGAAGGAGCGCGTGCCAAGGAACGGGAACAGGCACCACGTTGAGCCACCGAGATGCAAAAGCGCATGCTCGGCAAGGCCGGTATTGCGCGCCAGCTTGCGCGCCACCTCAAGGCGATGAGCGGCGTTGGGCTTGAGATAAGGATACACGGTATCCTGCTGCAAAACACGGCGCATCCGCTCTAAAATCTTGGTGTGGATCTCGCCGTAATCCCCCGGCCAGGAAACCTGCATTTTGCCCAAAACCGGATGCACGTATACCAATTTTCGGGGGATATCCAGCTCCTCCACCTCCCACACGCGCCCGGCAAGCGCAAAGCGGTCGCCAACGGGCGGGGGCGTGGTGATGGTGCCGATCTCCTCGGCACTTCCCTTTTCCGGATCGCCGGCGCGAACGGTAAAATCCTCGCTATCCTTAAATACGGCGTAAAACTGAAAGCTATTGAGCAGCCGCTCGCCGGCAAGTCCCACGATCAGCCCCTTCTCCTCGGTCATTTGCAAAAAGTCGTTTTGCAGCATAGAGAGCAGCAGCGTGCGGTACTCCTCCTTGCCGACGGCGGCAAAGGGTGGCAGCGAAAGCACACGCGCGGCAAGGCGCGCAGGAGGCAGCTCGCCGCCTGAAGCAAGCACGGAAAGCGTTTGGTGAAACAGCAGGCTCCAGGGCTTGCTCTTAAGGCGAGGCGGCTCGATAAACCGCTCCTCCAGATAGAGCTGTACCACGGCGATCGCCTGCAAAAGCCCCCACGGAACAAGCTGCGGCAGGGGCGTGTTGGGGAGAGGATCCTCCTCGCGGAACACCATCATCATCTCAGGCGGCTGTCCCCTTCTGCCGGAGCGACCCAAGCGCTGCAGAAAGGTGGAAACCGCGTTGGGCGCGTTGCTTTGCAGCACGCGCTCCAGGCGCCCGATGTCAATACCAAGCTCCATAGTGACCGTGGCACAGGTCACGGCGTGGCACTCCTCATCCTTCATCTTGAGCTCGGCATCCTCGCGCAGGGCGGCAGAAAGGTTGCCGTGGTGGATGAGAAAGATATCCCGCTCGCCACGTGCGGCCGCGATCTGGCGCAGGGTGGCGGTGATATACTCGGTTTCCTCACGAGAATTAGAAAACACCAGCGATTTTTTGCTTTTCACGCAGTCATACATATATTCATATCCTGCATCGATTGCCGGTTTTTTCGTACCGTCCAGGGGCTTTTTGTCATCTGACTGCTCTTTTTCAGGGTTTTGGAAGAAGAAATGCTCCAGCCCCAGCCGCCAGCGCAGGCTCTCCGGTGGAATTTCCGGCACGTCCACCCCGATGCCACTATCCCCCGCAAGCCACGCGGCAACCGCCTGCGGATCGCCTACGGTAGCGGAAAGGCCGACACGTCTGGGCGTTTTGCCGATCAAATGCGCGATGCGCGAGAGCTGGCATTGGATCTGATTGCCGCGATCGCTGCCCGTCAGGGTATGCACCTCGTCGATCACGACAAAGCGCAGATCGCCAAACAGACGCGGAATATCGTTGGAGCGGTGCAAAAGCATTGCCTCAAGCGACTCGGGGGTGATCTGTAAAATACCCGTTGGATGATCAAGCAGGCGCTTTTTATGCGAGGCGGAAACGTCGCCGTGCCAGTGTGTGACGTCAATGCCGCTTTGCTGCAGCAGCTGCTCCATGCGCCCAAACTGATCGTTGATCAGGCTTTTGAGGGGGGCGATATACAGCACCGCCACGCTACGCGAGGGGGCCTCGCAAAGGGTGGTGAGAATGGGAAAGAAGGCCGCCTCGGTCTTGCCGCTTGCCGTACCCGAGGTCAGCAGCAGATGGCGGTCGCTATCCAGAATAGTTTTTGCCGCAGCAAGCTGTACGGCGCGCAGCGACTCCCAGCCGTTGGCATAGATATACTCCTGCACAAATGGGGGGAAGCGCTCGAAAATGCGGTCTGCCTCGCTCATTGCTGCTCCTTTCACAAAATAATGTCCTCGGGGTCAAACTCCGCTTGCGGCTTTTGCTCCGCAGGGGTGGCGGTGGGCATCTCCCCTGCCACCTTTTTGACGATGCGCTCGAAATCCGCATCCTCGTTTTGCATCAGAATATTCAAAACCGTCATATAGTCGCGCAGGATCTCACGCGGCGTGATCATCACGTCTGCCCCGGCGCGCGCCATGCAGATCTCCAAAAAGCGCAGCTGCTGTGCCTCGGTGATGCGGGGCTGCACGCCGTAATATTCGGCATACAGGGCACTCACGCGCACGATCAGCGCATAAAGCTCGTCCTCGGAAAGGCGGCGCAGACGGATCACAGGGCCGATGAGGTTGCGGAACTCTGCATCCGCAAAGCGGCTGTCGCAAAGGCGACTGCGCAGCGCCTCGTAGCTGAAGAGCCCGCGGCGCGGATCCTCCAAAAACTGCGGCGTGCCGCCAAGCACCAGCAAAAGCCCCTCAGCCTTGCCCTGCAGCGCGTCGTTGAACATAGAAAGTATCTTTTCGTAATTGTTCTCGCGGCTGACGCGGTGGGTGATCTTATACAAATTGACGCACTCGTCCACAAACACCACAAGCCCGCGATAGCCGATCTTGCGCCCCAGCACCGCAAACAGCTTGATAAAATCGTACCAGTTCTCGTCATCAATGATCACGGAAACGTGGAACCCCAGCGCACGCCGCGCCTCTACCTTTGAGGTAAACTCGCCGCGCAGCCAGCAAAGTGCTGCGGACATCAGCTCGTCATTCCCTGCCAGATACGCGCGGTAATAGGCGCTGATCACGCGGGCAAAGTCAAAGCCGCCCACCATAAATTCCACGTCGCGCAGGGTGTGCATCACCGCATCGCGCAGGCGCGTGCCGTCGGGGTCATCACCCACCTCGGCCTGCAGCGTACCGATCCAGCGCGCGATCACGCGGGGGAGCGCTCCCCCATCGGGCGATGACTTTGAGGCAAGGTTTTTCATCAGCTCGCGGTAGGTGGCAAGGCCGCTGCCCCCCGTGCCATAGAGCCTGCGCTCGGGGGAAAGATCGGCATCGGCGGTAAGGAAATCGCGCTCCAGCGCATAGCCGCGGATCAGCTGCATCAAAAAGCTTTTGCCGCTGCCGTAGCGGCCGATCAGAAAGCGCATGGCCGAGCCGCCGTCACCGATATTTTCCAGATCCGAGAGCAGCGCGGCGATCTCGTCGTGGCGCCCAATGGCAATATACGGTGCCCCAGCGCGCGGCACAACGCCCGCAGATACCGAGGACAGCAGCGAGGAAAGAATGCGGCGCGGAACGCGCGTTTTTTGAGTGTTTTCCATATTATAAAACTCCTTCGCTTATCAAAAGCTCACGATACTCGTCGATCACGGCAAAGCCTCCGCCTGCCGCGTCCTGTAGCAAAATGTCGCCCAGCAGATCACCGGCGACGGTGTTGATCTCGTCAACGATGGCATCCGGCATCCGGCCCTTTCTTGCCGCAAATGTACGCTGCGCGGCAACGTCGCCCACATCGCACAGCCGCAAAAACTCGCACAGGTCGCCAAGAGCGCCCAAAAGGGTGCTTTCCTCGCCATTTTCTGCGTTTTCCCCGGGTACGTCCCCCGGGAAAGGTGATTTTTGCATAGATTTTTCCGCGTTTTGTGGCTGCGGGGGTAGTTCTTGCGTTTTTTCAAAAAAACTCGCACCGTTATAGGGGATATCCTGCTTTTCAGAGGTTTCTTCAAACGCTTCTACCAGGCGTTTTGTGGTTTGCCAGGATGCTTTCTCAATCTCAGCAGCACGCTGCGCCGAGGGGACAACGCGGGGCAGATCATAGCGCTTTTCATATTCCGGGATCTGCTCCCTTTGGGGAGAGGCAGCGGCGCGCGTGCGCTTGGGCGCTGCCACGGCAAGGTAGGCATCCAGCCGCTCGCGCAAGGCAACGTCAACGGCATAGATAGAAAGGCGGGATTTGATGTTTTTGGCAGCACGTAGGGCGTTTTCGGCGTATTTCAGCACGTCGCTGATCACGTAACGCAGCTCGTGCGTGTGAGAAAAAGAGGTGTAGTCCACCTCGATACGGCGGCGGATACGATAAGAGCAGATCGCACCGGTGAAGGTGTCACGCGACACGGTGCTGATCCCCTGCTCGCCCATCAGCTTTTCTCCAAAGCGCTCGCGCAGATAGTCCATGGCGATCTCCACGGCACCGCGCAGCACGCGGTGGTATTCCGCCGCACTTTCAGCGGTATAAAACTTGCTTTTGGTATAGTCGTAATTGTTACAAAACAGCAGCACAGCGCTGACAAGAGCGCTCTCATCGCCTTGGGGTGAGAGGTAGAATTCCTTCAGGCGGCACGCAGAAAGCAGCGCACGGTACTCCCCTTTTGGCAGCGCGGGAGCGGGTAGACGGTAAAGCAGCGAGTAGTCACAAAGCCACTCGCGCACCAGGGGATCCAGCCTTGGATGCGCCTCCCTGTAGGAAAGCCAGAGCCGCAGCATGCTTGCTTGCCCCTCGGCGGGCGACATATGGTCGCCCAGATTGATCAGCTCGTAAAGATAAAGCAGCAGATAGGAAAAGGCGCAAGGAAGGCAAACGCCGCGCCTGAAGCTTGTACGCCACCAGAGATAGTAGGCAAGCTGGGCGGCGTTCAGCTGGGTGTATTGCGGCATATAGGAAAAGAAGTCAACGGGGGGCGTTGGAGTGCCCTCACGGTCATAAAAACGGATAGCGTGTTGCCGAAATTGCTCGTAATAATCGTATTGTGTGCGCCACGCGTAGATGCGCACCTCGTGCAAAAGCGTGTTCTGCGGGCGGTAGCAAAGCTCCGGCTCCTGCTTTTGTGGGGGGGCGTTCTGCGAGGAAACGGGATGCTCGGTGAAATACACCTCGGAAAGGGCACCTGCCCTCGGGGGTGCCGCCACGATCTCCACGGCCTCGGTATCCCGTGCCTTAGTAGCGGAGCGCCCCACAGTCGCGGCACTCTTTTTTGCGCTCTGCGGTAAAAGGGCGGAAAGGTCCCAAAAGTCGTCTAAATTTTCATTTTTGCGCTGATCGGACACGCTGCTCTCCCCCTTTCCTTTGCGATCCTTTGTAATATTTTATTATACCATGGACAAGGACCGGTGTCAACACCTTCGCATTTTTTAGACATTTGTTTTTTTCCTCTTGCAAAATCCGGCGCAATCCGTTATAATGATAAGGAAAACGGATGAAAGGGGGAAAGTGACTTGCAGATCATTCATTTGCGCACGGGCGAGGTCTACGACGGTTTTTCTGCATGCGGTCTTGTGCTTGGAAACTTTGACGGCGTGCATCGCGGCCATCAGGCCCTGATCGCCGAGCTGAAGCGACTGAACGCCAAGCGCTCCCCCCGCCTGCCCCTTGCTGCCTTCTGCTTTACCAAGCATCCCTCGGCTGTACTGGGCTCCCCCGTGCCGCAGCTGATCGACAACCAAAAAAAGATGAAGCTGCTGCGCGAGCAGGGGCTTCAGTTTATCGTGCTTTGTGATTTTGCGGAGCTGCGCGATCTCTCGCCCGAGGATTTTGTAAAGGACGTGCTGATCGGCAAGCTGCATTGCAAGATCGCGGTGTGCGGCTTTAACTATACCTTTGGCAAGGGCGGCGCCGGCAGAGCCGAGGATCTGCGCGCCTGGCTTGGCACACAGCCGCAATGCGAGGTTGCAGTGGTCCCCCCCGTGACAGACGGGCAGATCACCGTCAGCTCCTCGGCAATCCGCTGTATGCTGGAGCGTGGGCATCCCGAGGATGCCACAAGGCTGCTGGGACGCCCCTACACGCTTTGCGCTGTGGTAAAGAGTGGAAAGCAGGTGGGGCGAGAGATGGAAACGCCTACTGCCAATCTTTTCTTCCCCGAAGGGAGCGTGATCCCCGCGCACGGCGTATATGCCGTGATGGCGCGCGTGGGAAGGCGCACTTACAAAGGAATTTGCAACGTGGGAACGCGCCCGACCTTTGACGACGGCGAGGACGTGACCTGCGAGAGCTTTCTGTTTGATTTTAACGGCGACCTTTACAAAAAGGAGCTGGAGATCTCCTTCCTGCGCTTTTTGCGCGCGGAGCGCGCCTTTGCAGACCGCGCGGCGCTGCAGGCCCAAATCGAAAAGGACGTACAAAGAGCAAAGGATTATTTTAAAAACGAGCTTTAAGCCGCGAGGGCGGCTGCAAAATCAAAAACCGCAAGGTTTGCCTCACGCAGATTTTGCGGTTTTCTTTATTTTCCAACTTTATTCTTTATTTTTCCAATTTGAATTATAATATTTTCTAATATTCTTGTTTGAATTATCGCATTTTTCAAAAAGCGCATTTTTCTCCCCCATCCTGCTTTTTCAAAGCAGCAAGCCGCGCAAGCCGCCTGCGCGCACTCACTTTTGAAAGAAAGCTATATTTTTTCAAAAACCCTCTTGCTTTTCCTTCGCGCTTGTGGTATAATATATGAGTGATTTCACACAACCCAATATTTTACGGAGAAGTACTCAAGTGGTCGAAGAGGCGTGACTCGAAAAAAACCGACTTCGTCACAGTTTATTTCTCAAAACCCTTGCAGCATCTGGCTTTTACGGAATTGAAGCGCAGAGAATGCAAGCGATTGCTCTACAGTTTTCTATCAAAATTCCGACAACTGAATATTTGGAGGAGTACTCAAGTGGTCGAAGAGGCGTGACTCGAAATCTCGTAGGCCGTTAACGCGGCGCGTGGGTTCAAATCCCACCTCCTCCGCCAAAGCGGTTTTATGCCGCATAAAGCCGCAAGGATATCCTTGCGGCTTTTTTGATCTCATGCGGAGGGCAGCAAATGATTAGCGTCAATGATTTCTTGGATGAAAAAACTTGCGTCTACAAAGGCGAAGAATATTTGGTGCGAGATAACGGAGCAGTTTTAAGAAAAACTCCACCATCAAAAAAGCCCCGAAAGCTCGATAATGTTTGGACTTTTGGAAAATTAAACGACCGAACGGGTTATTTGGAACTTGCATCGGTTCGTATTCACCGCATCGTAGCCACCGCTTTTCACGGTGCTCCTCCCACCGATGAATATGTTGTAGACCATATTGACACCAACAAACAAAACAATCGTCCAAGTAATTTAAGATGGTTAACCAGATTGGAAAATGTAGTGTTTAATCCTGTTACTAGAACGAGAATTGAGTATTGTACTGGTGTTAGCATAACTGAATTTTTAAAAAATCCAGCAGCTTACCGTGACGCCTTTAGCGAACCTAACATTAGTTGGATGCGTCGAGTAACCGAAGAAGAAGCCAAAGCTTGTTTGGAAAAATTCACACAGTGGAGCGAGCAGAAGTCCAAAAAAAGTCTTTCTCAAAGCGATAATCGCTCGCAATTGGGCGAATGGGTATTTCGACCGCAAACGACAAATCCGACGAATCGACCACAAATCCAAAGAGAAGGCACACCCCCTACCACTTCTAGATTACCTCAAATTCGCTCGAATATTACCGATTCATTAACTCCAAATGCAAAGCAAAAAAACTGGAAAACTCCTATGCACTTTGTTCTCTGTCCTACAACGATATCAGGTAATCCAATTGATTGCTATGCAAAAAACTTGTCAGAAAACGCTGAATTTGCAACTAATCAATATGGAAGTTCTAACATTGTAAAGTATGTAACAATTGAAAATGATGCGATCTTAATTATCACCACTACTTCTTCCTCCATCAAACCATTGGCACTTGCTAAAATCACATACGAAAATGAATATTTCCTGCACACAAGTTTAGGATCATTTTTCACAGAGGAAGGTGCAGAAAAGCAGTTTGTGTTAGCACAAGGTTTGGAGTGGACTGGCGGAGATAGCATAGATGATTATTGCTAATATTCTGTAATATTTAAAGGCTTGGAAAGCATTGTTTTCCAAGCCTTTAAATTTATTTCCCCTCCCCCAACGCTTCGTCAATGGTCATGGCGCATTGGAAGGTGCTATAGGCGTCCATGTGGCACATTGAAAGATGTTCGCCGTGGTAGAGATATTACTATGTCCAAGCCACTATTGGATCAGCTTCAGCTGCACGCCTTGCGCAACGAGGAGTGCCATTGGAAAGCGTTCCTCTTTTTCAAAGAAAGCCCCGAGGGACATTTTGTGGCTCGGGGGTGCTCTTATTTTGCTTGTCTTTTGGCGCGCGTGATCTCAAAGCTGGCGTTCAAAAGGAAGCGCACCACGTCATCGGGCGCATCCGGCAAAAGCACCGAGATCCAATGCAGCTTGTTCATGTGATAGGCGGGATAGACACCCTCGGCGGCGCCAAAGGAGCCAAACATCTCGGTCGGCAGCTTGAGGTTCACCACGTCAATGACCTCGTCGCTTGCCTGCCCGAATTTGCACCGCGGCACGCGCATCACGATGGCATACCACTTGCGCGTGTCCCCATGCCGCAGCACCGCCGTTTCAAGATCATCGTCAAACGGGTAATCGGGCGAGGTGTTGTACAGATTTAAGCACAAATCAAACAGTTCTTGCTTTGTCATGGCGTTTTCAATTTTCAATCGCATCCAGCTTCTCCCCTTACACGGCGCGGGTGGAATCATAGCTGCGGCAGGACTGTCTTTGTTCTGCAATTTCGGTAAAGTTCATGCTGATACTCCTTTTATTCATCCATCCCACAGGGGGTAGCGCGTGCGGTAAGAGCGCGATCCTGCATGACGGTGGCAAAAAAGCGGTAGCCGCCCGAGAAATTGTAGGCGGTATAGCCGTTCCCCTCCAAAATGCGGGTGGCGATATAACTCCGCAGACCGCTTTGGCAGATCACGTACACCGGCTTGCCCTGCGGCACCTCGGCAAGCCGCTCGCGCAGCTCATCCACAGGGATATTGTCAAAACCCTCGATATGTCCCATGGCATACTCGCGGCGGGTGCGGGTATCCAGCAGGGTGACGTCACTACGCCGCAAAAGAGCAGAAAGCTCCTCCACGTGCCACTGCTTCAGCGTACCGCTTGCAATATTGTCGATCATAAAGCCCGCCATATTGACGGGGTCCTTGGCCGAGGAATAGGGCGGCGCGTAGGCGAGATCCAAATCCTTCAATTCAGTTGCCTTCACCCCCGCGTGAATGGCGGTGGCCAACACGTCAATGCGCTTATCCACGCCCTCACGCCCCACGATCTGCGCGCCAAGCAGGCGGTAGGTCTCCTTTTCAAAGATCACCTTCATCGTCATCACGCTGCCGCCCGGGTAATAGCCCGCGTGGCTCATGGGCGACAAAATGACCTTATCCACCGAAAACTCACACCGTTTGGCAGCATTTTCACTCAGACCCGTGGTGGCGGCGGTCAGATCGAAGATCTTGATGACCGAGCTGCCCTGTGAGCCGTGATAGCGGCTTTCCCTGCTGCAGATGTTGTCCGCGGCAATGCGCCCCTGCTTGTTGGCAGGACCTGCGAGAGAGAGGAGGGTGTCCTCACCCGAAACGGCGTGCTTTACCTGTACGGCATCACCCACGGCATAGATATCGGGCACCGAGGTCTCCATTTTGTCGTTCACAAGGATGCTGCCCTTGATGCCAAGGGCAAGCCCTGCCTCCTTCGCAAGTGCGGTATCGGGCGTAACACCAAGGGCGAGGATCGCCATATCCGCGCGCAGCGTTTCATCACAGTCAAGCTGCACGGCGACACTCCGATCTGCCTCGGCAAAGCCTATGACAGATCTGCCAAGCAAGAGCTTGACCCCGTGTCGGCGCATTTCTGCGTGAAAAAACGCCGCCATATCCGCGTCAAACGGGGTGAGCAATTGCCTTGGGCGTTGCACAACAGTCACATCCATGCCAAGCTCCGTGAGATTTTCGGCAAGCTCCACACCGATAAAGCCGCCGCCCGCGAGAATGACCGAGCGCGGACGGTGCGCCTTGATATAGCTTTTGATGCGCAGCGTGTCCTCTACGGTGCGGAGCGTGAACAACCTTTCGCTGTCGATTCCCTGCACCTGTGGCAGGATAGCCTTGGCACCGGGGGCGAGGAGCAATTTGTCGTATTTTTCCTCGAAACTCGTACCGTCTGCCATCCTTTTGACCGTAACGGTCTTGCGGTCGGGATGGATCGCCGTGACCTCGTGACGGGTCTTGACCGTCACGCGAAAGCGAGAAAAGAAACTTTCGGGCGTGTGGAGCGTCAGCTCCTCCTCGTCGGCGATCACGTCGCCGATATAGTAAGGCAAGCCGCAGTTTGCGTATGAAATATAGCCCGAGCGCTCGAACACCACGATCTCGGCCTGCTCGTCAAGTCTGCGGATGCGGGCTGCGGCAGTAGCACCGCCTGCCACACCTCCAACGATTACGATCTTCATACTTTGTGCTCCTTCCCTATAAATTGGAATTTGACGATTACTTCTTTTGATATTCATACAAACGATAGAGCTTTTTTGAGAATCCACCCGCATAGAGCTTAGCAAAAATAAACCTTTCAAATCCTTTTAACTCTTCTATGTATTTTCCGGGTATCATTGTATGTTCTTTTACAAAGGCAAGCTTCTCGGTTTGATAAGCTTGTGGTTTATCTATACCGTAAACCTTGGTTACACCTACATCATTTATAGGGTTTCTTCGCTTTGACATTTTAGCGGCAAAAGAAGTATAAGCATCCACCAAAAGCATAATGCTTTCAAAATGAGAGCAAAGGCTATCTGCTAAATTTTGCATCTCATCTACGGTCAAGTACATACTCACGCCTTCCATAACGACGATGGCGGATCTATTTTCCGGGATGGCTGTCAACCAGCCGCAGTCTCTTGCATCGCCAGCAATCATTTGGTAATCATCTGTTTCGGCATAGTAGCGTTTTCTTTCTTCAATAACTTCTAAAAAATCCACGTCGTACCACTTATGATTATCAGTTCCTACTCTTATGACGCGACTATCCATTCCGCAACCGATATGCATAACCACGGCATTTGGAGCATCTGCCATTTGTTGCTTTACCCATTCGTCAAACACGGCAGAACGAACTCCCATATAGTAAGCAAGCCATTTGGATTTTGATTTCCCTTTAAGCGAAAATTCTTCTGCTTCCCAAATTTCCTCGGCTTTTTTATCATCAAGGAACAAGCCCTTCTTGCTCACGTAGGATTTGCCGTATAA